>JAYRQF010000118.1:0-14752 GCA_041910735.1 Limnohabitans sp.
ACCCGGACAGTGGCCGCATCCTGGCCGGCGCACGCACCCCGGATGGCCGCCAGTTGCTCAACACACAGCAGGCCATGCTGGCAGGCCAGACGCTGCAGCCCCCTATCCCCGGCACGAACACGACCATCGGTATCCTTGCCACCAATGCCCGGCTGGACAAGGCCCAGGCCAGGCGCCTGGCGATCAGCGGGCATGACGGGCTGGCGCGCGCCATCCGCCCGGTGCACACGCCGTTCGATGGCGACACCCTTTTTGCCATGGCCACGGGCGCCGAACCCGCCCCGCCCGACCTGTTGCTGCTGTCGGTCATGGCCGCAGAGGCGACCGCGCTGGCCGTGGTCGATGCAGTGCTGCATGCACAGTCGGTACAGACCCTGTCGGGACAGTTGCCGGCCGCAGGCACGGTGCCTGCCTGATCACGGGCATTTCTTGCCTCAGATCAAGTTTTGACGGTCATTTCCTGAAAAAATCAGGGACATTCCATCAGGCGCGTTCAACATGGGTACTCCGGCTGCACATGGCTCCACCGACACCCCCCGTCGGTTCTGGGCCCAGATTTACCACTGGCTGTTCGACACAGACAACGGACAGGGCTGGTTCCGTCAAGTTGAAAACGGCATCGGCTGGCTGATCATTTTCAGTGTGCTGGCCGTCGTGGCCGAACACAACGGCGCGCTCTACAGCCACCACGAGACCTTTTTCAGATGGTTCGATGTGCTGTCGGTGGGCATCTTCACGCTGGAATACCTGCTGCGTCTGGGTGCGGCCCCACATGACCCGGACTACCGTGGCAAACGCTTTGCACGTCTGCGCTACATGGTCAGCCCTTACGCGCTGGTCGATCTGGTGGCGATTGCGCCGTTTTACTTTGCAGCCGTGATCCCGCTGGATGTGGAAGTGCTGAGGGTGCTGAGGGTGCTGCGGCTCATGCGGATCTTCAAGCTCACCCGTTATGTGGTGCCGGCCTGGCAAGAATTTCAGCACCTCAACGGCCACCGCAGCCTGCGCGGCAAGCTGCACGCCCTGCTCGAACCCACCGGGCATTCGGGGCAGCTGCGCACCTACGTGGACAACTTCATCGTGTTTTGGGTGCTGGTGTCCATCGTTTCGGTGGTGCTCGAATCCGTCACATCGGTACGCAGCCTCTTTGCCCGCGAGTTCCACGTCATCGACATGGTTTCGTTCTGGATTTTCACGGTGGAATACATCGCACGGCTTTACTGCGCACCCGAGCACCACAGCTTCAAAAAAAACTGGTCACCCCGCTGGGCCTTTGCCCGCAGCAGTCAGGCCGTGGTGGACCTGCTGGCCATCCTGCCATTTCTGCTGGAGCATGTGATCGCCACCGGTCTGGACCTGCGCTTTTTGCGTGTGTTCCGTCTCATGCGGCTGCTCAAGCTCACGCGCTACACCTCGGCCACCACCACGCTCTACAAGGTCATCAAACGCGAATGGCAGGTGATTTTTGCCTCGGTGTTCGTGATGCTGCTGCTGGTGGTGCTGACCGCGAGCATGGGCTACCTGTTTGAGCATGAGGCCCAACCCGACAAGTTCGAGAACATCCCGCAGTCCATCTACTGGGCGGTGGTCACGCTGGCGTCGGTGGGTTACGGCGACATTTCCCCGGTCACCCCCATGGGCCGCGCCCTGACGGTGGTGCTGTCGCTGATGGGTATTGGCATCTTCGCCATCCCTGCCGGCCTGCTGGCCTCGGCCTTCACCGACCAGCTGCGCATTGACCGCGAAACATTCCGCCAACGCCTGCTGCACGCCTGGCAAGGGGGCAAACTCGACACCAAAGCCCGCGACCTGCTGGCCGCCGAAACCGAACGACTGCACCTGTCGGCCGAGGACGTGCAGCGGCTCACCGATGAAGCCAAAGCCGAGGTCGCGGCGCAGAAAGAAGAAGAACGTCAGAAAGTGCGCGCCGTGGTGATCGACCCCCAGGTCCAACCCGAACTGGCCCTGATGCAGTTTCGCCTGCTGGTGTCGCAACTGCAGCTGCTGCAGCAGGCCGCAGGCCCTGAAATCCTGGCGCGCCAGATCGAGCCACACCACCACGACGCACCGGTGCTGCAGGCCGTGGTGCAGGCTTTGACATCCGCCCCCAAAGACAGTTCATAAAAGGCGCAAAATCATTCGCACACGCACGCTTTCGACAAAACAGTCAGTTTTGTCAGTAAATCGATGGACTATTATTTACACTGTTTTTTGCTGTTTTGGCAAAACGTGCGCCACACACATCGATTCAAACCATGAGCACCATGCCTTTCACCTCCACCGCGTCAGTTGATGGCATCGACCTTCTGGACTCCCTGCAACAGTCGCTGCTGAACCTGCGCGAGTGCTGGCCAGCCCAATGGCCAGGTCTGGCGCTCGTTTTTGACCGCTGCCTGCAAAGGCTTGGCTGGTCCACAGCCCAAGCATCCCCCCGTCTGCAGACTTTGGTGAACTGTGCCCATGAAATTGCCGCCAACATCGAGGGCGCGGCCCGGGTGCTCCATGCGGCCGAACCGGCTTACCACAACCGCCTGCACATGGCGGACACCATGGTGTGCATGACCCACCTGCTGCTTTCGCAGCGACGAACCCAAACCACCAGACAGGCAGACGCCTGCCTGGAATGCATCGCCCTGGTGGTCATGCTGGGACACGACTATCTTCACAATGGCAAGGTCAACCGGTTTCCGGCCGAACTCGAGACGATTGCGGTGGAGCAGCTGACGCCGATCATGGCCAAACACCAGGTCGCCCAGGCAGATCAGGAGATGATTGCCTTTTGCATACTCAAAACGGACCCCTCCGGCGTCAAACAGTCGCACGGCCTCGTGGCCGAACGCGAGTTCGTGCTGGAAGACCGCGACTGCCTGGCCGTGCTGGTGCAGGAAGCGGACATTCTGGGCAGCACCCTGCCCGTGACGGCCCCCGACCTCACAGCCAGCCTGGCCAGCGAATGGTCGCTGTTCAACCCACAACTCGCCCAGTCGCTGTCACAACCCAAGAGCCGCATTTTCTTTCTGGAGAACGCGGCGCTGTTTTCCAGCACCGCCGCGCAAAACCTGGGCATCCCGACCCTCAAGGCCACCGAACTGGACCAGATACGGGCCCAGATCGCAGCCTCTGGTCAGTGAGGCAGGCGTTCAACTGGCCGGTTTGAGTCCGGCTGCTCGTATGAGCCGCCCCCATTTTTCTTTTTCGGCCTCGCCGAAGGCCTTGAGTTCGTCCCGCGATTTGGCTTCGGGCTCAATGCCCTTGGTGGATTTGATCAGGGCCGTCCCAGCCGCGACGCCTGTCAGTGTCGAGGTCCCGATGGCTGCGGAGGCAAGGTTTGCCAACATATCGCAGCGCGCTGCACACATTCGGGCAAGTGCAGGCCAATGCCTGGACATGGCATTGATGCAATGAAGAAATGTATTGGGGGGGCTTGAAGTGGTGGGTGGTGAGGGTTTCGAACCCCCGACCCCCGCCGTGTGAAGGCGATGCTCTACCACTGAGCTAACCACCCACTTCGTTGTCGTTCACTGTTTCCAGCGAAGACCGCAATTATGCCACAGTTTTTCAGGCAGGCGCCGAACCTGACAGATTTCTCCAGACGGTCTTGCCGCCGCTGGCTTTGTCCATCTGGGCCAGCACGTCTTCGTGGGCGGCCAGTTCCTGTTCGTTGGCCACCAGCACAGGCAGCTGAAAACCGCTCAGGTCCACGCGGGCCGTCACTTTGCCAACCGAGGTGGTCTCGGAAGCTTCCATGATCAGGGCTTCCTGACCCCGGGTCATGTTGATGTAGACATCGGCCAGCAGCTCGGCATCCAGCAAGGCGCCGTGCAGGGTACGGCCCGAATTGTCCACTTCCAGACGGTCGCACAAGGCGTCCAGGCTGTTGCGCTTGCCAGGAAACATCTCCTTGGCCATGGCCAGGGAATCGATCACGCCACTGACAAAGCTCCTGAACGGCGGTTTGCCCAGCAGTTCCAGTTCCTTGTTCAGAAAGCCGATGTCGAACGGCGCGTTGTGGATGATGACTTCGGCACCCTGTACATAGGCCAGAATTTCTTCGACCAGCTCGGAAAACCTTGGCTTGTCCCGCAGGAACTCGTTGCTGATGCCGTGCACCCGCAGCGCGTCTTCATGGCTGTCGCGGTCGGGATTGAAATAGAAATGCAGGTTGTTGCCGGTCAACTTGCGGTTGAACAGCTCCACGCAGCCGAGCTCAATGATGCGGTCACCCGTCTCGGCCGACAGGCCCGTGGTTTCGGTGTCGAGGACGATCTGGCGCATGGCTCAGTGGTTTTCTTTGGCGTGGTTGATGGTGTATTTGGGAATCTCGACCAGCAGATTCTCGCGCCCGACAATGGCCTGGCAGCTCAGGCGCGAGTCGGGCTCCAGACCCCATGCGCGGTCGAGCAGGTCTTCCTCGGTTTCTTCCATCTCGTTGAGGCTTCGAAAGCCTTCGCGCACGATCACATGGCAGGTGGTGCAGGCGCAACTCATGTCGCAGGCATGCTCGATGTTGATGTGGTTCTCCAGCAGGGCTTCGCAGATGCTGGTGCCCGCGGCAGCGGTGATCTCGGCACCCTGGGGGCAGAGTTCGGCGTGGGGAAGGATCTTGATGACCGGCATGGTGGTGTCTTATACGTTCTGGATGCTCTGCCCGGCCAGGGCTTTCTGGATGCTCTGGTTCATGCGCTCGGCGGCAAAGGCCTCGGTGCCTTTGGCCAGGGCCTGAGTCTGGTCTTCCAGGGCCTTGGCGTCGGTTTCAGTGGAAATCGCCTGCTGCAGTGCGTCCATCAGGCGGTCGATGGCCGCACGTTCGTCTTGCGACAACAAATGGCCGTCGGCCTGCAAGGCGCTGCGCGTGGCCAGCAGCATGCGGTCTGCGTCCACACGGGCTTCGACCAGCGCACGCGCCTGCATGTCTTCTTGCGCGGTGGCAAAGCTGTCCTGCAGCATGGTGGCGATCTGTTCGTCCGACAGGCCGTAAGACGGCTTGACATCGATGCGCGCTTCCACGCCACTGAGCTGCTCTTTGGCCGACACCTGCAGCAGGCCGTCGGCGTCCACGGTGAAGGTCACACGGATGCGTGCCGCCCCCGCAGCCATCGGCGGGATGCCGCGCAACACAAAGCGCGCGAGGCTGCGGCAGTCCTGCACCAGATCGCGTTCGCCCTGCACCACATGCAGCGCCAGGGCGGTCTGGCCGTCCTGGTAGGTGGTGAAGTCCTGCGCCATCGCGGTCGGAATGGTCTGGTTGCGCGGCACGATGCGCTCGACCAGACCACCCATGGTCTCGATGCCCAAGGAAAGCGGGATCACGTCCAGCAGCAGCAGATCGCCAGCAGGGTCATTGCCTGCCAGCTGGTTGGCCTGAATGGCCGCGCCCAGCGCCACCACTTCGTCCGGATTGAGGTTGTTCAGCGGCGCCTGGCCGAAAAAGTCGCCCACCACCTGCTGGATCTGCGGCATGCGGGTCGAGCCGCCCACCATGACCACGCCCTTGACCTCGTCTTTGGACAGGCCAGCATCACGCAAGGCCTTGCGCACCGCCGACAGGCAGCGCTGGGTCAGGGCTGCGGTGACCGCTTCGAAGTCAGCGCGCCCCACCTGCACACACAGCTTGCCGCAGGAAAGTTCCACCGACAGCGCGGTTTGCGCAGAAGAAGTCAACGCCTCTTTGGCTGCGCGCGCTGCGGCTTTCAGGCGGGTTTTGTCCTCAGCGGTTTCGGCATGGATGCCGGGCACCTGCGCCAGCGCCCAGTCGGCCAGCGCGCGGTCGTAGTCGTCACCGCCCAGCGCCGAATCGCCGCCGGTGGCCATGACTTCGAACACCCCGCGCGTCAGGCGCAGGATGGAAATGTCGAACGTGCCACCGCCCAGATCGAACACGGCATAAATGCCTTCGGCCGCGTTGTCCAGACCGTAAGCAATCGCCGCCGCCGTCGGCTCGTTGATGAGGCGCAGGACGTTGATGCCCGCCAGCTGCGCGGCGTCCTTGGTGGCCTGACGCTGGGCATCGTCGAAGTAGGCCGGCACAGTGATTACGGCGCCATACAGATCGTCGTTGAAGCTGTCTTCGGCGCGGTAGCGCAGTGTGGCCAGAATTTCTGCGCTCACCTCCACCGGCGACTTGGTGCCCTGCACCGTTTCGATGGCCAGCATGCCCGGCTGGTCCACAAACCGGTAGGGCAGCTTCTCGGGGTGCGCGATGTCCTTGAGGCCACGGCCCATGAAGCGCTTGACCGAAGCGATCGTGTTGGCAGGGTCCTGGGCAGCATTCTGCTGCGCGTCATGGCCAATCTGTCGGCCCTGTCCGTTCAGGTAACGCACCACCGAGGGCAATATCACCCGGCCTTCGGCATCAGGCAGGCATTCGGCCACGCCATGGCGCACCGCCGCCACCAGCGAATGGGTGGTGCCCAGGTCAATGCCGACGGCAATGCGCCGCTGGTGCGGGTCCGGCGACTGGCCCGGTTCTGAAATCTGCAAAAGCGCCATGGTTCAAAAGAAAAAAGCGTCCTTTCAGGGACGCGGTCAGGCCGACAATTTGTCGAGTTTAGCGTCCACCTCGGCAGCGAAACGCTCGATGAACATCAGCGCCCTCACCTGCCCAACTGCAGCCTGCATGTCACCCGCCTCGTCCAGCAGGTGCCCCAGCGACTGCTGCACCCGCTTGCGCTCGGCGGCCACCTCGTCGGCCAGGTTTTCCAGAGCATCCATTTCGGTGGTGTCTTCCAGCGCCTCGCGCCATTCCATCTGCTGCATCAGAAACGCCGGTGGCATGGCGGTGTTGCTTTCGGCCTGCACCGGTACGCCGCGCAACTCGCACAGATAAGCCGCGCGTTTGAGCGGGTCCTTCAGGCGCTGCCAGGCCTCGTTGATGCGCACCGACCACTGCATGGCCACACGCTGGGCGGCACTGCCCTCGGCAGCAAAACGGTCCGGATGCGCCTCGCGCTGCAGGGCTTTCCAGCGCTCTTCGAGCCGCGCGCGGTCCAGCGCAAACTGCTGCGGCAGTTCGAACAGCTCGAAATCGTTGGCCTGCAGAGAAATCACACGCGGAACGACTCGCCGCAGCCGCAGCGGTCGCGCTCGTTGGGGTTGTTGAACCGGAAGCCCTCGTTCAGGCCTTCACGCACAAAATCCAGTTCGGTGCCATCGATGTAGGCCAGGCTCTTGGGGTCCACCAGCACCTTGACGCCATGGCCCTCAAAGACCACGTCTTCGGGGGCGGCCTCGTCGACGTATTCCAGCTTGTAGGCCAGACCCGAGCAACCCGTGGTTTTGACGCCCAGGCGCACGCCAAAGCCCTTGCCACGCTTGGCCAGGTAACGGCTCACATGCCGGGCAGCGGCTTCAGTCAAAGTGATGGCCATGCTCAGTTCGCGTGTTTTTTCTTGTAGTCATCCACAGCTGCCTTGATGGCGTCTTCGGCCAGGATGGAGCAGTGGATCTTGACCGGCGGCAGCGCCAGCTCTTCGGCAATCTCGCTGTTCTTGAGCGCAGCGGCCTCGTCCAGCGTCTTGCCCTTGACCCACTCGGTCACGAGCGAGCTGGACGCGATCGCCGAGCCGCAGCCGTAGGTCTTGAAGCGGGCGTCTTCAATGATGCCCGTGGCCGGGTTCACCTTGATCTGCAGCTTCATCACGTCACCGCAGGCAGGCGCACCCACCATGCCGGTGCCCACATCTTCGTCGCCTTTGTCGAAGGAGCCGACGTTGCGGGGGTTTTCGTAGTGGTCAACGACCTTTTCAGAATAAGCCATGATTTTCTCCTTAATGAGCTGCCCACTGGATGGTGCTCAGGTCAATGCCATCCTTGTACATCTCCCACAAGGGGCTGAGCTCGCGCAGCTTGGCCACGTTCTCGCGGATGGTCTGGACAGCAAAGTCGATGTCTTGTTCGGTGGTCCAGCGGCCGATCGTCATGCGCAGGCTGCTGTGGGCCAGCTCGTCGCTGCGGCCCAGGGCGCGCAGCACATAGCTGGGTTCGAGACTGGCCGAAGTACAGGCCGATCCGGAAGACACCGCCAGGCCCTTGATGCCCATGATCAGCGACTCGCCTTCGACGAAGTTGAAGCTCATGTTGATGTTCTGCGCCACACGCTGGGTGGGGTGGCCGTTCAGGAACACCTGCTCCAGATCGGACAGGCCGTCGATCAGGCGCTTGTGCAGTGCGGCGGCCTTGGCGTTGTCCTGGTCCATTTCGAGTTTGGCGATGCGGAAGGCCTCGCCCATGCCCACGATCTGGTGCGTGGGCAGCGTGCCCGAGCGCATGCCGCGCTCGTGGCCACCGCCGTGCATTTGCGCTTCGAGGCGCACGCGCGGCTTGCGGCGCACGTACAGGGCACCGATGCCCTTGGGGCCGTAGGTCTTGTGCGAGGCCAGGCTCATCAGGTCCACCGGGAGGGTGTTCAGGTCGATCTTGACCTTGCCTGTGGCCTGCGCGGCGTCGACATGGAAAACAATGCCCTTCTCGCGGCACATCGCACCAATGCCGGCGATGTCCTGGATCACGCCAATTTCATTGTTCACGAACATCACGCTGATCAGGATGGTGTCCGGGCGGATCGCGGCTTTCAGCGCATCCATGCCCAACAGACCGTCTTCCTGCACGTCCAGGTAGGTCACATCAAAGCCCTGACGCTCCAGTTCGCGCATGGTGTCGAGCACGGCCTTGTGCTCGGTCTTGACGGTGATCAGGTGCTTGCCGCGCGACTTGTAGAACTGCGCCGCGCCCTTGAGGGCCAGGTTGTTCGACTCGGTGGCGCCGCTGGTCCAGACGATTTCGCGCGGATCGGCACCGATCAGGTCGGCCACATCCTTGCGGGCTTTCTCGACGGCTTCTTCGGCCTCCCAGCCCCAGGCATGGCTGCGGGAAGCCGGGTTGCCGAAATGCTCACGCAACCAGGGAATCATGGCGTCGACCACACGCGGGTCGCACGGCGTGGTGGCACCGTAGTCCATGTAGATCGGGAAGTGCGGGGTGCTGCTCATGGCTGTACTTCTTGTTGGGGAAATCAGGACTTGGCAAACACGTTGCCGAGGTCAAAAACAGAATTGGGACCAGTCACGCGGATGGGCTTGACCACCGGAGTGGAAGAAATCGCACGTTTGATGGTGGGTTTGCTCTCCACCACCACCCCCTTGGCAATCTGGTCGTCGACCAGCTTTTGCAGGGAGACGGAATCGAGAAATTCGACCATCTTGGCGTTCAGCGCCGACCACAGGTCGTGCGTCATGCAACGGCTGTCGCCACCATGGCAGTTTTCCTTGCCGCCGCAGTGGGTGGCATCCAGCGGCTCATCCACCGAAAGGATGATGTCGGCCACAGTGATGTCATCGGCCTTGCGCCCGAGTGTGTAGCCGCCGCCCGGTCCACGGGTGGACTCGACCAGCTGGTGGCGACGCAGCTTGCCAAAGAGCTGCTCCAGATAAGACAGCGAGATTTGCTGGCGCTGGCTGATGGCAGCCAGCGTCACCGGACCGGCCTGCTGGCGCAAGGCCAGGTCGATCATGGCGGTGACGGCAAAACGGCCTTTGGTGGTCAGTCTCATGGCAGGCTCCTTGGTTGGGCTGGACCGTGCCGGGCGGAGAATGTCCCCAGTTCCCGACTAAGGAACTCAAGTATACCAAAAGCCCGATCAAATTGCTCGGGAACTGGGGTTATTCACCCCCGCAGCAGTGGCACCACATGGTCACCGCCCGGTGCCCCGAAGGCCTGTTCCTTGAGGATGGCCAACTGGTCCCGCACGCGCGCCGCCTTTTCGAATTCGAGGTTGCGCGCGTGTTCCATCATCTGCTTTTCCAGCTGCTTGATGGCTTTGGCGATGTCCTTCTCGCTCATGTCCTCGACCTTGGCGCGCTGCAGCGCCGCCTGCTCCAGGCGCTCGGCTTCCTGCCCGGACTTCTCGCTGTAGACCCCGTCAATCAGATCCTTGACCTGCTTGATGATGGTGCGTGGCGTGATACCGTGGGCCTCGTTGTAGGCGATCTGCTTTTCGCGGCGGCGCAAGGTCTCGTCCATGGCTTTTTTCATGGATTTGGTGACGACGTCGGCATACAGGATGGCCTTGCCGCCGGCATTGCGCGCCGCACGGCCGATGGTCTGGATCAGACTGCGCTCGGCACGCAGGAAGCCTTCCTTGTCGGCGTCCAGAATCGCCACCAGCGAGACCTCGGGAATGTCCAGCCCCTCGCGCAGCAGGTTGATGCCCACCAGCACGTCAAAGGCGCCCAGTCGCAGGTCGCGGATGATCTCGACGCGCTCCACGGTGTCCACGTCGCTGTGCAGGTAACGCACTTTCACGCCGTTGTCGCTCAGGTAATCGGTGAGCTGTTCGGCCATGCGCTTGGTCAGCGTGGTGATCAGCACCCTTTCTTGCCGCTCCACACGGATGCGGATTTCCTGCAGCACATCGTCGACCTGGTGGGTGGCGGGCCGCACCTCCACTTCGGGGTCCACCAGGCCGGTGGGACGCACCACCTGCTCGACCACCTGGCCTGCGTGCGTGTTTTCGTAGTCGGCCGGCGTGGCCGAGACAAAAATGCACTGGCGCATGCGCTTCTCGAACTCTTCGAACTTGAGCGGCCGGTTGTCGAGCGCACTGGGCAGGCGAAAGCCGTATTCGACCAGCGTGGTCTTGCGCGAACGGTCGCCGTTGTACATGGCGCTGAGCTGCCCGATCATCTGGTGGCTCTCGTCGAGGAACATGATCGCATCGGGCGGCATGTAGTCGGTCAGTGTGCTCGGGGGCTCCCCCGGCGCCGCGCCCGACAGATGCCGTGTGTAGTTCTCGATGCCCTTGCAGTGGCCCACCTCGCTGAGCATTTCCAGATCGAAGCGGGTGCGCTGCTCCAGGCGTTGCGCCTCCACCAGCTTGCCCATGCCCACCAGCTCTTTGAGGCGCTGGTCCAGCTCGATCTTGATGGTCTCGACCGCCGCCAGCACCTGGTCGCGTGGCGTCACGTAGTGGCTGGACGGGTACACCGTGAAGCGCGGGATCTTCTGGCGAATGCGGCCGGTGAGCGGGTCGAACAGCTGCAGGCTCTCCACCTCGTCGTCAAACAGTTCGATGCGGATGGCCAGTTCGGAGTGTTCGGCCGGAAAAACGTCGATCGTGTCGCCGCGCACGCGGAACTTGCCGCGGCTGAAGTCCTGATCGTTGCGCTGGTACTGCATGCGGATCAGCTGCGCAATCACGTCGCGCTGGCCCAGCTTGTCCCCCACCCGCAGCGTCATGATCATGCGGTGGTAGCTTTCGGGGTGCCCGATACCGTAGATGGCCGAAACCGTGGCCACGATCACCACATCGCGCCGCTCCAGAATGCTCTTGGTGCAACTCAAGCGCATCTGCTCGATGTGCTCATTGATCGCACTGTCCTTTTCGATGAACAGGTCGCGCTGGGGCACATAGGCCTCGGGCTGGTAGTAGTCGTAGTAGCTGACGAAATATTCGACGGCGTTCTTTGGAAAAAACTCGCGGAACTCGCTGTACAGCTGCGCGGCCAGCGTCTTGTTGGGTGCGAACACGATGGCCGGCCGCCCCAGACGGGCAATGACGTTGGCCATGGTGAAGGTCTTGCCCGAGCCGGTCACGCCCAGCAAGGTCTGGAACACCTCGCCATCGCGCACGCCCTCCACCAGTTTTTCAATCGCCGTGGGCTGGTCGCCCGCCGGCGGGTAGGGCTGAAACAGCTCGAAGGGGGAATCCGGGTAGGAGACGAACTGGCCTTTGGGGGCCTCTGCGGTGACTTCGACAAGCTCTGTCATGGGGAAAAAGGTGCTTTGCGACCGCTAAAATTGCGGCAAACGGACAAGCGTAACCGAGCTTTCGCCAGTCCGCCACCCGACCACCCCAAACCTAGGACTTTCCCAATGTCTCTGTTTTCCGCCGTCGAAATGGCCCCCCGCGACCCGATCCTGGGTCTGAACGAGCAATACGCTGCCGACACCAACCCCAACAAGGTCAACCTGGGCGTGGGCGTGTACTTCGACGACGAAGGCAAACTGCCCCTGCTCAAGTGCGTGCAGGCCGCCGAAAAAGCCATGATGGAAAAACCCGCTGCCCGCGGCTACCTGCCCATCGACGGCATCGTGGCCTATGACAACGCGGTCAAGGGCCTGGTGTTTGGCGCCGACTCGGACGTGGTCAAGTCTGGCCGCGTGTCGACCGTGCAGGCCATTGGCGGCACCGGCGGTCTGAAGATCGGCGCCGACTTCCTGAAAAAGGTCAGCCCGAACGCCAAGGTGCTGATTTCCGACCCGAGCTGGGAAAACCACCGCGCCATCTTCGTGAACGCCGGTTTTGAAGTCGGCACCTACGCCTACTACGACGCGGCAAAGCGGGGCGTGAACTTCGAAGGCATGCTGGCCGACCTGAACGCGGCTGCGCCTGGCACCATCGTGGTGCTGCACGCCTGCTGCCACAACCCGACCGGCTACGACATCACCGCTGCCCAGTGGGACCAGGTGATTGCGGTCGTCAAGGCCAAGGGCCTGACGGCTTTCCTGGACATGGCCTACCAGGGCTTTGGCCACGGCATTGCCGAAGACGGCGCCGTGATCGGCAAGTTCGTGGCCGCCGGCCTGAACATCTTCGTGTCCACCTCGTTCTCCAAGAGCTTTTCCCTGTACGGCGAGCGCGTGGGCGCCCTTTCGGTGGTCGCCTCCGACAAGGAAGAGGCTGCCCGCGTGCTGTCCCAGCTGAAGATCGCCATCCGCACCAACTACTCCAACCCGCCCATCCACGGCGGCGCGGTGGTGGCTGCCGTGCTGAACAACCCCGAACTGCGCGCGCAGTGGGAACAGGAGCTGGCCGAAATGCGCGTGCGCATCAAGGCCATGCGCCAAAAATTGGTGGACGGCCTGAAAGCCGCTGGCGTCAAGCAAGACATGGGTTTCATCACCAGCCAGATCGGCATGTTCAGCTACTCGGGTCTGACCAGGGACCAGATGGTGCGCCTGCGCAATGAATTCGGCGTGTACGGCACCGACACCGGCCGCATGTGCGTGGCCGCGCTCAACAGCAAGAACATCGACTACGTGTGCCAGTCCATCGCCAAAGTCGTGGGCTGATTTCACAATCCGCAACAAAAACCGCCTCCGGGCGGTTTTTTTGTGCCTGTTCATCCCCATGTCACGCAGGCGTCACCCTGTTCAGGGTCGCGAAAGATGATTAGGGTCAACTCTCCAAAATCCAGCCAACAGCTCCGGTACCATTGTTGCACCGCACCATTTAACAGGGACCCACCATGCTTTACCAGCTCTACGAAACCCAGCGCTCCTTCATGGAGCCCTTTGCCGATCTGGCACAGGCGGCTTCCAAGCTCTACAGCAACCCCCTGAACCCGGCCTCCCAGACCCCGCTGGCGCAACGTGTTTCGGCCGCCTACGCCCTGATCCACCGTCTGGGCAAAGACTACGTCAAGCCAGAGTTCGGCATCCGTACCGTGAAAGTGGGCGGCCATGTGGATGTGGCCATCCACGAGCGCGTTGAAATCGACAAGCCTTTCTGCGAACTGCGCCGCTTCAAGCGCTTTTCCGACGATCCCGACACACTCAAGGCCCTGAAGGCTCAGCCTCCGGTGCTGATCGTGGCTCCCCTGTCGGGCCACTACGCCACCCTGCTGCGCGACACCGTGCGCACCATGCTGCAGGACCACAAGGTCTACATCACCGACTGGAAAAACGCCCGTCTGGTCCCGATGTCGGACGGCGAATTCCACCTGGACGATTACGTCAACTATGTGCAGGAGTTCATCCGCCACATTCAGGCCATCTACGGCAACTGCCATGTGATGAGCGTCTGCCAGCCCACCGTACCTGTACTGGCCGCTGTCTCGCTGATGGCCAGCCGTGGCGAGAAGACACCTTTGAGCATGACCATGATGGGCGGCCCGATCGACGCACGCAAATCGCCCACCGCCGTGAACAACCTGGCCATCCACAAGAGCTTCGAGTGGTTCGAGAACAACGTGATCTACCGCGTCCCGCCGAACTTCCCCGGCTCCGGCCGCCGTGTCTACCCGGGCTTCCTGCAGCACACCGGTTTCGTGGCCATGAACCCCGACCGCCACGCCAGCAGCCACTACGACTATTTCAAAGACCTGATCAAGGGTGACGGTGCCAGCGCCGAGGCCCACCGCAAGTTCTACGACGAGTACAACGCCGTGCTCGACATGGATGCCGACTACTACCTTGAGACCATCAAGACGGTGTTCCAGGACTTCAAACTGGTCAACGGCACCTGGGACGTGAAAGGTGTGGATGGCAAGCTTGAGCGCGTGCGCCCGCAAGACATCAAGACCACCGCCCTGCTCACGGTGGAAGGCGAGCTCGACGACATTTCCGGTTCGGGCCAGACCCGCGCCGCCCAGGACCTGTGCAGCAGCATCCCCAAAAACGACCGCCAGCATCTGGAAGTCGAGGGTGCCGGCCACTACGGCATCTTCAGCGGCCGCCGCTGGCGCGATGTGGTGTACCCGCAGGTGGTGGCATTCATCCGCAGGCACGCCCAGCCGCAAGGCGCCGCCAAAGCGGCCCTCACGCCAGCGGTCGCGACAGCGCCGGCCCAACCTGCGGCGCCTCGCAAGACCGCAAAGCGCAGCGCGTCCAAAGCCGTGACCAAAGTGGTCAACGCAGCGGCCAAACCCGCAGCCAAGGCTGTGGCCAAAAAGGCTTCCTCCAAGGCCCCCGTGAAAACGCAATGGGTGAAAGCCAGCGCCTGAAACCGGTGACCACGACCACCGAGGCGCCTGCT
>JAYRQF010000119.1:0-4318 GCA_041910735.1 Limnohabitans sp.
ACTGGTGCGGCGCACGCGCTCGGTGGTGCAGGCCATCGATGCCGAGGCGCTCTGGGGGGACGATCGGCTGTTGATCACGGCGGGCGGTTCGGCCATCTTCGATCTGGTGATTCCCCTGCTGACCGCTTACCCGCTCAGCCGTCCGGTGCAGGGCGTGTTGCGTTCGGGCTGTTACGTGACACATGACCATGGCAACTACGCGCGTTTCCTGCAACTGGTGGAACAGCGCGAGGGGTTGGGCAGTTCTCTGCAACCCGCGCTGGAAATCTGGACCCTGGTGCAGTCGGTGCCTGAACCCGGGCTGGCGCTGCTGAGCGCAGGCCGGCGCGACCTGTCTTTTGACCAGCGCATGCCCCTTCCGGTGCGCTGGGCGCCGCGTGGCAGCCACGCCATCACGGTCACGCCCACGCACTGGCAGGTTCAGGCGCTGAGCGACCAGCACGCCCACATGCGCTTTGACCCGGCCGGCCCCGCGCCGCAGGTGGGTGACCGCATTGCGCTGGGCATTTCGCACCCCTGCACCACCTTCGACAAGTGGCGCTGGATGGCGCTGGTCGATGACGAGGCGCGCATCACCGGCGCCATCAGTACGCACTTCTGAGCACACCCCAGGGCTTACAGGCCCTTCAGCGCTTCAGCGGGATAGCCTGGCTGCTTGCGGCAGTCGTCGATGTACTGCTCGATGATGGACTCGAACGAGCTGTCGGCCTGCAGGCCCAGCGCGTTGGCGCGCTCGCTGGTGGCGCCACGCGCCCAGTTGCCCACGATGCCGGCAATGCGTTCGTCGCGCTCAAAGCGCACACGGCTGCGCACCGCCTTGCCGCCCACTTTTTCCAGTGCGTCCAGCATCTGCTGCACCGTCACGTTCAGGCCGGGCAGGTTCAGCGCCAGGCGGTTGCCCAGCGTGGCCTGGCTGGCCTCGAACACGGCGATCAGGCTGCGGATGGTGGTGGCGGGCGAGGACACCGGGTGCGACACGCTGGCGTCCACCGGGCACACACTCTCCATGCCAGCCAGTGGCTCGCGGATGATGCCGCTGAAAAACGACGAGGCGGCGCCGTTGGGCTTGCCCGGTCGCACGGTGACGGTCATCAGGCGGGCCGAGCGGCCATCAATGAAGCCTTTGCGGGTCTGGTCGGCCACCAGGTATTCCAGCATCAGCTTTTGCGTGCCGTAGGAAGTCTGGGGTGAGGGCAGGGTGGTGTCGGTCACCAGCGCCGGCATGGGCTGGTCGGCGTAGGGGCCGAACACCGCCACCGAGCTGGCGAACACGAAGCGCGAAACCTTGCCCGAGCTGCGGATGCTGTCAAGCAGCAGGCGTGTGCTGTCCAGGTTGGAGCGCATGCCCAGATCGAAGTCGAGTTCGCATTCCCCCGAGACGGCTGAGGCCAGATGGAAGACGCCGTCAAAGCCACTGGCCAGCAGTTCGCCCTGCTCCAGCATGGGGCCGGCGTGGCTTTTCACGCGCGGATCGGCCTGCAAGTCAGCAGGTGCGGGGAACAGGTCTGCGATGACCAGTTCCTTGACAGCTTGGCCACAGAGCTGGCCGCGTTGGAGGATTTCACGGGCCAGACGGGCCCCCAGGAAACCGGCGCCGCCGGTCACAAGAATGCGCATGGTGTTCTCGCTGAATGGTTGTCAGTGGTTGTCTTTGGGCACGAACGCGCCGCGCTGGCCCACAAGGAAGTCGAGGTCTGCGCCCTGGTCGGCCTGCAGCACATGGTCGGTGTAGAGCTTCCAGTAGCCGGACTTGAGCGGCGGCTCGGGGGGGGTCCACTTGGCCAAGCGTGCTTTCAGTTCATCGTCTGTGATCAGCAGCTGCAGTTTGCGCTCGGGCACGTTGAGTTCGATCATGTCGCCGTTTTGCACGATGGCCAGCGGGCCACCGGCAGCAGCCTCGGGGGTGGTGTGCAGCACCACGGTGCCGTAGGCCGTGCCGCTCATGCGGGCGTCGGAGATGCGCACCATGTCGGTGATGCCTTTGCGTAGCACCTTGGGCGGCAGCGGCATGTTGCCGACTTCGGCCATGCCGGGGTAGCCCTTGGGGCCGCAGTTCTTGAGCACCAGAATGCAGTTTTCGTCCACGTCCAGGTTCTCGTCGTCGATGCGTTTGTGGAAGTCATTGCTGTCTTCAAACACCACGGCGCGACCGGTGTGAACCATGAGTTCGGGCGTGGCCGCGCTGGGCTTGATGACAGCGCCGCGCGGCGCGAGGTTGCCGCGCAGGATGGCGATACCGGCCTTTTCCTTGAAGGGTGCGTCGAACTTCTTGATGACGCGCGGGTCCCAGTTTTCGGCGTTGGCGATGTTCTCGCCCACGGTCTTGCCGCTCACGGTGACGATGTCCGTGTGCAGCAGGTGCCGGATTTCTTTCATGACCACCGGCAGGCCGCCGGCGTAGCAGAAGTCTTCCATCAGGTGTTCGCCCGAGGGCTGCAGGTTCAGCAGGCAGGGCAGTTCGCTGCCCAGACGCTCGAAATCGTCCACCGTGAGCTGCAGGCCCAGGCGGCCGGCGATCGCGATCAGGTGGATCACGGCGTTGGTCGAGCCGCCAATGGCCGCCAGCGTGCGGATGGCGTTCTCAAACGCTTCTTTGGTCAGCACTTTGCTGATGGTCTGGTCGGTGTGCACCATCTCGACGATGCGGCGACCGGCCTCGCGCGCCAGCACGTTGCGGCGGCCGTCCACGGCAGGGTAGGCCGCATTGCCCGGCAGACCAATGCCCAGGGCCTCGACCATGCTGGCCATGGTGCTGGCGGTGCCCATGGTCATGCAGTGACCGTGGCTGCGGTGCATGCAGCTTTCGGCTTCAAAGAAGTCCTGCAGCTTGAGCGTGCCGGCGCGCACCTGCTCGCTCATGCTCCACACGCCGGTGCCCGAGCCCAGCTCCTGGCCGCGCCATTTGCCGTTGAGCATGGGGCCGCCCGACACACCGATGGTGGGCAAGCCAGCGCTGGAGGCGCCCATCAGGAGCGAAGGCGTGGTCTTGTCGCAGCCCATCAGCAGCACCACGCCGTCGATCGGGTTGCCGCGGATGCTTTCTTCCACATCCATGCTGGCGAGGTTGCGGTAGAGCATGGCGGTGGGGCGCAGCAGCGTTTCACCGAGTGACATGACCGGGAATTCGAGCGGGAAGCCACCGGCCTCGTACACGCCAATCTTGACCTGCTCGGCCAGGGTGCGAAAGTGCGAGTTGCAGGGTGTGAGTTCGCTGAAGGTGTTGCAGATGCCGATCACGGGGCGGCCGTCGAACTGGTCGTGCGGCACGCCCTTGCCCTTGACCCAGCTGCGGTAGGCAAAGCCGTCACGGTCCTGACGACCGAACCATTGTTGGGAGCGGAGTTCTGAAGGTTTTTTGCGTGGGGTAGAGGTCATGGTGCGTGGGTGACAGACGTCAGGGGAAACGAGAAGGTGTCTTTCAAAAATACTATCGTATGATGATTGAAACGCCCTGCCCGTGGTCTTCGGGCAAACCCTCAAACCGTCACCCTCAGGACACGCATGAGCAAGATCGACATCCTGCAAACTTCCCGCATTCCTCCTTTTTTGTCTGAAGGCCTGAAGGCCCGTTTTGAAGTGCACACCCATGAGGCGGCCACGTCCGAAGTGCTGGCCCGTGTGCGGGGCATGGTGGGTGGCGGCGAGGCCCGCATCGATGCGTCGCTGATGGATCAGTGCCCCAGGCTTGAGATCATCACCATCTGTGGTGTGGGCTACGACGGTGTGGATGTGCAGGCCGCCAAGGCACGAGGCGTGCCAGTCACGCACACCCCCGATGTACTCAACGATGATGTGGCCGACCTTGGTCTGGCCCTGTTGTTGGCCGTGGCGCGCAACATTCCGGCAGCCGACCAGTTCACCCGCAAGGGTGAATGGGAAAAAGGTCCGTTCCCGCTCACGCGCAAGCTCACAGGTTCCAGGTTGGGCATCGTGGGCATGGGCCGCATCGGTCAGGCGATTGCCAAACGTGCCGCGGCTTTTGACATGGATATCCGTTACCACACACGTTCGGCCCGCAGCGATGTGCCTTATGCCCATGAGCCCTCGCTCACGGCGCTGGCGTCGTGGTCGGACTTCCTTCTGGTCATCACGCCCGGCGGCGCGGCCACACGTCATCTGATCAATGCCGAGGTGCTCAAGGCGCTGGGTCCAAAAAGCTTTCTGATCAACGTTGCCCGTGGCTCGGTGGTCGATGAGTCGGCGCTGATCGAGGCGCTGGAAAAAGGCGTGATCGCTGGTGCGGGTCTGGATGTGTACGCCGACGAGCCTCGCGTGCCCGCTGCCCTGCGCGCTCTGCCCAATGTGGTGCTCACGCCGC
>JAYRQF010000120.1:0-16284 GCA_041910735.1 Limnohabitans sp.
CAGCGCGATCAGCTGCGTGCTGGTCTCGCTTTGCGCCAGCAGGCGGGCCAGACCGATGCTGGCGCGCAGGATCTGCGAGGCCAGCATCTGGCTGGCCATGGCGGCTTCGGCTTCGGCGGCGCGGGTCTGGCCCACGGCGGCAGCCAGCGCGGCGGCGTGCTCACCCCAGAGGTCGGGCGTCCAGCCCAGGCTGACCTGCAGGGTGTCGTTGTTCCAGGTGTTGCCGGCGATCGGTTTGGGGAACAGGCCATTGGCGCTGTAGCGCTGGCGGCTGAAATCGGCGCCCAGACCCACCTGCGGCAACGAGGCCGCGTCGGCCGCGCCGGCGAGGGCCTGCATGCGGCGCACGCGCGCCTGGGCCTGTTGCATGTTCGGGTGGTCCTGCAGGGCCTGCCGGATCAGTGCCTGCAGACGCGCATCGCCCCAGGTGGTCCACCAGTCGGCGGCGATCTCGCTGCTGGCGGGGGCGGTCAGGCCCAACTGACGGGCAGACCAGGGGCTGGTCGTGGACTGCGGCGCGGGGCTGCTGCAGGCCGACAGCAGTGCTGCGCTGGCCAAGGTCCAGCCGATGGCGCGCCGGGGTGTGGATCGTAAATTCATGGTGCGTCGGAAGTCGGGGTGTCGGGTGTATTGGCCATGGTGGCCTTGAGTGCTTCGCCATTGGCGAGCATGCGGCTGAGCAGTCCCAGCAGCAGCTGCCACTCGTCGTGGCTGAAGCCGCTCAGGTGGGCATTGAGCACCTCGGCCAGCACGCCGGGCACATGCTCGGCGACGGCGCGGCCCTCGTCGGTCAGGCGCAGGTGCACCACACGCCGGTCCTGGGTGGAGCGTTCACGGCGCAGCAGGCCTTTGGTTTCGAGCCGGGTCAGGGAGCGGGTCAGGGCCGCCGGGTCCACGGACAGGTCGCGCGCCATGGCAATCGGGGTGCAGCCGTCTTCCTTGAACAGTTTGAACAGCGGTACCCACTGCGCGTAGGTCAGCTTGTAGGCGGCCAGCCGGCTGTCGGCTTGCGACAGGATGGACGAGAGCACTTTGTTGAGCAGGTAGCCCACGCTTTGTTCGGGTGGGTACTGGCCGGCTTCGTAAAAGCGGGCAGGTGTGCTGTTGTCAGGCATGGGGCGGATTTTAATTGACCAGTCAATGATTGACCGGTCCATGACCCCATGACCCTGCTTCGCAGAGGGCCTATAAGATGGCGCCCGTCATGGAAGCCTTTCTGATCTCTACCGGCATCGTCGCCCTCGCCGAAATGGGCGACAAAACGCAGTTGCTGTCACTGGTGCTGGCCGCCCGGTTTCGCAAGCCCTGGCCCATCGTGCTGGGCATTCTGGTGGCCACGCTGGCCAACCACGCGCTGGCTGGCGCCGTGGGCAGCTGGGTGACGACTGTGCTCGGCCCCGACGTGCTGCGCTGGGTGCTGGGCCTGTCCTTCATCGCCATGGCGGTGTGGATGCTGATCCCCGACAGGCTCGACGACGATGAGGGCGATGAGGCCCCGCGCATGGGCGTGTTCATGACCACGGTGGTGGCCTTTTTCCTGGCCGAGATGGGCGACAAGACCCAGATCGCCACTGTCATGCTGGCGGCGCAGTACCACGCTTGGGCCTGGGTGGTGGCCGGCACCACGCTGGGCATGATGCTGGCCAACGCGCCGGTGGTCTGGCTGGGCGATGCGATCACGCGCCTTGTACCGATCCGGCTGGTGCATGTGGTGTCGGCGGTGATTTTTGCCGTGCTGGGCGCGCTGGCGCTGCTTGGCTGGGGCTGATCAGGCTTTGGGTTGGCGCAGATAGATCGCCCAGTACACCAGTCCCACCAGACCGGCGCCCCCCAGCAGGTTACCCAGGATCACCGGCACCAGATTGCCCAGCATGCCGCTCCAGCTGACCAGCTGGCCCTCGGCGGCCACGCCCGAGCCCTGCAGCAGCATGGCCAGCGGCATCAGGTACATGTTGGCAATGCTGTGCTCGAAGCCGGCGGCCACGAAGGCCATGATCGGGAAGACCACGGCCACCGCCTTGTCCACCACGCTGCGCCCGGCCAGCGCCATCCACACGGCCATGCACACCAGGATGTTGCAGAGCACACCGCGCACCAGCGCGGTCCAGAAGGGCAGGTCCTGCTTGGCCAGTGCGATCTGCACCACCTTTTGGCCTACCGCGCCGCCGTTGAGCTGCGGGTGACCGCTCCAGAACACCAGCAGCGCCAGAGCGGCTGCCCCCACAAAGTTGGCGGCGCAGACCACGGCCCAGTTGCGCAGCACCTGCGCATTGCTGATGCGCCTGTCGGCCCAGGCCATGACCAGCAGGTTGTTGCCGGTGAACAGTTCGGCCCCGGCCACGACCACCATCAAGAGGCCCAGCGAAAACACCAGCCCGCCCCCAAAGGTGCTGGCGGCAAAACCGAGCGAGGTGTCCGAGCGGACCATGATGAACAGCATGGCGCCCAGGCCGATGAAGGCGCCCGCCAGCACGCCCAGCATGGCCAGCGGCAGCAGGGCCATGCGGGCTTTGGTTTCGCCCACAGCTTCGACGCGGCGGGCGATCTCGGCGGGGCTGTAGGCATCGAAGCCGAACACCTCGGACATGGGGCATCTCCTGACAGGGCAACTGCCTCGCTTTATACTAGGTGCCTGCGCCGATTTGCTCCAGCTTGCGGGCGCGGGGGTCTGATGGACCCCAAGAAATGCAGCTAAAGAGGTTGGCCCACCCGGTTTCGCTTCTTTGGCGTCACCGGGTTTTTTGTTTGCAGACATGAGTTTTGTTGCCATCCCCCAGTCGATGACTTTCGACGCACCGCTGCCCCTGCAAAGCGGTGCGCAGATCCGCGGCTACCAGCTGGCCTACGAAACGTATGGCACGCTCAACGCCGACAAGTCCAATGCCGTGCTGATCTGCCACGCGCTCAACGCCTCGCACCATGTGGCCGGCGTCTATGCCGACCAGCCGTCCAACCTTGGCTGGTGGGACAACATGATCGGCCCCGGCAAGCCGGTAGACACCGACAAGTTCTTTGTGATTGGCGTCAACAACCTCGGCTCCTGCTTTGGCTCCACCGGCCCGATGCATGTCAACCCCGACACCGGCAAGGTGTACGGCGCCGACTTTCCGGTGGTGACGGTGGAAGACTGGGTCAACGCCCAGGCCCGGCTGCTGGACGCGCTGGGCATCGAACAGCTGGCCGCCGTGATGGGCGGCAGCCTGGGCGGCATGCAGGCCCTGAGCTGGACGCTGCAGCACCCGCAGCGCGTGCGCCACGCGGTCGTGGTGGCCAGTGCGCCCAACCTGAATGCCGAGAACATCGCTTTCAACGAGGTGGCGCGCCGCGCCATCGTGACCGACCCGGATTTCCACGACGGCCACTTCTACCAGCACGGCGTGGTGCCCAAGCGCGGCCTGCGCATTGCCCGCATGATCGGCCACATCACCTACCTGAGCGATGACGTGATGAATGAGAAGTTCGGCCGCGAGCTGCGCAACGCGGTGAACAGCCCCACCGGCTACAAATATTCCACGCAGGACGTCGAGTTCCAGATCGAGAGCTACCTGCGCTACCAGGGCGACAAGTTCAGCGAGTACTTTGACGCCAACACCTACCTGCTCATCACCCGGGCACTGGATTACTTTGACCCGGCCCGTGCGCACGGCGGCGACCTGGCCCGGGCGCTGTCGGTGGCGCAGTGCAAGTTTTTGCTGGTGAGTTTTTCGACCGACTGGCGTTTTTCGCCCGCGCGCAGCCGCGAGATCGTGCAGGGACTGATCGCCAACGGCCGCGATGTGAGCTATGCCGAAATCGATGCACCGCACGGCCACGATGCCTTCCTGCTCGACGATCCGCGCTACCTGAATGTGGTGCGCGCCTACTTTGAGAAGACGATTGCTGGAGGTGCGCGATGAGCGACAGCCAGATCCAACAGGCGATCGCCCGCCTCGTGCCCGAAGGTTCGCGCGTGCTCGATCTGGGTTGCGGCGACGGTGCTTTGCTGGACCACCTGCAGCGCGAGCGCGGCTGCACGGGTTACGGTGTGGAACTTGACGATGCCAATGTGCTGGCTTGCGCCAAGCGCGGCGTGAACGTGCTGCAGCTCAACCTCGATCAGGGCCTGAAGGTGTTTGACGACCAGAGCTTTGATGTGGTGCTGCAGATCGACACCCTGCAGCACCTGCGCAATGCCGAGGTCATGCTGCGCGAGACCGCCCGGGTGGGCAAGATCGGCATCGTGGCCTTTCCCAACTTTGCCCACTGGTTCAACCGCCTGAGCGTGCTGCGCGGCCGCATGCCGGTGACCAAACGCCTGCCCTACCAGTGGTATGACACGCCCAACATCCGCGTGGGCACGCTGGCAGACTTTGCCGAGCTGGCCCGCAAGAACGATCTGGACATTCTGGATTCCTTTGGTCTGCAGGACGGCGAGGTGGTGCGCTGGCTACCGAACCTGCGCGCGGGCACGGCCGTTTTCAAGCTTCAGCGGCGCTGAAAATCAAAACCGGCAACATATGCCGGTTGAGAGGGGTCGCCTTGGGGTGGGCGACGATCTGTGGCGCGAAGCGGCTTGTGAGGAGCCTGCCCCAAGGCGACCCCTCTCAACCACCCCCAGACGCTCAGGCTGCCGCAGCAGGCGGCAGGTTGCAGCGCACCGGGCTGGTCATCTTGCCTTTGAAGTCCGTCCAGCACTCGCGCGTGAAGTCGTACAGCTTGCAGGCGCGGGCGGTGTCGAAATACCACTTCCATGAGAAGGGCTGCACGATGATGCGCCCAGGCAGCATCTCTTCGAGCTTGGCCTGCGCCTGCTTGAGGCGGTAGAGCGGGATGCTCATGTCCACATGGTGGGCGGTGTGCTCCATGATGTGGTGCATCAGCGCGCCGATGTTGAACGGGAAGGTCAGGTGCACCGTGGTCGACACAAAAGGTGCGGCCTTGGTCCAGGCGGCCTTGTTGTCGTGCCAGGACACGCGCACATGGGTGTGGTGCACGTACACCACGAAACCGATCATGCTGTTCCAGAAGAAGAAGGGCACGGCCACGCCCAGCAGCAGGCTCAGCCAGACGGACTGGCCGGTGGCCACGGCGGCGGTGGCAATCGCCGCGATCCACAAGGCACCGAACACGGCCACCAGCAGGCTGTCCTTGAAGAAGATCGGGCGGCGGGTGGGCATGTGGCTCTTGTTGGGGAAGAACTCGCGCTTCCACCAGATCTCGATCATGTAGTACAGACCAGGCGCCCAGCCACTGCGGTAGGCGCGCTCGATCAGGCGCTGCATGGGCGAGAGTGCCGCAAACTCTTCGGCCGTCTTGGGGGTCCAGACGAAGTCCACGCCTTTGAGGTTGGTGTAGCCGTGGTGCACCACGTTGTGGCCGGTGTCCCACAGGCTGTAGGGGGTGATGGAGGGCAAAAACGCGATGCGTCCCAGCACCTTGTTGAGTTCGCGGTGGGGCGTCAGGCTCTGGTGGCAGGCGTCGTGGCCAATGATGAACAGACGGCCGATCACGAAGCCGGCGGCCAGGCCACACAGCAGCTTGGCCCAGACGGCGTCGAATACCACCGTGCCGGTGATCAGGGCAAAGAACAGGGCGTAGTCGATGACCAGCAGCACGAAGGCGCGCAGCGTGGTGCGCTGCGACAGCGGAATCAACCACTCGCGGATGGTCTTGCGGTGCGGCAGGGGCTGGTCCAGAGGAACGGGTTGTTGGTTCTCAGGGGCAGTTTGAACAGTCATGGCGTCATTGCAAACGCGTAAGGGAAAACGCGCATCCGACCAATTTTAAAGGTGGCCGCTTGCAAAAGAACTGACAACGGTCAATCTCCGCAGTCGCCACAAGGCCGATTTGTGTTGCTTTGGTGCACGTTTTTTGTTCCCGGAAAGTTCCGGGTTGGTAACCGCTTTCGTGCCAAAATTGAAATCAAGTTACAAGGAGACCCTGTCCATGCCTCGTCGCGCCACCAAGATCGTCGCCACCCTTGGCCCTGCCTCCAGCACCCCGGAGGTGCTCGAAGCCATGATCCGCGCGGGCGTGAACGTGGTGCGGCTGAACTTCAGCCACGGCAAGGCGCAAGACCACATCGACCGCGCCAATCTGGTGCGTGAGGCCTCGGTGCGCGCCGGTCGCGAGGTGGCCATCATGGCCGACCTGCAGGGCCCCAAGATCCGGGTGGGCAAATTCGCCGAGGGCAAGGTCATGCTGGAGCCCGGCGCCAGGTTTGTGCTGGACGCCTCCCGCACAGAACCGGGAGACATCAACGGTGTCGGGCTGGACTACAAAGAGTTGCCGCGCGACGTCAAAGCCGGTGATGTGCTGCTGCTCAACGACGGCCTGATCGTGCTGACAGTGGACGCTGTCAAGGGCGAGGCGGTGCACACCACCGTCAAGCTGGGCGGTGAGCTGTCCAACAACAAAGGCATCAACAAGCAGGGTGGCGGCCTCACGGCGCCCGCGCTCACGGCCAAGGACATGGAGGACATCAAGACCGCCATGAGCCTGAAAGCCGATTACGTGGCCGTCAGCTTCCCCAAGAACGCGACCGACATGGAAATGGCGCGCCAGCTGTGCAATGTGGCCGGTGCCGAACTCGGCCACAAGCCCGGCCTGATCGCCAAGATCGAGCGTGCCGAGGCGATCCCGCGCCTCGAAGAAATCCTGGCGGCCAGCGACGGCATCATGGTGGCCCGCGGCGATCTGGCCGTGGAAGTGGGCAATGCAGCCGTGCCGGCCCTGCAAAAGCGCATGATCAAGCTGGCCAAGGCCCACGACAAGGTGGTCATCACCGCCACCCAGATGATGGAGAGCATGATCACCAACCCGGTGCCCACGCGCGCCGAGGTGTCGGACGTGGCCAACGCCGTGCTCGACGGCACCGACGCCGTGATGCTGAGCGCCGAAACCGCCGCCGGCAAGTTCCCGCTCGAAACCGTGGAAGAGATGGCCAAGATCTGCGCCGCCGCCGAGAGCGCAGAGCATGTGGAGCTGGATGCCGACTTCATGGGCCAGACCTTCAGCCGCATCGACCAGACGATCGCCATGGGCGCGCTCTTCACCGCCCACCACATGGGCGCCAAAGCCATCGTGGCGCTGACCGAATCGGGCTCCACCGCCCTCTGGATGAGCCGCCACCGTGTGCACATCCCGATTTACGCGCTCACCACCAAGGTGTCTTCCCAACGCCGCATGGCGCTCTACCGCAACGTGCGCCCCCTGCTGATGGACACCAGTGCCGACCGCGACACCGCGCTGGCCCAGGCCGAAGGTCACCTCAAGAAGCGCAACATCGTGAACAAGGGCGACGCCTACGCCATCACCTGCGGCGAACCCATGGGGGCGCCGGGCGGCACCAACATGCTCAAGATCTGCCGCGTCGGCTGATACCGGTTCGCCATCAGGGCAGCGTCAGACGCGGCCCTTTAAAATCCCTGTTCAGTTACCGGCCGGTTACAGCGACCGGCCGCAGGGATTCTCAACTTTCAGGAAAACACCACCATGGCACTCGTCTCGATGCGCGAACTGCTGGACCACGCCGCCGAAAACGGCTATGGCATTCCGGCCTTCAACGTCAACAACCTGGAGCAGGTCCAGGCCGTGATGCAGGCGGCCGACGAGGTCGGTGCGCCGGTGATCCTGCAGGCCAGCGCCGGTGCCCGCAAGTACGCCGGTGAGCCTTTCATCAAGCACCTGATCCAGGCAGCGGCCGAGCAGTGGCCGCACATCCCGTTGGTCATGCACCAGGACCACGGCACCAGCCCCAAGGTGTGCCAGGGTGCACTCGATCTGGGCTTTGGCTCGGTCATGATGGACGGCTCGCTGATGGAAGACGGCAAGACCCCGTCCGACTTTGACTACAACGTCAACGTCACCAAGACCGTGGTCGAGATGGCCCACAAGGTTGGCGCCACCGTCGAAGGCGAACTGGGTTGCCTGGGCAATCTGGAAACCGGCGATGCCGGCGAAGAAGATGGCATTGGTGCCGTGGGCAAGCTCGACCACAGCCAGATGCTGACAGATCCCGAAGAGGCTGCCGTGTTCGTCAAGGCCACCCAACTGGACGCCCTGGCCATTGCGATTGGCACCAGCCACGGCGCCTACAAGTTCAGCCGCAAGCCCACGGGCGACATCCTGGCGATTTCGCGCGTCAAGGAAATCCATGCCCGCATCCCCAATACCCACCTGGTGATGCACGGCAGCTCCAGCGTGCCCCAGGAACTGCTGGCGATCATCAACCAGTACGGCGGCCAGATGAAGGAAACCTACGGCGTGCCGATCGAGGAAATCCAGGAAGCCATCAAGTACGGCGTGCGCAAGATCAACATCGACACCGACATCCGTCTGGCGATGACCGGCGCTGCCCGCAAGTTCCTGTTTGAAAACCCCGACAAGTTCGATGCCCGCGAATGGCTCAAGCCGGCGCGCGCCGCTGCCCAGGCCCTGTGCAAGCAGCGTTACCTGGAATTCGGTTGCGAAGGCCAGGGCAGCAAGATCAAGGGCCAGTCCCTGAGCGTCATGGCCGGCAAATATGCCGCCGGCCAACTGGCCCAGGTGGTGAACTGATCTTTCCGGCCTGAGATAATCGGCCTGAATGGTTCGGCCCGTTGAACGTTCAACGGGCTTTTTGTTTTTCGGATGGTTTCGCTGACATGAGCTCTGCCCTTCACACCTCGGCCCTGACTTCCCTGCCGCTGCTTGCGCGCGGCAAAGTGCGTGACAACTACGCAGTGGGCGATGACCGCATCCTGATGGTGGCGTCGGACCGCATCAGCGCGTTCGATGTCATCATGGGCGAGCCCATCCCCGGCAAAGGTGAGCTGCTCACCAAAATGGCCTTGTTCTGGTTTGACCAGCTCGGCCCCAAAGGCCTGAACATCTGCCCGATCCACCTCACCGGCGACGCGCCTGAGAGCGTGGTCAGCGCCGACGAGGTGCCACAGGTCCAGGGCCGCTCCATGCTGGTCAAGCGCCTCAAACCGATTCCGGTGGAGGCGGTGGTGCGCGGCTATCTGGCCGGCAGCGGCTGGAAGGAATACCAGGAGTCCCGTTCGGTCTGTGGTGTGCCCCTGCCCGAAGGCCTGAAAAACGCCAGCAAGCTGCCCGCCCCCATCTATACCCCGGCTGCCAAGGCTGCGGTGGGCGAGCACGACGAAAACATCACCTTCGAGCGCACGGTGGAGATGATCGGTGTCGATCTGGCCACCCGCATCCGCGACATTTCCATTCGGCTGTACGTGGCGGCCAGCGAGATCGCCGCGAAGAAGGGCATCATCATTGCCGACACCAAGTTCGAGTTCGGGCTGGACACGAACGGCACGCTGGTGCTGATGGACGAGGTGCTCACGCCCGATTCGTCTCGTTACTGGCCGGCCGACAGCTACGCTGAGGGCAGCAACCCACCCAGCTTTGACAAGCAGTTCCTGCGCGACTGGCTCGAGACCGCACAGGTGGGAGGCAAGCCTTGGGACAAGACGCCTCCCGCGCCGCGCCTGCCCAAAGAGGTGATCGAGAAAACCGCCGCCAAGTACCGCGAGGCTCTGGAGCGCCTGCTGGGTTGAAACAGCCGGTCGTGCGCGCACAAAAAAGCCGGCTTCAAGCCGGCTTTTTTGTCGTCCAAGGCGCTTGTTCAGGCGGGCAAAGCCAGCACGATCAGCAGATCCATCAGCAGTGTGGTGCTGCCCACCACCAGAGCGCCCAAGGTGACTGGGCGGCGGCTGCGCTGGCGCAGGGTGTGCCAGAAAACGCCGGCACACAGCACTTCGAGCGCACCGCGCACCCAGAGATAGCGCAGGGGCAGGGCGTCCAGGCTGAACATCTGCAGGGCCATATAAACCAGAAGCCCCTTGACCAGCCAGAGGGCGGCGCCCGCGTTGGCCAGCGCGTTGTCGTTTTTGTCCGGGATGACCACGGCTTGCGCCGGCTCGACGGCAGGGGCGCTCAGCAGGCAGGCCAGTTCTTCGGCAGTGACAATCGGGTGGCTGTACATGGTGGTCTCGCTTGGAAACGAGGTTCCGATTCTATGGAATAAAAAGAGTATGTAAATACTCAAAATACTTTTTAGAGAACACAATGGTGCATTAGAAAATGAATAAACCGCTAAAATTGAAACACCAAGAGGTCAAACCCATGAATTTGACGCGAAACGCAGCGCTGCTCATCGTTCAGTACGCCCGCTACCACCGCGACCGGCGCAACATCGCCACCCATCTGATAGGTATTCCCATGATCTTCACGGCCATTGCCATGTGGCTGGTGTTCCCGTTGGGCAAGTGGGGGTTCTATGGCATCACAGCGGCCTGGCTGATGTGGGCTGTGACCAGTTTCTGGTACCTCACCCGGGGCGAGGCCCTGCTGGGCGTGGCCACGGCGGTGGTCAACGGCCTTCTGGTGGCTTTGGCGCATCGGCTGGCCGCTCAGGCACCGGCTTGGGGATGGGCCGTCTGGCAGTTGGGTTGGCTGCTGTTCGGGGTGGGTTGGGTCTTCCAGTTCGTGGGGCACTGGTTCGAGCGGCGCAAGCCCGCGTTCGTGGATGACATCGTGGGCTTGCTGGTGGGCCCGATGTTCGTGGTGGCCGAGGTGTTGATGGCGCTGGGCCTGTTGCGCGCATTGCATCAGACGGTGGAGGCCGAGGCCGGCCCCACCCCCCGCTGATGACGGTGCTGTCGATGGCAAGAAAAGGTTAAGGTTGCTTTGTGTAGGTGTAAATCGAAACGCTGCCGCCCAGGGTGAATGTGCTGGCAAATGGGTTGCCTGTGGATGCATCAAAAGCAAAGGTCAATTGATTGCCAACAACTTTGGCGAGATAGTTATCCGTGAATTTGCCCACCTTGGCCGAGTCCACGCTAACACCGTTGATGAAACTGAGGGTGCCGTTGCTGATACTGGAGCCTTGCAGGCTGGACTCACTGTATCGAATTTGTTGCGCAGCCTGAGTGCCAACCGTCACGTCGGCAACGATCGTTGCAGTGTTGTTTCCCTGGCTGGAGATGGCGGCCGAACCTGATTGGCTGTAGTTGCCAGTGTTATCGCCAGTTTTAGTCAATGTGAGGATGGGCGTCCCTGTGCAAGTGAGGTCGGCACCAGCGTAAAAGGTGTAAACGACCTTTGTATTGAGGGTGGTGGCATCGAGTTTGCTGAACGTTAATGTTTGCTTGAGCCGGGCAGACACCGGATTGCCGCCGAGTGTTTGGGTGACACCACTGAACTGCTCGCAAGAGTCGCTCAACCATGTGCCCGCGTAAGCCTCGACGGTCGATGATGGTGGCGTGGGAGAGGCATTGTCGCCACCGCCACCGCAGGCACTGAGAACAATCGATGCGGCGACGATGACCAAGCTGGAAGGCGAATTTGAAAGAGTACTTTTCATTGCATTTTCTTAAAAAATGCAATTGTACATGATGATTTGACGACTTAAGAAGGAAAAATCAGTTGAGCGCCATGCTCAGCTTGCGGCGGTAGCTGGACACCAATGCGGCCTGCGGGTCTTCCTGCACCGCAGATTTGCCCATCAGTTCGATGCCGCCGGCTGTCTTGCCGCTGTCGGCGCCGGCTTTGGGCGCGGGCGGTGTCAGCAGCTCCAGAATGGCGATGTAGGTCTTGCGCGGGGCCTCGTCGTCCCACTTTTTGTCGCGCATGATGATTTCCAGCAGCTCTTCCATGGCCTCGGTCCACTGGCCGGCGGCCATCAGCAGGCGGGCCTTGGCAAAACGGGTTTCGAAGTCGCGCCTGTTCTGACCGATCAGCTCGTCGAACTTGTCCAGCGTCCACTGACCGCGCGGGTCGGTGGTCACGAATTCGAGGGCGTTGAGCCACTGCTGCAGGGCTTCAAAGCGCAGCGGCACCGGGATGTGGGCCATGGTCGGCGCCAGCAGGGCGGCGGCTTCGGCCAGCTCGCCGTCCTGCATCAGCAGCTTGATCAGGTCAAAGCGCGCATCGTCGTTGCCGGGGTTGGTGGCCAGGGCCTGTTCGAGTGCGGTACGGGCGCTGTGCGCGTCACCGGCGGCCAGGTGCTGCTGGGCTTCGTCGGCCGCGGCCTGCGCCTGCAGCTCGTCCTCGCCAGGCACATGCTTGTCCAGGAACTGGCGCACCTGGCCCTCGGGCAGGGCGCCCATGAACCCGTCCACCGGCTGGCCACCTTTGAGCAGGATGCAGGTGGGAATGGAGCGGATGCCGAAGGCCTGTGCGAGCTGCTGCTCCTCGTCGGAGTTGATCTTGACCAGCTTGAAGCGGCCAGCGTAGGCCTCTTCCAGCTTTTCGAGCACCGGGCCGAGCGATTTGCAGGGGCCGCACCAGGGGGCCCAGAAGTCCACCAGCACGGGGGTGGCCATCGAGGCGGCGATGACTTCGGTTTCGAAATTGGCAAGGGTGACGTCGATCATGGGCAAGGGCTCGGGAAATGCGGAAAAGGGTGAAACCTTAAAATCGCGGATTGACCACGGGAACGCTTCCAATGACCCAACCGCTCATCGGCGTGGTGATGGGTTCCAGCTCCGACTGGGACACCATGCAGCACGCAGTCCAGATTCTCCAACAGTTTGGCATTCCCCACGAGGCACGCGTCGTTTCGGCCCACCGCATGCCCGACGACATGTTCGACTATGCACAGACTGCGGCCGGCCGTGGCCTGCAGGCCATCATCGCTGGTGCCGGTGGCGCCGCCCACCTGCCGGGCATGATCGCCGCCAAGACGGTGGTGCCGGTGCTGGGCGTGCCGGTGCAGACCAAGGCCCTGTCGGGCGTGGACTCGCTGCACAGCATCGTGCAGATGCCCAAAGGAGTGCCGGTGGCCACCTTTGCCATCGGCCAGGCGGGCGCGGCCAATGCGGCTTTGTTTGCCGTGGCGATGCTCGCCAACCAAGACGCGGTGCTGCGCGGAAAACTCGAAGCCTTCCGCGCCGAGCAGACCGCGATGGCGCGCGCCATGACCTTGCCGCCGCTGGAGTCCAAATGAGCGGCGTGATCCTTCCGGGCAGCGTGGTCAACGGCCAGCCCGCCACGCTGGGCGTGATGGGCGGCGGTCAGCTCGGCCGCATGTTCGTGCACGCCGCCCAGGCCATGGGCTACTACACCGCGGTGCTCGACCCCGATCCGGCCAGCCCGGCGGGTCGGGTGAGCCACCACCACATCCAGACCGACTACCTGGACGAGCAGGGCCTGGCCCAGCTGATGCAGCGCTGCGCCGCCATCACCACCGAATTTGAGAACGTGCCCGCGCCTGCGCTGCTGACCTTGGGCGCGCACCGCTTCGTGGCGCCGGCATCCGACGCCGTGGCCATTGCGCAGGACCGCGCCGCCGAGAAGGCCCACTTTGTGAAATGTGGTGTGCCGGTGGCCCCGCATGCGGTGATCGAGACCGAGGCGCAGCTGGCCGGCGTGGCCGACGATCTGCTGCCGGGTATTTTGAAAACCGCCCGTCTGGGTTACGACGGCAAGGGCCAGGTGCGTGTGAAGACGCGTGCCGAGCTGGTGACGGCTTGGGCCGAGCTCAGGCAGGTGCCTTGCGTGCTCGAAAAAATGCTGCCGCTCAAGGACGAGTGTTCCGTCATCGTGGCACGCAGCGGCACGGGCGAGATGGTGCATTTTCCGGTGCAGCGCAACCTGCACCGGGACGGCATTCTGGCCGTGACCGAGGTGAACCCGGGCGTGATCGATCCGGCGCTGGCGCAGCAGGCGGTGGCCGCAACTAAGGCCATTGCCGAAGGTCTGCAGTATGTCGGCGTGTTGTGCGTGGAGTTCTTCGTGCTCGAAGGCGGCCAGCTGGTGGTCAACGAGATCGCGCCACGCCCGCACAACAGCGGCCACTACACGCTCGACGCCTGCGACCAGTCGCAGTTCGACCTGCAGGTGCGCACCCTCGCTGGCCTGCCGCTGACGCAGCCGCGCCAGCATTCGCCGGCCATCATGCTCAACCTGCTCGGTGACTTATGGTCTGACCCCGATTTCACTCCGGCCTGGGACAAGGTGCTCGCTTTGCCCGGCACGCACCTGCACCTGTACGGCAAGCTGTCCGCGCGCAAGGGCCGCAAGATGGGCCACCTCAACATCACCGGCACCACGCCCGAGGCGGTGCGTGCCACCGCCCTGCAGGCGTGTGCGCTGCTCGGCATCGAGCCCTTTTGATGATCCTGCCGGGACAAGACCCCGCCGCCATCGCGCAGGCCGTGCAGACGCTGGCGCGCGCAGAACTCCTGGGCCTGCCGACCGAAACCGTCTACGGTCTGGCGGCGGACGCGCTGCGCGATGAAGCGGTGGCCAAGATCTTTGCCGCCAAGGGCCGCCCCGCCGACCATCCGCTGATTGTGCATGTGGCCTCGCAGGCGCAGGTGCCGATGTTTGCCAGTGAGGTGCCGGCGTTTGCGCAGCGCCTGATGGACGCCTTCTGGCCTGGACCGCTCACGCTGATATTGCCGCGCCAGCCCGGTGTGGCCACCGCCTCGGCGGGCGGGCAGGCCTCGATCGGCTTGCGTTGCCCCTCGCACCCGGTGGCGCAGGCGGTGCTGCAGGCCTGCGCCGCGGCTGGAATGCCCGGCCTGTCGGCGCCGAGTGCCAACCAGTTCGGCCGTGTGAGCCCGACCACGGCCCGCCATGTGCAAGGCGAGTTTGGCGATGCGCTGCTGATCCTGGACGGTGGCGAATGCGAGGTCGGCATCGAATCGACCATCGTGGACTGCACGCGGGGCGCGCCGGTGCTGCTGCGTCCTGGGCAGATCACGCGCACGCAGATCGAAGAGGTCTGCGGCCAGACCCTGCAGGACAAGGCCTCGCTCGCGCAGCCCGCGCCCAAGGCTTCGGGCACGCTCGAATCGCATTACGCGCCGCGCGCCAAAGTGCGCCTGATGGACGCGGCCACCCTGCATCAGCGTCTGCAGGCGCTGGGTGTGCATGCCGGCAATCTGGGCGTCTGGTCGCAGCAGGCACCTGCCGACATCGGCGCCGGCACGCTCTGGCGCCAGCAGGCTGCGCAGCCGGCCACGGCCGCGCACGACCTGTTTGCCGTGCTGCGCGATCTGGACGCGCGCGGTGTGCAGCAGATCTGGGTGGAACTGCCGCCCGACACGCCCGAGTGGGAAGGCGTGCGCGACCGCCTGACCCGGGCCGCGGCCTGAACTTCCGGGAGCAGGCTTCAGCGGGCGCGCAGTTTCATCATCAAGGCGGCCAGAGTGCCGATCGAATCAGCGGGTTGCATGCCGGTGGCGACGATGCGGACCGGCCGGTTCGGGGGTGTTCAGGTCGCGGGCAGTCCAGTCGAGCAACTGGTCCAGTGCAGCACGGGCCTGGCTGGCGTTGGGGTGGTTGATGATGGCCACCACGCTGTAGCGGCGGCCGCTCTCGCCCTGCACATAGCCGGCGACCGAGGCCACATCGCGCAAGGAGCCGGTTTTGAGCCAGGCGCGGCCGATCACGGGGGACTGGGGCATGCGCTCTTTCATGCGCTGCACGGTCCCGTCCACGCCAGCGATGGCCAGAGACTGCACAAAAGCGTCGGCATCGGGCCCCTGCGCGGCCTGCCGCAGCAACTGGCCCAGGGCGGCGGCGGTGCTGCGTTCGCTGCGCGAGAGGCCCGAGCCGTTGTCCAGCACGGGTGTGAACTGGCCCGGAAAACGCTCGCGCCACCAGCGCGCCAGGCGCAGACGCGAGGCCTCGAAGCGGCCGGGCGCCCCCATCTCGGCCGACAGGGTCAGAAACAGCTGCTGCGCCATCACGTTGTTCGACATCTTGTTGATGTCGGCAATGACCTCGCGCAGCGGCAGTGACGGGTATTCGAGCAGCAGCCTGGCCTGGGCCGGTGTGTGGCCCGAACGGACCTGCCCCGTGAGCTGCCCGCCCGCCTGCATCCAGAGTGCCTGCAGCATGCGTGGCGCAAACTCGTCGGGGGCCGGAAAAGCCACCGGCCAGTAACGTTCGCCGCAGCTGGCCGGGTAGCTGCCGGCAAACACGGTGCGCAAGGGCTGGCCGAAGTCCGCACGCAGGCCACTGCGCCAGTCGTTGCAGGGCCCGTTCTTGAGCGGCACCTCGGCGGGCACATCCAGCCCGGCCAGCGGTGGCTCGCTGACCACGGTGGCGCGACCGGCGCCGGGGTCCGGGCTGAAACGGTAGATCACCGACTTGAAATTGAGCAGCAGACCATCGGGTGTGGCGTTGTAGGGGCGCAGCGGCTCGTCGTCAAAGGGCTCGTTGCGCGGGCTCACGTCGAACACGCTGCGGTCGAGCACGATGTCGCCGTGCACCTGCCGCACGCCGCTGGCCCGGATGTCCGCCACCAGCGCCTGCGCGCGTTCGACCACCAGCTTGGGGTCGCCGCTGCCTTGC
>JAYRQF010000121.1:0-8041 GCA_041910735.1 Limnohabitans sp.
CAGTTGCTGCTGCGCATGCGCCAGCGTCTGGCCCGTGCCCTGAGCCTGCCCGAAAAGAAAATGCTGCGCGAGACCCTGCGCAACGAGGTGATGGGCCAACAGGAGCAGCCGCCAGCCGCTGCCGGCTCCGGTTTCCCGCCTGACAGCGACGAGTGAGCGCCTTCACCTTGCGTGGATTGCCCGGTCAAGCCGGGCAATGACAAACGGAGCGCACGGCAATGACAGGTGAAGAGGTGTCGTGTCATCCTCGGGCCTGACCCGAGGATCCATGCATCAGTCCACCGTCGCGCCCGAGTCCTTGACCACCTTGCCCAGGCGGGCAGTGTCGCGGCGGATCAGGTCACCAAAGGCCGCGGCGCTGCCGGCCACCACCGGGGTGCCGATGGCTTCCCACCTGGTGCGGAACTCCGGCTCTTTGAAGATCGCGTTGAGCGTGCCGTTGAGCTTGTCAATGATGGCTGGCGGTGTGCCGGCGCGCACGGCGATGCCATGCCAGGCACCAAACTCGTAGCCGGTCACGCCGGCTTCGGCCATGGTGGGCACATTGGGCAGTTGCGGTGCGCGTTTGGCCGAGGTGACGGCCAGCGGCACCAGCTTGCCCGAGCCAATGTGAGGCAGTGAGCTGCCCAGAATGTCGAACATCACCCCGACCTGACCGCCGATCACATCGTTGAGAGCCGGTCCTGCACCCTTGTAGGGAATGTGGGTGATCTCTACGCCCATTTGCGTGTTGAACAGTTCGCCGGCCAGGTGCTGGGGCGTGCCGTTGCCGGCCGAGGCAAAGCTGAGGGTGGATTTGGGCTGTTTGGCCAGCGCGATCAGCTCTTTCACGCTCTTGACGCCGAGGCCGGGGTGGACTTCGAGCACCAGCGGGAACGATGAAATCTGGATCACCGGCGCCAGATCGGTCAGCGGGTTGAAGGGCATGCTGCGGTAGAGCGTCGGGTTGACGGCCATCGGGCCGCTGGCGGCCAGCAGCAGGGTGTGGCCGTCGGCAGGCGCCTGTTTGGCCACTTCGGCACTGCCCAGGTTGCCGCCAGCGCCGCCCTTGTTGTCTACCACCACGGCCACGCCCAGGCGTTTGGTCAGTTCACCCTGCAGCAGGCGTGCCATCAGGTCGGTGGGGCCGCCAGGCGGGTAGGGCACCACAAAGCGGATGGTCTTGGTCGGCCAGTTGTCCTGGGCCTGGACGGGGGCGGTGATGCCGATGCTGCCCATGGCTGCAATCAGGCTGGTCGTCAACAGGGTTCTGCGTTGCATGGAGGTCTCCTCTTTGAAGGGTGGGGATCAGGCGCCGAAACGTAGGCGGATGTGTTCTGCCGTGGCCACGGGTCGGCCCAGGCTGCGTGCGGCATCGGCGGCCTGCATGACCAGCGCGGCGTTGTCGGGGGCGACATCGCCGTTTTTCAGGTACAGGTTGTTTTCAAAGCCCACGCGCACGTGGCCACCGAGTGCGGCCGCAGCCGTGACGCAGGCGTGCTCGGTTTTGCCAAAGGCGCAGACCGCCCAGGGCTCGTCGCCGGTGTGGGCGTGCACAAAGGGCACCACGTCGGTGGGGCTGGAGGTCTGGCCGGCGGTGTAGCGGCCCAGCACGAAAAGCAGGAACCACGGCGCCTCGGGCACCACGCCGCGCTGGCGCAGGTCCTGCCAGCGGCGCAGGTCGGCGGTGTCGTACAGGATCACCTGGGTCATGACTTTTTCGCGGGCCAGCCAGCCAAAGAAGTCACTCAGACCCGCCTCGCCGATGGCAGGCTGGTCCACCTCGCGCAGGCCCACCGACACCGCCTCCGGGCGCAGCTCGCGCACCATGGCGATCTGCGCAGGCGCCTCGTACACCTTTGCGGCCTCGCTGGTGATCTGCAGCACCATGGCGTCGCCCACGGCGGCGCGTACCGCCTGCAAGGCGGTGCGGTAGCCCGTCACGTCCAGACTGTGGCGGCCCTGCGCATCGCGGATGTGCAGGTGCAGCATGCTGGCGCCTGCATCCAGACAGGCTTTCGCGGTGCGCGCCAGACTGTCGGCGGTGAGGGGCACCTGCGGGTGGTCGCTGGCGAGTTTGTAGGCGCCGTTGGGGGCGCTGGTGATGATCAGAGGCTGGCTGTAGAAGTCGCTCATGGGGCGCTTTCAGAAACTCTTGTCGATCGGAGGCAGCTCGGAAGCGAGCAGCTGCAGGCCCTGGCGCAGCAGGCGGTCGTAGCGCTCGCGCTCGGCCTGCCGGGTCTCGGCTGTCCAGTCGTAAAAACCGGCGCCGGCCTTCATGCCGACGCGGCCTGCGGCCACCCGCTCGCTCAGGGCGCGCGAAGGCTGGTCGGTGTTCGACAGACTGGGGTACATGGTGGCGGCGGCGGCGCAGTGCACGTCCAGACCGGCATGGTCGCGCTGCATGACCGGGCCTGCGGCCAGGTAACGGAAGCCGAAGCCAAAACGCACCGCAGCGTCCACGTCTTCGGGGGTGGCCACGCCCTCGTCGATCATGGCAAAGGCCTCGCGTGAGAGGGCATGCTGCAGCCGGTTGGCCAGAAAACCGGGCTTGTCCTTGCGCACCAGCACCGGGACGCTGCCGCAGCCGCGCATGAAAGCGCTCAGGGCCCCGGCCGTGTCGGGCCGCGTCTGCGGCCCCAGCACCACTTCCACCAACGGCACCAGATGGGCCGGCATGAAGAAATGCAGGCCCAGCATGCGATCCTGCGTGGGCAGGCCCTGCGCGATGGCGCTGATCGGGAAGCTGGAGCTGTTGCTGGTCAGCACGGCACCGGCCGGCGCCAGTTGCACCAGTTGTGCGAACAGGGCCTGTTTGAGGTCAAGCTTCTCGGGGATGCACTCCACCACCAGACGCACGCCGGACCAGTCCACATCGTGCAGGCCGGGCAGCGCATGCACCTGCGCGGCGCGGTGGCCCAGGCCGAGATCGTCCAGAGCGGCCTGCACGCGCTGTTGCAGGGCTTCGCGCTGGGCAGGCTGCGGTTCGGTGACGGTGACACGGCAGCCGCCGCGCGCCAGCACGGTGGCCACATCGGCGCCCATGGTGCCGCCGCCCACCACCACCGCATGGAGCCCCCGCGGCTGGGCGGGCAGGATCGGTTCAAAAGAGGTCAAAGTCATGACGTTGCAGTCTAGGCAGGCTGGTTCTATGCGTCCAGATGATTTTTTCTATAGACTGATCAGCCATGCTGATCAATTGGACTTCCCGTGAAATCGATGTCTTCCTAGTGCTGGCCGAGACACTGAGCTTTCGCCGCACGGCCGAGCGGGTGCACCTCTCGCAGCCGGCCGTCACCGGCGTGATCGGCCGGCTCGAAGAGGCACTGGGCGTGAAACTGTTCGACCGCACAACGCGTCAGGTGCAGTTGACCGGTCCGGGGCAGGTGTTTCTGGAGCAGGCCCGGCGCCTGCGCCACATGACCGAAGAAGCGGTGCGCGCGGTGCGCGAAGTCGCCACCCTGCAAACGGGGCAGGTGGCGATGGCGGCCATGCCCTCGCTGGCGGCCACGGTGGTGGCCCGCGCGCTGGCGCGCTTTCGCTCGCAGCACCCGGGCGTGGGCCTGCAGCTCATGGACACGCTCTCGGGTCCGGCCTTCGAGCTGGTGCGCGCCGGGCGGGTGGACTTTGCCCTGACCGCGGCCAACCCAGCCTATGCCGATCTGGACTACCTGCCGCTGGCCTCTGACGGTTTCGTGCTGCTGATCCCGCAGGGCCATGCGCTGGCCCGCTCGCGCAAGCCGCTGTCCTGGGCCGAGGTGGCGCAGCTGCCGCACATCTCCATGCCTTTGCCGTCGAGCGTGCGTCAATACGCCGATGCCGCCTTTCTGGAGCACCGCATCCGCTTTGCGCCGCAGTTCGAGCTGGAACATCTGGCCAGCATCAAGGCGCTGGTCACGGCGGGGCTGGGCGTGGCGGCCTTGCCCGAATTGGCCGCCAATGTCGGCCCTGACGAAGGCATGGTGCGCCGGCCTTTGCGCGATCCCGACCTGCGTCGCCCCCTGGGGCTGGTGACCTTGCGCGGGCGCAGCCTCTCGCCCGCGGCGCAGGCCATGGTGGAAATGCTGCGCGAGGAGATGGCGCCACCTGCGTGACGGCGGCAGGACAGGCAGCCTCCTAGAATGGTCCGATCCACCATTGCTGCATAAAGGAGTCCCCACATGGTTTCGCAACGCCTTGGCCGCACCCCACGCCATCGCTTCCAAAGGCTGGCATTGCTGGGTGCCTTGTGCCTCACCGGTCTGGTTCAGGCGCAGGCGGTGTACCCGAACCGGCCCATTTCGCTGGTGGTGCCGTTTCCGCCCGGAGGCAGCACCGACATTGTGGCGCGGGCCATTGCGCCCAAATTGGGCGAAAGGCTGGGCGGCACCGTGGTCATCGACAACCGGCCGGGCGCCGGCACGGCCATTGGCGCAGGCTATGTGGCCAAGGCGACTGCCGACGGTTACACCCTGTTGATGGGCGCAGGCTCCACCCTCACGCTCAACCCTGCCGTGCGCAAAAACCTGCCCTACGACCCGGTCAGGAGTTTTGATCCGGTGGGCATGGTCAGCCGCACCGGCCTCGTGCTGATCGCCAACCCGCAGGTGCCGGTCAACACCGTGGCCGATCTGGCAGCCGCGGCCAAGGGCGCGCCCGGCAAGTGGGCCTATGCCTCGTTTGGTGCGGGCACCAGCTCGCACTTTGCCGCCGAGATGGCTTTCCATGCCATGGGCATCCAGCTCACGCATGTGCCCTACAAGGGCAGCGCACCTGCCATGACCGACCTGATCGGCGGGCAGGTGCCTTTTGCCATGGACACGGTGACGGCGGCCATGCCCCAGCTCAAAGCCGGCAAGATCAAGGTGATCGCGGTGGCCTCGCCCAAACGCATGGCGCTCATGCCGCAGGTGCCCACGTTTGCCGAAGCGGGCTACCCCGACGTGAAGCTCGAATCGTGGATCATGCTGATGGCGCCCAAGGGCACGCCGGCCACCGTTCAGGCCAAACTCCAGAAAGCGCTGGCGGCCACTTTGGCCGACGCCGGCGTGCGCAAGCACCTGACCGACAACGGGCTGGAGCCAAGCTGGTCGACAGCAGCCGAAGCCAGTGCGCTGATCGATGCCGAATTGCCACTGATGCGCGCCACCGCAGTGCGCGCCAACATCCAGGCCGACTGACTTGCCATTTCTGAAAGTTCCCAGTGTCCATTTCCCAGTCTGATCTGGTCGAGCGTTCGGCCGTTGAATTGCGGCGGCTGATCTCTTCGCGTGCTGTCTCTCCGGTAGAGCTGCTGCAGGCCTGCATCGAGCGCATCGAAACCGTCAACCCCTTTGTCAATGCGGTCACCGCCAAGTGCTACGACCGCGCCATGGCAGAGGCCCGCGCGGCCGAACAGCAGGTCATGCGCGGCGAGCCACTGGGCCTGCTGCACGGCCTGCCGCTGGGCGTGAAGGATCTGGAGCCCACCGCCGGCCTGCTGACCACCTTTGGCTCGCCCAACTACCGCGACAACATTCCTGCGCAGGACATCGAGCTGGTGGCGCGGCTGCGCCGGGCGGGTGCCATCGTGACCGGCAAAACCAATGTGCCCGAGATGGGCGCCGGCGCCAACTCGCGCAACCCGGTCTGGGGCGCTACCGGCAACCCCTTCAACCCCAACCTCAATGCGGGTGGTTCGTCTGGCGGTTCGGCTGCTGCGCTGGCCTGCGACATGCTGCCGGTCTGCACCGGCTCGGACACGGGCGGCTCGCTGCGCATTCCGGCGTCCAAGTGCGGTGTGGTGGGCATGCGGCCTTCGCCGGGTGTGGTGCCCAGCGTGCGCAAGCTGCTGGGCTGGACGCCGATCTCGGTGGTCGGCCCCATGGGCCGCACCGTGGACGACGCCTGCATGCAACTGGCCGCATCGGCGGGCATGCACGCGGGCGATCCGCTGAGCTACCCGTTGGACCCGATGGTGTTTTTGCAGCCGGCCATGGCCGACCTGGGTCGCCTGCGCGTGGCCTGGAGCGTTGATCTGGGTTCGTGCGATGTGGACCCCGACATCCGCGCCACCTTCGCGCAAAAGATCCAGTCCATGCGCCACCTGTTTGCCAGCTGCGATGAAGTCCGCATGGACCTGGGCGATGTGCACCGCTGCTTTGATGTGCTGCGCGCCGAAGCCTTTGTGGCTGGCACGCGCGAGGCTTACGAGCGCGACCCGAACAGCCTCGGCCCCAACCCCCGCGCCAACTACGAGATGGGCACCCGCATGAGCCTGCTCGACAGCGCCTGGGCGCAGGCCGAGCAGACGAAAATTTTGCAGCGCACCCAGCAAATTTTTGCCGACTACGACCTGCTGCTGTGCCCGACCACACCGGTCTCGCCCTTTCCGTGGACGCTGCCGCATGCCGAAGTGATCGATGGCAAGCGCCAGGAAAACTACTACCGCTGGCTGGCGCTGACCTACGTCATCACCCTGACCACGCACCCGGCGATCAGCCTGCCTTGCGGGCTGGACAGCCATGGCATGCCCTTTGGCCTGCAGGTGGTGGCGCCTTTTCGCGGCGACCTGCCTTTGCTCTCGGCCTCTCGTGCCATGGAGCAGGCCTTTGGCGGCATTGCAGGGCTCGGCCGTCCCCGCCCGGACCTGTCCAAACTGCGCATGCCCGAGCCGCCACTCGATTCCATCGTCACGCACCCGCCGCGCGTCGCGCACACGGCGCAGGCCAGCGCGGTGTCGGGCCAGCAGTCGGTGGTCTGAAAAAAGAAAAAGCCCGGTCGCAAGACCAGGCTTTTGGGTGTGGTGCCGATAACCGGAATCGAACTGGTGACCTACGCGTTACGAATGCGTTGCTCTACCAACTGAGCTATATCGGCGAAGCTCGAATTATAGCGCGGCGTGGTAGCCGGTCACCCGCTCGACTTCGTTTTTGCTGCCCAGAATCACGCTCACGCGCTGGTGCAATTGATCGGGCTGGATGTCGAGGATGCGGTCCTTGCCGTTGGTGGCGGCGCCACCGGCCTGCTCCACCAGCCAACCCATGGGGTTGGCTTCGTACATCAGGCGCAGCTTGCCGGCCTTGTGCGGTTCGCGCTTGTCCCAGGGGTACATGAAGACGCCGCCGCGGGTCAGGATTCGGTGCACATCGGCCACCATGGAGGCGATCCAGCGCATGTTGAAGTCCTTGCCACGCGGACCTTCCTTGCCCTGCAGGCATTCGTCGATGTAGCGGCGCACCGGCTCGGCCCAGTGGCGCATGTTGCTCATGTTGATCGCGAACTCTTTGGTGTCGGCCGGGATCTGGACGTTTTCCTGCGTCAGCACGAAGGAGCCCTGTTCGCGGTCGAGCGTGAACATGGCCACGCCGTCACCCACGGTGAGCACCAGCGTGGTCTGAGGGCCGTAGATGCAGTAGCCGGCCGCCACCTGCTGCCTGCCCGGCTGCAGAAAGTCCTGCTCTGTGACGCCCTGGCCACCCTCGGGCTTTTTGAGCACGCTGAAGATGGTGCCGATGCTGACGTTCACATCGATATTGGACGAGCCATCCAGCGGATCGAAAAGCAACAGGTATTCGCCCTGCGGGTAACGGTTGGGCACCAGGTAGATGCTGTCCATCTCTTCAGAGGCCATGGCCGCCAGATGGCCGCCCCATTCGTTGGCTTCCAGCAGCACCTCGTTGGCGATGATGTCCAGTTTTTTCTGGACTTCGCCTTGCACGTTTTCGCTGTCGGCGCTGCCCAGCACACCGCCGAGCGCGCCCTTGTTGACGGCATGGCTGATGCTCTTGCAGGCACGGGCCACGACTTCGAGCAGCAGGCGCAGGTCGGCCGGGATGTGGCCTTTGCTGCGTTGCTGTTCAACCAGATAGCGGGAGAGGGAAATGCGGCTGCTCATGTCAGACCTTTCTGTCAGGCGTTGCCCAGCGCGCGGCTGACCACCTCGCGCACGTCGTTGCTCAAGTCCACCTTGGCAGCGACGCGTTCGATCGCCACTTTGGCTGCGCTGCGGTAAGGCTCGGTCAGGCGGCTCCAGCGGTCCATGGCGCGCGCCAGGCGGGCGGCCACCTGCGGGTTGATCGCGTCCAGCGCCAGCACCTGCTCG
>JAYRQF010000122.1:0-23545 GCA_041910735.1 Limnohabitans sp.
AAAGCCTGCTGCAGGGCCCGGCATTCGGCCGTGGTGGACACGAAGCGGTCCCCGCTGGCGATCAGGCCGGTGTGCAGGCGGGGCGCGTGCAGGCCAAATTCGGCCACTGCAGGCGCACCCACATGGGCTGCCACCTGCGCCAGCACCTGCTGCGCCGCTTGCGCCAAGCCGTTTGACAACGCGGTATCGGTGCCAAAGCGGCTGCGGCCGTAGAGCGGCACCTCGTGGCGCGCAAACAGCGGCGAGGCATCCATGTCGTGCTGCACAAAGCTGCTGGCCAGCACCACATCGCCCACACGCACGCCCTCACCAATGCCACCCGCCACGCCCGTGAAAACAATCCGCTGAGCGCCAAAGCGTTCGATGAGAGCAGTGGCGGTGGTGGCCGCCGCCACCTTGCCAATGCGCGAGAGCACCGCCACCACCGGGCGACCCTGCCAGTGACCTTGCCAGAAATCGCGTCCGGCCACCGTCAACTTTTGTTCGTCAGGCATGGCATCCAGCAGCAAGGCGAGCTCTTCGTGCATGGCGCTCATGAGGCCGATGGGGGCTTGGGGTGGGGTGCTCACACAATTTCTCCAGACAACAAAAAGCGGCCTCCAGGACCGCTTGTCAGTGTAGGTGCAGGAGTTTCAGCCGGGCTGACGCAGCTCGCGGCGCAAGATCTTGCCCACCGGGGTTTTGGGCAACTCGTTGCGGAATTCGACGATGCGCGGGACTTTGTAGGCCGTCAGTTTGTCGCGGCAGAAGTCCTGAATCTGCTCTGCGGTGAGTGCAGGGTTCTTGCGCACCACCACCAGCTTGACGGCCTCACCGGTTTTGTCGTCGGGTACACCGATGGCTGCGCATTCGAGCACACCCGGACAAGCCGAGGCCACATCCTCCACCTCATTGGGGTAGACATTGAAGCCACTGACCAGAATCATGTCCTTTTTACGGTCCACAATCTTGAAGAAACCCTGCGCATCCATGACGCCAATGTCGCCCGACTTGAAATAGCCGTCAGCGGTCATCACGCGTGCGGTTTCATCGGGGCGCTGCCAGTAGCCAGCCATCACCTGCGGCCCCTGAATGGCGATCTCGCCAGGCTGCCCCTGCGGCACTTCGCGCCCATCGTCGTCGATGATCTTCATGCGGGTGCTGGGCAAGGGCACACCGATGGTACCGGTGAACTCTTTGCGGGTGGGCGGGTTGCAGCTGGCCGAGGGGCTGGTCTCGGACAGGCCGTAGCCTTCGCAGATGGGACAGCCGGTCTTCTCCAGCCAGAGCTGGGCCACGCTGCTGGTCACCGCCATGCCGCCGCCCACCGAGACCTTGAGGTTGGACCAGTTGACCTTGCCGAAATCGGGATGGTGCACCAGCCCGTTGAACAGGGTGTTGACCGCAGGGAAGCTGTGGAAAGTGTGCTTTGACAACTCCTGCAGCACGGCAGTCAGATCACGCGGGTTGGGGATCAGGATGGTTTTGCCGCCCGTGCGCATGGACAGCATCATGTTCACCGTGAAGGCGAAGATGTGGTACAGCGGCAGGGCACACACCGAAGTGGGCTGCTCGTTGGCCGGCACGCGCTGCATGACAGGGTCGTTCCAGGCCTCGGACTGCAGCACATTGGCAATCACGTTGCGGTGCAGCAGCACCGCGCCCTTGGACACGCCGGTGGTGCCACCCGTGTATTGCAGCAAGGCGATGTCCTGCGGCCCCAGCGCCGGGCGGGCCACCGGCAGCTTGCGGCCACGGGCCAGCGCGTCATTGAAGCGCACCGCTTGAGGCAGGCTGAAAGCGGGCACCAGCTTCTTGACCTTGCGCACCACATGGTTGACCAGCATGCCCTTGAGCAAACCCAGGCGGTCGCCCATGCTGGCCAGCAGCACATGCTGCACCGGGGTGCTGGCGATGCATTTCTCCAGCGTGGCGGCAAAGTTCTCGATGATGACGATGGCCTTGGCACCCGAATCCTTGAGCTGGTGCTCCAGCTCGCGCGGGGTGTAGAGCGGGTTGACGTTGACCACCACATAGCCGGCGCGCAGCACCGCCGCCACCGCAACCGGGTATTGCGGGATGTTGGGCATCATGAGCGCCACACGGTCGCCCTTGGTCAGGCCCAGCGATTGCAGGTATGCCGCCAGCGCCAGGCTGTCCTCGTCGGTCTGGCGGTAGCTGATGGCCTTGCCCATGAAGCTGTAGGCCGTGCGGTCGGCATAGCGGGCAAAGCTCTCTTCCATCAGGGCCACCAGCGAGCTGTACTGGTCGGGATCGATGTCGGCGGGAACGCCTTCAGGATAGCTGCCAAGCCAGATGCGGTCGGAGGACGTCACGGGTGTCTGCATGCGGTCCAGTCTACCCCAACGCTGACAGAAAACTGACTGACGCAGATCAGGGTTTTCGCGGGCCTTTTCGCCACGCGCCGCGACGGCCATGCCATGAAAAAGGGGCCGCGAAGGCCCCAGTGGTGCGGGTGTACGCCGGCTTTACTCCTCCAGGACCACCAGCACCTCGTCGAGCATTTTCTTGGCGTCACCAAACAGCATGCGGTTGTTCTCCTTGTAGAACAAGGGGTTGTCCACACCGGCGTAGCCACTGGCCATGGAGCGTTTCATGACGATGCTGGTGCGGGCCTTCCAGACTTCGAGCACCGGCATGCCGGCGATCGGGCTGGTCGGGTCGTCCTGGGCTGCCGGGTTGACGATGTCGTTGGCGCCAATGACCATGGCCACATCGGCGTCCGGGAAGTCGTCGTTGATTTCGTCCATCTCCAGCACGATGTCGTAAGGCACCCGGGCCTCGGCCAGCAGCACGTTCATGTGGCCCGGCATGCGACCGGCCACCGGGTGGATGCCGAAGCGCACGGTCACGCCTTTCTCACGCAGTTTTTTGACGATGTCATTGACCGTGTGCTGCGCCTGCGCCACCGCCATGCCGTAGCCCGGCACGATGATCACGCTCTTGGCTTCGCGCAGCAGCTCGGCGGTTTCGTGGGCGCTCACCGGCACCACCTCGCCCTGCGGTTCGGCGGCAGCGCCGTCGGCCTTGGCCGCCGGTTTGCCGGCACCGCTGCCAAAACCTCCGGCGATCACGCTGATGAAGTTGCGGTTCATCGCGTTGCACATGATGTAGGACAGGATGGCACCCGAAGAGCCCACCAGCGCGCCGGTCACGATCAGCAGGTCGTTGCTCAGCATGAACCCGGTGGCCGCAGCGGCCCAGCCCGAGTAACTGTTGAGCATGGACACCACCACCGGCATGTCGGCACCGCCGATGGCCATGACCATGTGAATGCCGAACAGCAGGGCGATCGCGGTCATCACCAGCAGCGGGGTCGTGCCGCTTTGCACGTCGTGCGCGTTCACAAATTCGCCGCCAAACCAGATCACCACCAGCAGGGCGGCCAGGTTGAGCCAGTGGCGGGCGGGCAGCAGCAGCGGCTTGCCGCCGATCTTGCCGTTGAGCTTGCCAAAGGCGATCAGCGAACCGGAGAAAGTGACTGCACCGATGAGGATGCCGACATAGATCTCCACTTCGTGGATCATTTTTTCGGCGCCGCTGTACTGGACAGATGTGTCCACATAGCTGGCAAAACCGACCAGACAGGCCGCCAGACCCACCAGGCTGTGCATCAGCGCGACCAGTTCGGGCATCTGGGTCATCTTGACGGTTTTGGCGGCGTACAGACCGATGCCGCCACCGATCACCAGCGCACCGATGATCCAGGGCGTACCCGCTGCGGCCACACGCGGGCCCACAATGGTGGCCAGCACGGCCAGCGTCATGCCGACGATGCCGTAGAGGTTGCCACGACGCGAGGTTTCCGGGTTCGACAGGCCACCCAGGCTGAGGATGAAGAGGATCGCGGCGCCCAGGTAGGCCACCGATGCCAGGCTGGGGGAAATGAGGCTTTGTGACATGGTTCTCGTTCCTTGTTGTTCTGGTCTCAGGTCACTTACGGAACATGTCCAGCATGCGACGGGTCACGGCAAAACCACCAAACATGTTGATGGCCGTCAGCACAATGCCGGCGAAGGCCAGCCACTGGATGAGCTGATCGGGTCGGCCATTGGTGCCGGCCTCGGGCGGCAGGATCTGCACCAGCGCACCGATCGCGATGATGCTGGAGATGGCGTTGGTCACGCTCATGAGCGGCGTGTGCAGCGCGGGCGTCACGTTCCACACCACCATGTAGCCGATGAAGCAGGCCAATGCAAACACGGTGAAGTGGCCCAGGAAGGCCGCCGGCGCCCAGGCGCCAATGGCCCAGAAAGCCAGCGCACCCAAACCAAACACCACCGACAGCGTTTTGACGGGCATCGGGCCGCTGCTGCCATGGCTGTCTTTTTTCTCGGCCATTGCGGCGGCTGGCTTGGCCGCCGGTCTGGGTGCAGGCGCTGCCAGCGGGGGCGCAGGCCAGGTGATCTCGCCGTCCTTGATCACGGTCAGGCCACGAATGGCATCGTCCTGCATGTTGACGTTGATCACGCCGTCCTTGGTCTTGCACAGCTCCTCGGTCAGGCGGAAAAGGTTGGTGCCATACAGCGTGGACGACTGCCGGGCCATGCGCGAGGCCAGATCGGTGTAGCCGACAATGGTCACCCCGTGCCTGACCACGGCCTTGCCGGGCTCGGTGAGCTCGCAGTTGCCGCCCTGCTCGGCCGCCATGTCCACGATGACGCTGCCGGGCCGCATGCTTTTCACCATCTCGGCCGTGATCAGACGCGGTGCCGGCTTGCCCGGGATCAGCGCGGTCGTGATGATGATGTCGCACTCTTTGGCCTGCTGCGCGTACATCTCGCGCTGCGCAGCCTGGAAACCTTCACTCATGACCTTGGCGTAGCCGCCACCGCCAGAGCCTTCTTCTTCGTAATCGACCTTGACGAACTCGCCGCCCAGAGACACCACCTGATCGGCCACTTCGGCACGGGTGTCATTGGCACGCACGATCGCACCCAGGTTCGCAGCCGCACCAATGGCGGCAAGACCCGCCACACCGGCACCAGCGATGAACACCTTGGCTGGAGCCACCTTGCCTGCGGCCGTGATCTGACCGTTGAAGAAGCGTCCAAACGCGTTGGCCGCCTCGATCACCGCACGGTAACCGCTGACGCCCGCCATCGAGGTCAGCGCGTCCATCTTCTGCGCGCGGCTGAGCGTGCGCGGCAGTGCATCGATGGCCAGCACGGTGACCTTTTTGGCCGCCAGCTGCTGCATCAGCTCGGGATGCTGGGCCGGCCAGACAAAGCCGATCAGCGTTTGGCCGGCGCGCATCAGGGCGACCTCCTCGGGGGTGGGAGGACGCACCTTGAAGACGATGTCGCAGCCGCCCCAAAGCCCCGTGGCATCGGGCGCGATGCTGGCACCGGCCTGGATGTACGCGTCGTCAGACAGGTCGGCCAGTTCGCCCGCACCCTGCTCCACCGTCACCTCAAAACCCAGTTTGACCAGCTTGGTCACCACATCGGGCACGGTGGCCACCCTTTTTTCGCCCGGGAAAATCTCTCGCGGCACGCCTATGCGCATGGTGCAGTCTCCTCGTTGTTGTTGTGTGAATTCCCGGGAATCGACCAGGAAACACCGACGAAATGTCAGTCGAAAGACATTGTGACAAATTTCAGGCCTCCAAACTGACACTTGCGTGCCAGGCGTCTGCGGCGGGCACGAGCGGTGATTCCGGATAATCACCGGATGGACACACGCTGGAAACCCAATGTCACCGTGGCCGCCATCATCGAACGCGATGGCCGCTACCTGCTGGTGGAAGAAGAAACTGCCGAAGGCCTTCGTCTGAACAACCCGGCCGGTCACCTTGACCCGGCCGAATCGCCAGTGCAGGCCTGCGCCCGCGAGGCGCTGGAAGAGACCACCCACCTGTTCACCCCCACGCATCTGGTCGGCATCTACATGTCGCGCTTCCAGCGCGAAAGCACCGGTGAAGACGTGACCTACCTGCGCCTGGCGTTTGGCGGAGAGCTGGGGGCTGTCCAGCCTGACCGCTCGCTGGACAGCGGCATTGTGCGCACGGTGTGGATGACGCCCGACGAGGTGCGCGCCAGCCAGGCGCGCCACCGCAGCCCGCTGGTGCTGCGCTGCATCGAAGACCATCTGGCCGGCCAGCGCCATGCGCTGGAGCTGATTTACACCGATGCCAGCGTGGCCTCGCTCGGCCCCCTGCGCGCATGAGCCCGTTGCCCGATCTGGCCGCCCTCACCGGCGTGGCCGCTTTCGCAGCCGGCGTGCTCAACGCGATCGCGGGCGGCGGCAGCTTCCTCACCTTCCCGGCGCTGGTGTTTGCGGGTGTGCCGCCTGTGGCGGCCAACGCCACCAGCGCGATCGCGGTCAGTCCCGGCTATCTGGGCAGCACGCTGGGCTTTCGACCCGAGCTGCGCACACTGCCGACAGCCCTGCTGCGACGCGAGGTGCTGGTCTAGGCACTCGGCGGCCTGCTGGGCGCCGGTCTGCTCTTGATCACCCCGGCCAAAGTGTTCTCGGGCATCGTGCCGTGGTTGCTGCTGCTGGCCACTGCCCTGTTTGCGCTGGGGCCGAGCATCGCGCGCCTGAGCGGCGGCGCCGGCCACCCGCGCTGGCGTCTGCCAGGGCTGCTGGGCGTGTCGATTTACGGTGGTTATTTCAACGGCGGGCTGGGCATTCTGCTGATGGCGCTCTACACACTGACAGGCGAGTCTCGCCTGAACACGGTCAACGCGCTCAAGAACCTCAACTCTTTCGTGTTGTCGCTGCTGTCGGTGGTGGCTTTTGCCTGGGCGGGCGCCATCGTCTGGCAGCAGGCCATCTGGATGATGCTCTGGGCCACCGCAGGCGGCTGGGCGGGCGCGCACCTGGCACGGCGCTTGCCGGTGCGCTGGGTGCGGCTGCTGGTGATCGCCACCGGGCTGGTCATGAGCGGCGTGTTCTTCAGCCGCGCCTGAACCCGCTTCGCCTTACTGCACGGGCACCTTGACGCCGGCCGCCACCTGATCAAGCCGGGCACGCTCGGCCAGCACCTTGGCCACATAACCGCCGTCTTCGGTGACAGCGTCACCGCCCAGATAGAAGCGCAGCCCGGCTTCGACCGAGCCGCCCTTGAGTTTGATGGCATCGGCCAACACCTCTGCGCCCACACGCAGGTTCACGGCCGGCTCGAAAGCCGCCTGCCCGCCACCATAGGATTCGTAACGCTTGGCATGGACGCCGCCCATCACCTGCATCAGGCCCTGGGCGCCAGCATGGCTTTGCACATAGGGGTGGAAACTCGACTCGATCGCCATCACCGCGAGGATCAGGTGCGCCGGCAATTTGACCTTGGGCGCCACCGCATGGGCCTCGGCCACCAGCGCCGCCAACGGTTCGGGAGCGACCCGGTATTTGGCGGCCAGCCATTCGGCCACCGCCGCCTGCGCTGGCGGGAGCTCGGACAATTCAATTGCCGTGGCGCGCTCGGCCGCGTTTTCGGGCAGCCAGGACACCAGCACATTGCGCTCGCGCAGCCAGTTGAACACGCTGCTCTCGACGGCATTGAGCCAGGCGGGTTGCCACCACAGGGCCAGCACGAGCGCGGCCACGCCCAGCCCCAGCATCGCCAGACTGCTGTGGGTCACCAGAAACAGGCCCCGCGTGATGTCGGACATCAGCAGGGCCAGCCGGCGTCGCCAGATGCTGTTTTCTCCCATGGGGCGGGATTATCCCCAAAGCCTGTCACGGCGTCTCCCCGGCCGAAGCATGCGCCCGGGACGGCGGGGATAATCGAGGGATGTCTTCCAGAACCCGTGTGGTCGTCGGTCTGTCCGGCGGCGTCGATTCCGCCGTGAGTGCGCACCTGCTCAAGCAGCAGGGTTACGAGGTCGTGGGCATCTTCATGAAGAACTGGGAAGATGACGACGACAGCGAATACTGTTCTTCCAACATCGATTTTGTGGATGCGGCGGCGGTGGCCGACGTGATCGGCATCGAGATCGAGCATGTCAACTTCGCGGCCGACTACAAGGACCGCGTGTTCGCCGAATTCCTGCGCGAGTACCAGGCGGGGCGCACGCCCAACCCCGACATCCTGTGCAACGCCGAAATCAAGTTCAGGTCCTTTCTGGACCACGCCATGCGTCTGGGCGCCGAAAAGATCGCCACCGGCCACTACGCCCGCGTGCGCCTGAACGAAGCCACCGGCCGCCACGAGCTGCTCAAAGGGCTGGACCCGTCGAAGGACCAGAGCTACTTTCTGCACCGCCTGAACCAGGCGCAGCTGTCCAAGACGCTGTTCCCGGTGGGTGAGCTGCACAAAACCGAAGTGCGCCGCATTGCCGAAGACATCGGCCTGCCCAACGCCAAAAAGAAGGATTCGACCGGCATCTGCTTCATCGGCGAGCGGCCTTTCCGCGAATTCCTCAACCGCTACATCAGCAAGGAACCCGGCCCCATCAAAGATTCGACGGGCCGCACCATCGGCAGGCATGTGGGCCTGAGCTTTTACACGCTCGGCCAGCGCCAGGGCCTGGGCATCGGTGGCGTGAAGGAAAAGGGCGCGCAACGCGGCGGCGGTGAACACCAGCCCTGGTTCGTGGCCCGCAAGGACATCGAGAAAAACACCCTCTGGGTGGTGCAAGGGCATGACCACCCCTGGCTGCTCTCGCAGGGCCTGACCGCCGGTGACGCCAGCTGGTGTGCCGGCGTTCCACCTGCCCCTGGCACCTACGCCGCCAAAACCCGCTACCGCCAGACGGACGCGCCTTGCACGCTCAGTGCAGGCGCCGACGGCCAAACCGCGCCCGATTTCGGCCTGCACTTTCCCGAAGCCCAATGGGCCGTCACGCCCGGGCAGAGCGCAGTGCTCTACGACGGCGAGGTGTGCCTGGGCGGCGGCGTGATCAACGCGGCCATCCCGCAGGCCTGACTCGACAAGGCCGCGCCGTGAAAGTCGACTTTGACGGACTGCAGGCCTTCGTCTGCGTGGCCGAGTTGGGCAGCTTCGTCAAGGCCGCCCAGCAACTGCACCTGACGCAGACGGCGCTCACGCGCCGCATCCAGAAGCTGGAGCAATCGCTGGACATCCGGCTGCTGGACCGCACCACGCGCAAGGTGGAGCTGACCGCCACCGGCCGCGATTTTCTGCCGCAGGCGCGGCACCTGGTGCTGGACGCGCAGCGCACGCTGGAACGGGTGCGCGACAAGGCGCGTGCCGGGCTCGGCCACTTCACGCTGGCCTGCGTGCCCTCGCTCACCACCCATGTGCTGCCGCAGCTCATCAAGGCCTATGCCCAGAGCCACCCGGGCAACACCTTGCGCTTGCACGACGCGTCTTCGCACGATGTGCGCGCGGCGGTGCTCGACGGCCAGGCCGAACTGGGCATCGCCATCAACGGTGAGCCGCATGCCGAACTCGAAGAAATTGCGCTGTTTGAAGACCCGCTGACCCTGCTGTGCCCGACGCCCCATCCGCTGCAGGGCCGCGACACCATCAGCTGGACCGATCTGCAGGGGATCGACCTGATCGTGGTCAGCAGCTTCATGGCCACGCGCATGTTCTTGGACTACCAGCTGGCCCAGCGCGGCATCCGCCTGAGCGGCCACTACGAGGTGCAGCACCACGCCACCGCCATCAACCTGGTGGCGGCAGGCGTGGGCTGCGCCATCCTGCCCGCGTCCACCTTTGAAAATGGCGACCGCCCCAACGTGGTCAAGATCCCGCTCACGGGACCGGTGGTCAAGCGCCGCGTCACGCTGCTGCGACGTAAGCCGGCCAGTCTGTCCCCTGCGGCCGAAGCCTTCCACGCGCTGACCCTGCAGCATTTCGGCAAGGCGGCCAAGCGTCGTTGATGCCTGAAACGCAATAATCATTGCCAATATTTCATTTCACAAAATCACGGGTTTCACCGACACTGCGCGGCGATGACCCATGTGAGGAATGAGATGCACACCGATGTGCTGGTGATTGGCGGCGGCAACGCCGCGCTGTGTGCGGCCCTGATGGCCGCCGAAGCGGGCGCAAGCGTCACGCTGCTCGAAGCCGCCCCGCGCGCGTGGCGCGGCGGCAACTCGGCCCACACGCGCAACCTGCGCTGCATGCACGATGCCCCGCAGGACGTGCTGGTGGACGCCTACCCCGAAGAAGAGTTCTGGCAGGACCTGCTCAAGGTCACCGGCGGCATCACCAACGAACACCTGGCCCGCCTGACCATCCGGGCGTCGAGCACCTGCCGCGACTGGATGCGCCAACACGGCGTGCACTTTCAGCCGCCGCTGTCGGGTGCTCTGCATGTGGCCCGCACCAACGCCTTCTTCATGGGCGGCGGCAAGGCCCTGGTCAATGCCTACTACCGCAGCGCCGAAAAGCTGGGCGTGCAGATCCGCTACGAGGCCAAGGTCGAACGCATCGAAGTCGAAGATGGCCGCTTCGTTGCGGCCCACGTCACCACGCCCCGAGGCACCGAACGCCTGACGGCCAACAGCTGCGTGCTGGCCGCAGGCGGTTTCGAGTCCAACCGCGACTGGCTGCGCGAGGCCTGGGGCCAGAACGAGCGGGGCGAATGGCCGGCCGAAAATTTCCTGATCCGTGGCACCCAGTTCAACCAGGGCACGCTGCTCAAGCACCTGCTCGACGACCACGGCGCTGACCGCATCGGCGACCCGACGCAGGCGCACATGGTGGCGATCGACGCGCGTGCGCCGCTGTACGACGGCGGCATCTGCACCCGCATCGACTGTGTCTCGCTGGGCGTGGTGGTCAACCGCGAAGGCCAGCGCTTTTACGACGAAGGCGAAGACTTCTGGCCCAAGCGCTACGCCATCTGGGGCCGCCTGGTGGCCCAGCAGCCTGGCCAGATCGCCTACTCCATCATCGACAGCAAGGCCGTGGGCCGCTTCATGCCGCCGGTGTTTCCGGGCGTGGTGGCGGACAGCCTGCCCGAACTGGCGCAAAAACTCGGCCTGCCGGTGGACACCTTCATGCAGACTTTGAGCAGCTACAACACCGCCTGCCGCGAAGGCACCTTTGACCACACCACACTGGACGACTGCCACACCGAGGGCGTGAGTCCCGCCAAGACCCACTGGGCGCGGCCCATCGACACCGGGCCGTTTTACGGCTATGCGGTGCGCCCGGGCGTGACCTTCACCTACCTGGGCCTGAAAACCGACGACACGGCCGCCGTGCGCTTTGGCGATGCGCCCAGCCCCAACCTGTTTGTGGCCGGCGAAATGATGGCCGGCAATGTGCTGGGCAAGGGCTACACCGCGGGCGTGGGCATGTCGATCGGCACGGCCTTTGGTCGCATTGCCGGCACCAATGCAGCCAAAGCCGCGCTGGGGGTGCAGGCATGAACACGCTCAACGCCCTGACCCGCGAAGCCAAAGCCTTGGCCAATGGCGAACTGACCGCTCCCGAAACCGAAGTCGCCCGCCAGCTGCAGATCTGCAACGCCTGCCGCTACTGCGAAGGCTTTTGCGCCATGTTCCCGGCCATGACACGGCGACTGGAATTCGGCAAGGCCGACATCCACTTTCTGGCCAACCTCTGCCACAACTGCGGCGCCTGTCTGCACGCCTGCCAGTACGCACCGCCGCACCAGTTCGCGGTCAATGTGCCGCAGGCCATGGCCACGGTGCGCGGTCAGACCTATGCCGACTACGCCTGGCCCGCGCCGCTGGGCAAGTTGTACCAGCGCAATGGCCTGACCTTGTCCATCGCACTTGCTGCCGGTCTCGCGTTGTTCATCTGGCTGGCCGCGGGCGCATCGGCAGGGGCCAAAAACTTCTACGCCATCTTCCCGCACAACTTTCTGGTGAGCCTGTTCGCGCCGGTCTTCCTGTTCGCCGTGCTCGCACTGGCACTGGGCGTGCGGCGCTTCTGGCGCGACATCGGCCCCGCAACCACCGGCGCGCCACTCACACCACCGGCTGCGGCGGAAGCCACCCACGATGTGCTGCGCCTCAAGTACCTCGACGGCGGGCATGGCGAGGGCTGCAACAACGAAGACGACGCCTTCAGCATGAGCCGCCGCCGTGCACACCACCTGACCTTCTACGGCTTCTTGCTGTGCTTTGCCGCCACCAGCCTGGGCACGATCTACCACTACGCCTTCGGCTGGGCAGCGCCGTATGACCTGCCCAGCCTGCCCAAACTGTTGGGCGCGGTGGGCGGCGTGATGCTGTGCATGGGCACGCTGGGCCTGTTCAGGCTCAAGCTGCAGCGCCACCCGCTGCATGGAGACGCTGTCCAAAAGCCGATGGACTACGGCTTCATCGGCCTGCTGTTCCTGATCAGCGCCAGTGGCCTCGCGCTGTGGGCTTTGCGTGGCCATGCGCAGATGCCGCTGGCCCTGGCCGTGCACCTGGGCAGTGTGATGGCGCTGTTTGCCACCCTGCCCTACAACAAATTTGCCCACGGCATTTACCGCACGGCTTCCTTGCTGCGCCATGCCGTTGAAAAACGCCAACCCAACCGACTCGGTCTGGGCGGTGAATGACTTCTTGAATCGAACTCGGAGACACCCATGAAGAAACGTCAACTCCTGCACACCCTCCTGGCCCTCGCTGCCGCCGGCCTCACCCTTGGCGCCCAGGCGCAAGACTTCCCGCCCAAGAAAACCATCACCATGGTGGTCGGCTTTGCCGCAGGCGGCGCAGCAGACACCGGCGCACGCATCATCGCCAGAAAGCTCGGTGAGAACATCGGTGCATCGATCGTGGTGGACAACCGCCCGGGCGCGGGCGGCAACATCGCCCATCAGTACACCGCGCAAGGCCCGTCCGACGGCAGCCTGATCCTGTTCGGCTCGGTCGGCCCGCTCACCATTGCGCAGCACATGATGAAGCTGCCCTACGACCCGGTGAAAGACTTCGCCCCCATCACCATGGGCGTGAACTTCCCCAACGTGCTGGTGGTCGGCGCCCACACCGGCATCAAGACCTTCCCCGAATTCATCGCCTACGCCAAGAAGAACCCCGGCAAGCTGGACTTCGCCTCCACCGGCCCCGGCTCTGCCTCGCACCTGGCGGGCGAACTGCTCAACGACATGGCCAAGATCGATACGGTGCACGTACCCTACAAGGGCGGCGCGCCTGCGCTGCAGGACCTGCTGGGCGGCCGCGTGGCGTCCTACTACTCGACGCTGTCCACCTCGCTGCCGCACATCGAGACGGGCAAGCTGATCCCGATCGCAAGCACCGGCCTGCAGCGACTGACGGCACTGCCCAAGGTGCCGACGATTGCCGAATCAGGCTATCCCGGCTTCTCGGCCACCAACTGGTACGCCTTCGTCGCCTCGTCCAAGGTACCCAAGCCGGTGCTGGACCGCTGGAACACCGAACTGGTCAAGGTGCTCAAGTCGCCCGACGTGGTCGATGCCCTCAACAGCCACGGCCTCACGCCGCAACCTGGCACACGCGAGGACCTCGCCAAATACATGGACAAGGAACGAGCCACCTGGGGCCGCATCATCCGTGAACGCAAGATCACGATGGACTGAAACACCACCACACGAACACACTGGAGACAAACCTTGAAACTGCTGCCCCTCTTCACCCGCCGTGGCCTTTTGGCCAGCGCCCTGCTGGTCTTTGCCTCACTGGCCGCCCAAGCCGCCGAGATCCGCGTCGTCACTTCCGGTGCTTTCACAGAGGCCTACAAAAAGCTGGTGCCGATCTTTGAGGCCGCTTCTGGCCACAAGGTCATCAGCTCGTTCGGGGCCTCGATCGGCAATGCGCCCGATTCGATCCCCAGCCGCTTTGGCCGCGGCGAGAAGTTCGACCTGGTCATCCTGTCCGAAGGGGGTCTGGAAGCGTTGATGAAAGACGGCAAGCTGGTGCCCGGCAGCCGCGTGGACCTGGCCCGCTCGCAGATCGGCGTGGCTGTGCGCAAGGGCACACCCAAACCCGACATCAGCACCGTTGAAGCGCTCAGGCAGACCCTGCTGAACGCCAAATCGGTGGCCTATTCGGCCAGCGCCAGCGGTACTTACCTCTCGACCGAGATGTTCCCCAAGCTGGGCATTGCCGAGCAGATGCAAAAGACCGCCAGAAAGATCTACAGCGAGCGTGTGGGCGCCGTGGTGGCACGCGGCGATGCCGAACTGGGATTTCAGCAGGTGAGCGAACTGATCTACTTCAAGGAACTGGACTTCGTGGGCACGCTGCCCGACGCCGTACAGCAGACCATCTTCTTCTCATCGGCCCTGGTGCAAGGCGCTGCCGAGCAGGAAGCGGCCAAACAACTGGTGCGTTTCTTCACCTCGCCGGCCGTGGCAGACATCGTGCGCAGCACGGGTCTGGATCCTGCCAGCAAATAAGCCCGTCAGCGGTCAGTGACCGCTGTCCCGGTGCAGCCGGTCGTGGATGCGCTGCACCGTTTTCCACACCCCCCACAGCACCAGCGGGATCATCAGGCCCGCAGCCAGTTCGGGCTGAATGGGCACGCCCACCAGCTTGAGCGCCTTGGCGCCATACAACAGCAGGCTCACCACGTAATAGCTGATGGCCGCGATCGACAGGCCTTCCACCGTGGACTGCAGGCGCAGTTGCAAGTCTTGCCCACGGGTGAGCTTTTCGAGCAGTTGCTGGTTTTGCGCCTCGGTGGCGATGTCCACCCGCGTGCGCAGCAGGGCGCTGGTGCGTGACACACGTTCGGACAATGCGGTCAGCCTCTTGGCCGTCGCTTCCACCGTGGCAATCGCCGGGGACAGGCGGCGTTGCATGAATTCACCCACCGTCTGCGTGCCATGCAGCGGGCGTTCACGCAGTTCGGCAATGCGCTCGCGCACCACCGCATCGTAGGCCCGCGTGGCCGAAAAACGGTAACCGTGTTCGGCCGTGGCCCGCTCCACCCGGGCCGCCAGCGCCACCAGATCGTCCAGCAGTGCCTGATCGCCCCCTTGCTGGCCCTCAAGCCGCGCCGTGATGTCCGCCAGTTGCGACTCGGCCTGCGCCAGCACCGGCGAGAGCTGCTTGGCCACCGGCAGGCCGCGCAAGGCCATGAGGCGGTAGGTTTCGAGTTCGAGCACGCGCTGCGAGATGCGCCCGGCGCGCCCTTCTGTCGTTTCGGGTGCGGCCAGCACCAGCAGGCGCTCAAAACCGTCGGCACCGATGCGCAGGTGCGAGAGCAGGCAGGAATGCGGAAGCCCTTCGACGGTGTTGCCCATGCGCGAGCCGATCAGCATGCCCTCGCCCAGCCACTGCTGGGCCTTGGCCAGCATCTGCGGATCGTCCATGCCTTCGGGCAACATGGCCAGGTGAATCGCCGCCACCGTCTGCCCGGGCAGGCCACGCAGCCAGTCAGCGCCGGTGGCCACATGGCTGGCCAGTTCGGGCAAGGCACTGCCCCAAGCGGCGTGCGCGGGCAAGGGCTGCACGATGGAATAGCGGGTGAACTCGGTGTGGCGCTCCCACTTGACGGTGTATCCATCGCAGCGCAGACGCAGGAAGTTGCCATTGAGCCGGTCCAGTCCCAGATCAGCGTGGCCCGGCAGGCGCCGCAGGTGGGCGCATTCCTGCTCGCGCGAGATGCCGGCGTTGAGCAGCGCCACATAGGTGATCAGGGCCGGCAGCCGCACCCTTGCCGAGGGGCGGGCGTGCACCTCGTTGTGCAGCATGCGGCGCTGCGGGTCGTCGGGCGGCAGGATGCGGGCGTCGAATTCGTTCATTTGGGCATTCTCCATCCGCACCTCCCACCCGTCCATCACCGCACGGTCATTTCAGTCTTGCGCCGGCGGCATCGAATACCTGCAGCTCGATGGGGATGCCCTGTCCCACACTCTGCGTCACGGTGCAGTACTGCTCAAAGGTTTCCAGCACCCGGTCCAGATGCTCCAGCTGCGCAGCCGGCACGCCCAGCGTCATCACCGCCGTCATCTTGAGCACCCGCAGGCGGTTGTCGGCATTGCGGCCCACCTCGCTGGTGATCTGGCAACGGATGGGCTCGGGCGCCTGCCTGAACTTGCGCAGCGCGAACAGCAGCGAGTCCGACAGGCAGTTGCCCACCGCCGCGCTGAGCAGCTGCACCGGCGAAGGGCCCAGGCCCGTGCCCAGCGGCGCCGGTTCGTCTGTGGTGAGTACAGGTGCATCGCCACCGAACTGCACATCGAAACGGTAGTCGTGGCGCTGGGTCAGTTCGATCTGGATGGTTTTTTCGCTCATGGTCACTCCGGGTTGAAAGGTTCACACCGCGCGCTGCAGGGCGCGCGCATGCATGGGTCGCACGAAGTGCGCACCGTCTGCCCGCTGGTGCGGGGTGTAGGCGGACCGCACCTGATCGCGCAGACGCTGGCGTGCAGCCTCGTCGGGCAGTTTGCGCAGGGCGTCCTGCACCATGCGGTCTTCAAAATCCTGCGCGTCGGCAAAGTGCACCGGCTGCACGAAGCGCCATTGCCGCCGGGCTGTCCACACGCCGCTGGCAACAGCGGCATCGAGCGCCTGCTGCGCCGCCGCACGCACGGGACCTTCGTCGTTGTACAGGCGCACGATCTCGTTGAGCTGGCCGGCGTACACCGGCTCGGACACGTACAGCCAGCCACCGGGCCGCAGCACCCGGGCGGCCTCATGCAGCGCCTGCGCCATGTCGGGAATGTGGTGCAGGGACTTGAGCATCCAGACCATGTCAAAGGAGGCGTCCGCGCAGGGCACAGCCTCTGCACGACCCTGCAGCACCACCAGCCCGGCCTGCGGGCGCTGCGCGTTACCCGCCACCAGCGCAGCATGGGGCTCGATGCCGATCACGCGCGCCTGCGGGAAACGCTGCAGCAGCTGGCGGGCCTGCCGCGCCTTGCCACATCCGAGTTCGAGCACGGCGCACTGGCGCAGGTCCAGACACTCGGCCATCAGCACCAGCTCGTCGGCCACCACCGGTCCGAAGCCGGATTCCTGTGCCGGAGCAACATTCATGGTTTCGGGGCAGGGTTCGGTTCGGGCTGCAGCAGATCGCCCGAGCGCAGGCCCCACCAGGTCCAGCGCAGCAAAGCCGCCACCACGACGCTGGCCAGCGCCAGCACCAGCAAGGCCAGCAGCTGCGGCAGCACGCCCGCATTGGCCAGCCTCAGGCTGAGCGCGGCAAAGGCGGTCAGCGGGAAGGACAGGCTCCACATCGGCCAGCCGAAAGGCTGATCGAAGCACTGGGGCAACTGGCGCAGTGCCAGCACCACAAAGGCCAGAGCCAAACCCCACAGCACCAGCGGCCAGACCAGCGGGGTCTGCCAGAGCATCAGGCCCAGACCCATGACCGAAGGCGGTGCGATCAGGATGAAGGCGCTGGCGCGCATGCGGGCTGGCCATGGTCCCAGCCGTTGCAGGCGTTGCGCCAGCAGCCACAAGACCACGGGCCAGAGCACCGCACCCACCGCCCACTGGACAGCAGCCCACACCGGGTGGCCCAAGGCCGGGCCAGCCAAGGGCAGCAGCACATTGCCCACCACCGGGATCAGCATGGCCGGGGTCACGCCCATCCAGCGCGAGGCACCTGAACGCAGCCAGCGCAACACCACCCAGACGGTCACGGCCGCCTGCGCAGCAGCGCCCGCCATCCACAGCGCATCCCACAGGGACGAGGGGCCGGCAAGCACCACCCCACAGGTGGCCAGCAGGATCAGCGAGACCGTGGGTGCGGCCACGAACACATGGCGCACCGGGTGCGCCGCGTCGTGCACACGGGTCAAGGGCCAGCGCACGAAGCGCCAGAGCGTGATGCCCAACAGCGCCAGCATGAGCACACCCGCCAGCACACCGGTGGCCTGCGCCACCAAGTTGGCGACCTCGCCCATGCGAACTGCAGCCTGCATCCACGCCAGGGCCAGGCCACTGAGGCCCATGACCGGCACAAAACCGATCAGGCCCAGATGTTCGAGTGATGCCGCCGCCCTGGGCTGGACATCACCTGAAGGAACGGCGCACGTCATGCGCGTGTCCGATCAGCAGCACTTGCCGCCGGTACCGCAGGCGCCGCCTTCTTTCACGCCCAGCTTGCGCAGCAGGATGCCGGGCGGGCAAAAACCGGTGATGCCGGACTGGAACAGGTTGAAGCCGACAAAGGCGGTAAAGGCGAGGAACCACTTGCTGACAAACAGCGGCGAGCCTTCAAAACCCAGGGCCAGCGAGAGCATGACAAAAAAGCCGGCCATGATGCGGATGTAACGTTCGACGGTCATTTCATTTCTCCTTAAAAAATCAAAGTCATTCCCGCAAAAGCGGGAATCCATGGACCCCGGATCAAGTCTGGGGTGACGAGTGGTGCTCGTAGCGCTTGCGGTAGAGCGCGTAATAAAGCACCGGAATCACCACCAGCGTGAGCAAGGTGGAGACCAGGATGCCAAAAATCAGGGAGATGGCCAGACCATTGAAGATCGGGTCGTCCAGGATGAAAAAGGCGCCGATCATGGCGGCCAGGCCGGTCAGGGCAATGGGCTGGGCGCGCACCGCGGCCGACTGCACCACCGCGTCCTTGAACGCCAGTCCATTCTTGACCTGCAGCTCGATGAAGTCCACCAGCAGGATGGAGTTGCGCACGATGATGCCGGCCAGCGCGATCATGCCGATCATGCTGGTGGCGGTGAACTGCGACTGCAGCAGCGCGTGGCCCGGCATCACACCGATGATGGTCAGAGGGATCGGCGCCATGATCACCAGCGGCGTGAGATAGCTCCTGAACTGCGCCACCACCAGCAGGTAGATCAGGATCAGGCCCACGCCATACGCAGCGCCCATGTCGCGGAAGGTTTCGTAGGTGATCTGCCACTCGCCGTCCCATTTGATGGCGTACTGGCGGAAAGGGTCCTGCGGCTGGCGAATCCAGTACTCGCCCAGCTCGCCCGCATTGGGCAGCTGCGCGTCCTTGAGGTGCGGGCGAATCGCGAACAGGCCGTACAGCGGCGAGTCCAGCTTGCCGGCCATGTCGCCAAACACATAGCTCACCGGCATCAGGTCCTTGGTGAACAAGGGCTTGTCGATGATGCCTTTGTCCACCTGCACCAGTTCCGACAGGGGCACCAGCTTGCCATTCGCAGCGCGCATCGGAAGCGCCAGGATGTTATCGAGCCCCACTTGCGAAACCTGCGGCAACTGCAGGCGCACCGGCACTGGCAGTTTGGACTGCGCATCGTGCAGGTAGGCCGCGTCCATGCCCGAAAGCGCGCCATGCACCGTCTGGGCGATGGCCGCCACCGGTATGCCCAGCGACTCGGCACGCTGGCGGCGCACCGTCAGGTGGGCGCGCGGCGCGTCGATCTTGAGCGTGCTGTCGAGCGCCACGATGTCGGGCGTGTCGTCAAAGGCTTTCAGAATGCGCGTGGCCAGCTGCTGGCGACCGGCTTCGTCGGGGCCATAGACCTCGGCCACCAACGGGCTCATGACGGGCGGGCCTGGCGGCACTTCGACCACCTTGACGCGTGCGTTGTAGCGCGCACCAATTTTTTCCAGCTCGGGGCGCAGGCGCTGGGCAATGGCGTGGCTCTTTTCGCTGCGGTGGTGTTTGTCCACCAGATTCACCTGCAGATCGCCCTGCTCGGCATCGGCACGCAGGTAGTACTGGCGCACCAGACCGTTGAAGGTGATCGGGCTGGCGGTGCCGGCGTAGCCTTGCAGGTCGCGCACCTCTTTTTGCTGGGACAGGTACGCCCCCATCTCGTGCAGGGCCGAGGCGGTGTTTTCCAGCGGCGTGCCGGCGGGCATTTCCAGCACCACCTGGAACTCGCTCTTGTTGTCAAAGGGCAGCATCTTGAGCACCACCCATTGCACCGCGGTCAGGCCCACCGAAAGCAAGAGCGCTACGAGGATACCCGCCAGCAGTTGCCAGCGCTTGCGGCTGCTTTCAAGGAAGGGCGTGAGCACGCGCGCGAACACCTGCTGCAGCCGTGCCGCCAGACCGGTGGCCGTGCCATCGTATTCGTGCCCGTGACCGTGCCCTTTCATCAGTTTGAGCGCCAACCAGGGCGTGACGGTGAAGGCAATCGCCAGCGAGATCGCCATGCCCAGGCTGGAGTTGATCGGGATCGGGCTCATGTACGGACCCATCAGGCCAGACACAAAGGCCATGGGCAGCAAGGCGGCAATCACCGTCAGTGTGGCCAGAATCGTCGGCCCCCCCACCTCGTCCACTGCGGCGGGAATGATCTCGCGCAGCGACTTGCCCGGGAACAGCTGCTGGTGCCGGTGGATGTTCTCCACCACCACGATCGCATCGTCCACCAGAATGCCGATCGAAAAAATCAGCGCAAACAGGCTCACGCGGTTGAGCGTGAAGCCCCAGGCCCAGCTGGCAAACAGCGTGGCCGTCAGCGTGAGGATCACCGCACCGCCGACGATCACGGCTTCTCGCCGGCCCAGGGCCAGCCCCACCAGCAAAATCACCGAGCCAGTGGCAAAAGCGAGCTTCTGGATCAGCTTGTTGGCTTTTTCAGCGGCGGTCTCGCCGTAGTCGCGCGTCACAGTGGTGCGGATGTCGCCCGGGATCACGGTGTTGCGCAGCACGTCGAGGCGCGCACGTGCGGCCGAGGCTACATCGACCGCGTTCTCTCCGGGCTTCTTGGTCACGGTCAAGGTGACAGCGGGGTACACCTGCCCGGCCTGCACACCTGCGGCCTGTGCATCGGCCGCACCCGGCGTGAACCACACATAGCGCTGCGGCTGCGCTGCGCCGGCTTCCACCTTCGCCACTTCGCGCAGGTACACGGGCTTGCCGTTGTGCACGCCCACCACCAGGCCAGCCACGTCTTCGGCCGAGGTCAGGAACTCGCCCGTTTCGACGCTCAGCATCTGCCCGCTGTCGGCCTGCACCACGGCGCCCGAAGGCATGCCGAAGTTGGCGGCCGCCAGGATGGACTTGAGCGAGAGCAGGTCGATGCCACGCTCGCGCAGGCGCGTCGGGTCAATCGCCACCTGCACGACCCGACCCGGGCCGCCGATGGTCTGCACCTCCCGCGCGCCTTTGACCTGCTTAAGTTCCATCTCCAGTGTGCGCGCCACGCGTTCGAGTTCCAGCGCCGATGTCGCCTCCGGGCTCCACAGCGTCACGCCCAGCACCGGCACATCGTCGATGCCCTTGGGTTTGACAATGGGCGTCAAGGTGCCCAGATCGCGCGGCAACCAGTCCTGGTTGGCATTGAGCACGTCGTACAGGCGCACCAGCGCCTCGGTACGCGGCACGCCAACCTTGAACTGCACCGTCAGCACCGCCACGCCAGGCCTCGCCACCGAATAGGTGTGCTCGATGCCCTGGATCTGGCTGAGCACCTGCTCGGCTGGACGCGCCACCATGTTCTGCACCGTCTGGCTGCTGGCCCCGGGGAAGGGGATCAGCACGTTGGCCATGGTCACGTTGATCTGCGGTTCTTCTTCTCGTGGTGTCACCAGCACGGCGAACAGGCCCAGCAGCAAGGCCACCAGCGCGAGCAAGGGCGTGATCGCATTCGACTGGAATGCGGCGGCCAGACGTCCGGAGACACCCATTTTTTCTTCATTCGAGGGCATGTTCATGCGAACCTCACTTGTCAGGCATGGCGCCGGCCAGACCGGCCTGAATGGCGTTTGCCGCCACTGCGTCTCCGGCCTTCAGGCCAGCCACAACCTCCAGGCTGTCACCATGCGCAGCGCCCAAGCGCACCGCCTTGAGCACGAAGCCTTTGTCAGTTGCCACGTACACGCCTGTCAGTTCACCGCGGCGCAGCACAGCCGTCTGCGGCACCACCATGCGCTGCGCCGAGCCCCCCACAAAACGCACACGCGTTTGCTGACCGGGCATCATCTGCGCAGCCACGCCGGCTGGCACATCCATCTTCCAGGTCAGGGTCTGGCTGACCGGGTCGGCGGCCGTGACACCCTGCTGGCTCGCGGGCGCCACCCACTGCGTCGCATCGCCCGAACCCGACACCTGCAACTCGATGCTTTTGGCCGTGCGGGCCGTCTGCGCCATCGAAGCGGGCACCTGCACCACCACACGCAAGGGTTGCGACGCGTATACCGTGGCCACCGGCTTGCCAGGAACCGCCAGATCGCCGGCCTGCGCCAAAGTCTCCAGCACATAGCCGTCGAACGGCGCGGTGATCTGGGTGAAGGACTGCGCCAGACGCGCCTGCTGCGCACCAGCTCCTGCGCCTGCGCGCGCCGCCTGCGCTGCCTTGAATTGCGATTCCGCCACATCCAGCGCGGCCTGGCTCACAAAACCTTGCTTGCGCAAATCGCGCGTGCGCTGCACATTCGCCTGGGCATTGGCCAGCTCGGCCTCGGACTGCGCCACCTGCGCCTGGCTTCGGGCCACTCCAGTCTGGGTGTCCCGGTCATCGATGGTGGCCAGCACCTGCCCGGCACGCACCTTGTCGCCCACCTTGACCTGCAAGGTGGCTACCCGGCCAGTCGCCTGGGCCGACACCGTGGCCTGGCGCACCGCCTCGACCACGCCGTCGATTTCATAGCCTGTGCTCACCGCACGGGCGCCAAGGGCCACCACATGTACCCGGGGGCCTGCCTGGACGGCAAAGACAGACAACACAAGACCGGAAAGCAGCAAGAAACGAGGGAATGCGCGCATGGAATTTCTCCTTGTTTTTGATTTTACTACATACCCCATGGGGTATAAACATGCCCACAAAAAAAGCCCGCCAATCGTGAGACAGCGGGCCTGTTCTTCCGGTGCGTCAGCACTCAGAACGGGATGTCGTCGTCCATGTCGTCAAAGCCGCTGGACGCGGCCGGACGGGCGGCCGCTGCAGGCGCAGCCGACGGACGCTGGGCCGGTGCAGCCGGACGGCTGTAACCGCCACCGCCGCCACCTTCTCCGCCCATGCCCTGGCGCGAGCCCAGCATCTGCATGGTGTCGGCACGGATGTCGGTGGCGTATTTCTCGACGCCGTTCTTGTCGGTGTACTTGCGGGTGCGAAGGCTGCCTTCCACATAAACCTGGCTGCCTTTTTTCAGGTACTGGCCAGCGATTTCGGCCAGCTTGCCAAAGAAGCTGATGCTGTGCCACTCGGTGGCTTCGCGCATTTCACCGGACTGCTTGTCCTTGTAGCGGTCGGTGGTGGCCACACGGATGCTGGTCACGGCGTCGCCGGACGGCAGGTAACGGGTTTCGGGATCGGCGCCCAGATTGCCGACGATGATGACTTTGTTGACGGATGCCATGTAACTTTGCTCCTTGGATGCCCAATTATGCGGTCTTTGCCGCAGTCTGCCGCCCAGGTGCCTGCATGGGCAAGGCCAGCAGCCACCACAGCAGCATGGCCCCGGCACAGCACAGGAACAGCATCTGGCTCCCCCAGGATTTGACCAATCCACCGCCCGCCCAACCGCCGACAAAGAAGCCCAAAGACTGCAGGGTGTTGTAGACGCCCATGGCGGTGCCTCGCACCTGCATCGGCGCCAGCCGGGAGACCAGGCTGGGCTGGGTGGCTTCAAGGATGTTGAAACCACAGAAAAAGGCGAACAGAAGGCACGACAGCGTCATCAGGCGCGGCGTGCCCGAGGCCACCACCAGAAAGCCAACCTGCACCAGTGCGATCAGCAGGATGGCGGCCAGGAACACTTTCTTGAGGTGACCGCGCCGCTCCAGCGCAAACAGGCCCCCCATCAGCACAAACGACCCCAGCACCGCCGGCAG
>JAYRQF010000123.1:0-3767 GCA_041910735.1 Limnohabitans sp.
CGCGAGCTGGCTTTCATCCAGGTGATGCGCGTGCGGGGACTGGAGTTCCTGATCGCGCCGCGCATTTATGCCCGCAATCTGGGCGGCACGTTCACGTTTTTCTATTGCAGCGACCGGGCCCTGCTGGACGAATTTGCGCGTCTGGCTGAAGCGCTGCGCCAGCACGAACACCGGCCCTGAAGCCGGGGCCAATATCGCAAGATCAATAAAAAACCCGCCGGGCTTGCGCGCGGCGGGTCGTGTCTGACCGGTACCGGGATCAGAGCTTCTGCGACTGCATGAAGCTGTCGAAGCGGGCTTCGCCGAAGCGGAACCACCAGTTGGCGTCGGCGCGGAACTTGGAGTAGTCCTCGAACACTTTCTTCCAGTTCGGGTTCTTGCCGTTCAGTTCGGAGTAGACGTCCTGAGCATGCTTGAAAGCCACGTCCATCATTTCCTTGGGGAAAGGCAGGACCTTGGTCTTCTGGGCGGCCAGCTGCTTGAGTGCGCCGGGGTTGAAGGCGTCGTACTTGGCCTGGATGTCCACATGGGCCAGGTAGGAAGCGGCTTCGATGATGGCCTTGTTCTCGGAAGACAGGGCGTCATAGGCCTTCTGGTTGACCATCAGCGTCAGCTGCGGGCCACCTTCCCACCAGCCGGGGTAGTAGTAGAACGGGGCCACTTTGTTCAGGCCCAGCTTCAGGTCGTCGTGCGGGCTGATCCACTCGGCAGCGTCGATCGTGCCTTTTTCCAGCGACTGGTAGATCTCGCCAGCGGGGATGTTCTGCGGCACCACGCCCATGCGCTCGAGCACCTTGCCGGCAAAGCCGCCGACGCGGAACTTCAGGCCCTTGAGGTCGGCCGACGATTTGATTTCCTTGCGGAACCAGCCACCCATCTGTGTGCCGGTGTTGCCCAGCATGAAGTTGACGATGTTGTACTTGGCATAGTGCTCGCGCATCAGCTTCATGCCGTTGCCGTGCACCATCCAGGCGGTCATCTGGCGGCTGTTCAGGCCGAAAGGCACGGCGCAGTCCAGCGCAAAGGTCTCGTCCTTGCCGAAGAAGTAGTAAGGCGCGGTGTGTGCACATTCCACGGTGCCGTTCTGCACGCCGTCCAGCACGCCAAAAGCGGGCATCAGTTCGCCAGCGGCGTGGGTGGAGATTTCGAACTTGCCACCGCTCAGTTCCTTGACCTTTTTGGCGAACAGTTCAGAGCCGCCAAACAGGGTGTCGAGCGACTTGGGGAAGCTCGAAGCCAGACGCCAGCGAACGGCGGCCTGGGCATGCACGGCCGGCGCGACGCCGGCAGCCAGCACGCCGGCGATACCGGCGTTTTTCAGAATGGAACGACGATCCATGAAACACTCCTCGTAAAACAAAAACAGCCCGCGAAGGACAAACCTCGCCTTGCAGGTCAGCCAGCATTGTAAAAAGGTCAACCAGCCCATCCGGCCCGGGTTTACCCTTTCAGACCGACAAAACCAACAAATTCATAATGATTTGATTTCAAACAGGGTTTGAGCCCGTTTCAGGCTGGCCAGCGCTGGCGCACGGCCGCCTCAATGCCGGCCGCATCCAAGCCCTGCAGCGCCAACAGTTTCGCCGGGTCCCCATGCTCGATGAACTCGTCGCGCAGGCCCAGCTGCAGCACCGGCCGCACCAGGCCCCGGGCCTGCAGCGCCTCCAGCACGGCGCTGCCGGCGCCACCCATGATGGCGCCTTCTTCCACCGTCACGATCTGCTCGTGTTCGCGGGCCACCTGCGCCAGCAGTTCAACGTCCAGCGGCTTGACCCAGCGCATGTTGACCACAGTGGCGTCCAGTGTCTCGCCAGCCTGCAGGGCCGGGTACAGCAGGCTGCCGAAAGCCAGAATGGCGATTTTGCGGCCGGTGCGGCGGATTTCGCCCTTGCCGAAGGGCAACCCCTCCAGATCGGCCAAGGGCTGAACGCCCACCCCTGCGCCGCGCGGGTAGCGCACCGCCACCGGGTGGTTCCGGGCGTACGCGGTGCTGAGCAGCTGGCGGCATTCGCGTTCGTCGGCCGGGCAAGCCAGACTCATGTTCGGGATGCAACGGATGAAGGCGATGTCATACGCCCCCGCATGCGTGGCGCCGTCCGCCCCCACCAGACCCGCACGGTCCAGGGCGAACACCACCGGCAGGTTTTGCAGCGCCACGTCGTGGATCAGCTGGTCGTACGCCCGCTGCAGAAAGGTCGAATAAATCGCCACCACCGGCTTGACGCCCTCGCAGGCCAGACCGGCTGCCAGCGTCACCGCATGCTGCTCGGCAATGCCAACGTCGTAATAGCGCCCGGGAAATTGCTTGTGGAACGCCACCATGCCCGAGCCTTCGCGCATGGCCGGGGTGATGCCCACCAGACGCTCGTCGTGCTGCGCCATGTCGCACAACCACTGGCCAAACACCTGGGTGAAGGTGGTTTTGGGCGGGGTGGCCGGCGGCACGATGCCAACAGCCGGGTCGAACTTGCCCGGGCCGTGGTAGGCCACCGGATCGGCCTCGGCCAGCTTGTAGCCCTGACCCTTTTTGGTGACCACATGCAAAAACTGCGGGCCTTCGAGGTGCTTGAGGTTCTCCAGAGTCGGGATCAGCGATTCGAGGTCATGACCATCGATCGGGCCGATGTAGTTGAAGCCGAATTTCTCGAACAGCGTGGCCGGGACCACCATGCCCTTGGCATGTTCCTCAAAGCGCTTGGCCAGCTCGAACAGCGGCGGCGCGGCCTTGAGCACCTGTTTGGCGCCCTCCTTGGCCGCGGCATAAAAGCGCCCGCTCATGAGCTGGGCCAGGTAGCGGTTGAGCGCGCCCACCGGGGGGCTGATCGACATGTCGTTGTCGTTCAGGACCACGAGCAGCTTGCAATCTTCCACGCCCGCGTGGTTCAGCGCCTCAAATGCCATGCCGGCCGTCATGGCGCCGTCGCCAATGACGGCAATGGCATGGCGGCTCTCGCCCTTCTGGCGGGCGGCCAGCGCCATGCCCAAAGCGGCCGAGATGCTGGTGGACGAGTGGCCGACGCCAAAGGTGTCGTATTCGCTCTCGTCACGGCGCGGGAAACCCGACAGGCCGTTCAACTGGCGCAGCGTGGGCATGCGTTCGCGCCGTCCGGTCAGGATCTTGTGCGGGTAGGTCTGGTGACCCACGTCCCAGACGATGCGGTCTTCAGGCGTATTGAACACGTAATGCAGGGCCACCGTGAGCTCGACGGTGCCCAGGTTGGAGCTCAGGTGGCCGCCGGTTCTGGAGACGTTGTCGAGCACACAGGCACGCACTTCGTCGGCCAGCTGCGGCAGTTGCGAGCGGCTCAGGCGGCGCAGGTCGGTGGGGGACTGGATGGTTTCAAGCAGGCGTGACATGAGGGGTGTCCGCAAAAATCAGTGTTGACGCCGCACGACCATGGCGGCCAGCCCCTGCAGGGCCTGCAGCGCATCGCTGCCCAAGGCAGTGTCGTTCAAGGCCTGCAGGGCCTGCTGCGCCAGCGCGTCGGCATGGCGCTGGGCAGCCTCCAGCCCCATCAGGGCCACGTAGGTGGGTTTGTTGGCGGCGGCATCCTTGCCGGCGGTCTTGCCCAGGGTCTGCGAATCGGCGGTCACGTCGAGAATGTCGTCGACCACCTGGAAGGCCAGGCCAATCGCGGCGCCATATTGCTGCAGCGCCGTGCGTGTGGCGGAAGAGGCATTGCTGCAGGCGGCACCCATGACGACACTGGCTTGCAGCAAGGCACCGGTTTTCAGGGCGTGCATGCGTTGCAGTTCGGGGCGGCTCA
>JAYRQF010000124.1:0-13429 GCA_041910735.1 Limnohabitans sp.
CTGCAGGGTGTTGCGTGCCACATCGATCTGCAGCGGCGAAATGAAGCCCTCCTGCGCCAGCCGCTCCTGGCGGGCCAGCGTGTCACTGTCCTGGCGCACCTGAACGCGTTGCGCCTGGGCCTGGGAGGCCACCTCGGCCAACTGCTCCTCCAGGCGGGCCAGCCCATGTTCGGAATGCCGTTTGGCCCGCTGCGCGAACTCCTTCTGCAGCTGCAGCCAGTCGGCCTGCTGGCGTTTGAGTCCGCCCAGCCGTTCCTGCAGCGTCTGCAGCTCGTTTTCCAGGCTTTCACGGGCACGCAGGTTGAGCACTCGCCCCAGGGGCTGGTCGACAGATACCGTCTGACCGGCTGCGGCATTGAACTCCAGAACGGTACCTGAAATCGGCGAATGCACCGAAAACACCGGCGTGTTGACGATGGCGTTGGCACTTTGCAGGTTGAAGAGGGGTGGTCCCACCACCGACACCGCCGTCAGCAAAATCATCACGCCGATGCCCCGACGCAGCCACTTTCCCTGCAATTTGAAACTCATCTTAATTTTGGTAGTTTTTGTTGTTAGTGTATCTTTTGTAAATTCAACTCCAGTTTGTTGTCAAGATCGGTGCAAACCCGGGCGCTTGAACGCCTTGGGACGTGTCATGCCAGCAACTCTCCTATCATTGGTCACTCATGAAAATGTCGATTCACCCACTGACAGTGGCTTTTGGTCTGGCCATGGCAGCCGTCACGGCGTTGGCACAGACACCCGCCTCTGCCAGCAAACCGCCCGTGCTGATCGGCTTTGACGGCGCTTACGGCCAGAAAACCAACACCGCACCCGTCGCCATCGAGCTGGGTGCGAAGGCCGCCATCGACGAGATCAACCGCGCCGGCGGCGTGCTGGGTGGTCGTCCGCTGCGGCTGGTCACCACCGACAACAAAGGGGTCTCGGCACGCGGCAAGGACAACTTCATCGAACTGGCCGGCATGAAAGACATGGTGGCTGTTTTTGGTGGCAAGTACAGCCCGGTCAGCGTCGAGGTGCTGCCCGAAGCCCACCGTCTCAAAGTGCCCCTGATCAGCGTGTGGGGATCGGCCGATCTCATCACCGACCACAACCACCGCCCCTCTTATTCGTTTCGCGTCTCCCTCAAGGACGACTGGGGCGTCGAAGCCATGATGCGCCGCCTGGCCACCGCCTACAAAGCCTCACAGGCCTGCGCCTTCCTGCCCAACACGGCCTGGGGCCGTTCGGCCGATGCGGTGATCAAGTCCAAGGCGGCGCGCCACAAGATCAACTTCGGCGTGGTGCGCTGGTACAACTGGGGAGACAGCAGCTTTGCCGAGGCTTACCGAAGCTGCCTGGACAACCAGGGGCAGGGTCTGATGTTTGTGGGCAACGAGAAAGAAGCTTCCATCCTGCTCAGGGAAATGGCTGCCATGCCCGAACGGCAGCGCTTGCCGGTGGTCGCCCACTGGGGCACCGTGGGTGGCGTATTGCACCAGATGGTGGGCGATGCGCTGGGGCAGGTGAATTTTGACGTGATCCAGACATTCACTTTCATCAACAACCGGCGCCCGAGAGCCCGGGCACTGGCGCAATGGATACATGCCAACAGCCCGTACAAGACGGCAGAAACCATTCCGAGTCCGGTGGGTGCGGCCCATGCCTACGACGCGGTGCATCTGGTGGCCATGGCGGTGGAACGCGCCCGCAGCACCGAAGGCAGCCGCGTGCGGGACGCGCTGGAAAAATTGCCTGCTTTTTCCGGCGCGGTGCGCGATTACAAAGTGCCTTTCACCGCAACGCGGCACGATGCATTTGACGCCACCCAGGTCCTTTTCGTGCGCGTCGGCAGCGACGGCAGCCTGACCCCCATCCCCTGAACCCGCAGCTGCCCATGCCTCCTGTGTCCTTGCGCCAACAAATCAGCAACCGCCTGCTCAAAATCCTGGGCGCCTACCTGCTGGGTTTCACTGTGCTGATTTTTTTGCTGGCCCTGGTCAGTGTCTTTTTCTTTCATCACAGCCAGCTGCGACAGTACGAGGTACTGATCGCCACCAAGCTGTCGGCCGAGCTCTCGGCCATCGTGCGCGAGTCCGATTCGGTGGGCAATTCCTCGGTGGTCTGGACTGGCCTGACGGACTCTGCGGGCCGGGAAACCTACCTTGAACCCCTGCTGGCCAAGATCAACCGCAACCCTTCGTACCAGATCGATGTGCTTGATTACCGGGGACGGGATTTCATCCTGAGCCCAAATTCGGGCCAACGCCCCCGCCTCTCTGCCGAGGCCGTGCAACGCACCATCGATGAAGCCAGGCCCCAGGTCGAGTTGCGCAGCATGGGTTCGGACCAGCTGCTGCTGTTTTCACTGCCCGTGATCGCGCCTTTCACCGACAGCCCGGTTGGCATTCTGCTCAGCAGTGTGAACCTCACGCGAGAGCTCTCCGAACTGGCATTGCCCGACAGCCTGGGCATCGCCTACAGCCTGAGCCCCCCAGGGGAGATCGCCACATGGTCGCTGCTGCGCACACACACGAGCCTGCCCGTTCGTTTTGACCGCCACGAGATTCCCCTGTACATCGAGGTCACCATGGCCGTGTGGCTGCGCCTGCTGGTGGCCATGCTGGCTGTCGTCCTGACGCTGGTCAGCGGGGGCTGGCTGTACCGACGGCTCGGGCGCTGGGCAGACGCCTTCGCCAAGGACCTCACCGACCGGCTCGACACTCTGGTGCGGGTGACTTCCAGGCTCGCCGTTGAAGGCCATACACAGGTGGTGCATGACCGTGTGGGCGACGAAATCACGGCCGTGTTCGATGCGGTGCAGGCCATCGTGCTGCGCCAGCGGGCGACCAGCCAGAAGCTGCTGGTGTCCTCGCGGGTGTTTGAGACCGCTGCCGAAGCCATTCTGATCACCGACGACCAGGGCCGCATTGCGGACGTCAATGCCGCCTTGCTGCGCATGACCGGTTACCAACGTGAGGAACTGATGGGGCAGCCTGCCGGCCTGCTGTACCGCCTGCAGGACAACGCGCAGGAGGGAGCAAACATCGGTGAAACCTTGCGCACACAGGGCGAATGGCGCGGCGAAACCTTCTTTCTGACCCGCGACCACCGCCCCATCCCGGTGATGCTGGCGGTGTCCTCGTTGATTGACGAGCAGCACAAGGTTTTGGGCAATGTGGCCATCTTTTCCGACATCAGCGCCGTCAAGCAGGCCGAAGACCAACTGCGCCAGCTCAGCTACCAGGACCCGCTGACAGGCCTGCCCAACTACCGGGCCTTTTCGGAGATGATGGAACGTCTGCTGGACCCGGACCTGGGGCAGACCGGGGAGCAACGCTTTGCCCTGCTCTTCATCGACCTGGACCACCTCAAGCTGATCAACGACAGCTACGGGCACGAGCAGGGCGATCAGGTGATCGTGCAGATCGCTCAAAGCCTCTCGCGTTTCTTGCCCAAACCCAATTTCGTTTGCAGACGTTCGGGCGACGAGTTCATCGCCGTGCTCTACATGGACAGCGGCGCCGAGGACATGGCACAACGACTGCAGGACTCGATGCAGACGGTGACCCACCGCATCGAGCTGCCGGGCGGGGTCATGACACAGGCCTCTTTTTCCGTGGGTGCCGTGGTTTATCCGGACCATGCCCGCAACCTCAACGATCTGCTGGTCATGGCGGACTCGGCCCTGCAGTTTTCCAAGGATGCCGGGCGTGCCCGCGTGACCTGGCTCAACACCGAAATCATCCAGACGCTCAACCGCCGCCGCCGCATCGAAGCCCGCCTGTCAGAGGCCCTGCAGGCCAGACTGATCGTGCCGCATTACCAGCCCGAGGTGGAACTGCGCAGCGGCCGTGTCTGCGGCTTCGAGGCGCTGGCGCGCTGGAACGACCCCGAACTGGGACCGGTTTCGCCGGCCGAATTCGTGCCGGTCGCCGAAAACATGGGGCTGATTGACCAGCTGACCGAAACCATGCTCTGCCAGATCGTGGACGACCTGGGGCCGGTGCGCGAACGCTTTGCTGACGCACGCGTGGCCTTCAATGTCTCGGCCAGGCAGCTGGGCGACCAGCGGATCTTCAGGCTGCTGTCGAACTGCGTCACCGACAAACGCGGCAATTTCGAAGGCCTGGTGATGGAGGTGACAGAAACCGAGCTGATCAGCAGCATGGAAGATGCGCATGTGCAGCTCGATGCACTCATCGCCCTGGGCATCGACATCGCGATTGACGACTTCGGCAAGGGCTACTCCTCGCTTTCGCGTCTGGGCCACTTGCCCATCGACAAACTCAAAATAGACAGCTCTTTTGTCTGGTCGCTGCACGACCCCAGCTACATGAAAATCGTCCAGGCGGTTCTGGCACTGGCCAGCACCTTGCACATGGATGTGACGGCCGAAGGAGTGGAAACCCTTGCACAGCGCGACAGCCTGCTGGAGATGGGGTGCAGCAAAGCCCAGGGCTTCCTGTTTGCGCGGCCCATGCCCTTGCGTGAAGTCCTGCAGTTGCCCGTTTGCCTGACAGCCGGGCAGCATGCGCAGCCCGTCAGCGCCAGCTGATTCGGTCCTGAACAAAAGGGCTCACACCACCGGAAAACGGTAACCGTCACTTTCAAACAACTCGATGCAGGCTTCCACCAGGGTTGCATCGAACAGCACCCCGGCCGAAGTCAGCAGGGTACCCAAGGCCTGGTCCATGGTTTGGGCCCGCTGGTAGGGCCTGTCGCGGGTCATGGCGTCGAGCATGTCGGCCATGCCGATCAGCTGTGCGCCTCGCAGCACCTCTGCCCCTTTGAGACCTGCCGGATAACCGCTGCCATTGAGCCGCTCGTGGTGCTGCGCAATCAGGGCGGTCACCGGCCCCGGAAAGTCAATGTGCCGGACCATGTCAACACCCGCCATGACGTGCTTCTGGATCTGCCGCACCTCATCGGCCGTGAGGAATTCACGCTTTCCCAGCACACGGGCAGGCACGGTCACCATGCCGATGTCATGGATCAGGGCCGCCAGTTCCACCGCCCGCACTTCGGCTGCTGGCCAGTGCAGACGCCGGGCCAGGGTGCCCACCAGATCGGCCACTCGCCGCTGGTGACCGATGGAGTCGGGATCGTGGACTTCCAGCACCGTGATCAGGGTCTGGACCACCCCCATCAGGGCCGCTTCCCCGCCCGAACCCTGGCTGGGCTGTGGGCTGGCCAGACTTTCACACACCAGGGTGCACAGCACCAGACGACGCTCGGCCAGGGCCACCGGGCGTGCGCTGAGCATCAGGCGCAAGGGTTCACGGTCCCGGGTCAGCGCGGTAACCGCCAGCGCAGGCATGGGCAAAGGCAGGTTGGCCAGCGAAATCAGCGTGCGCACCACCTGGGGTTGCTGCCACCAGCGATCACCCCAGAAGACAGAAGACTGCACAGAGGCTTCGGAGTGACCCAGCCATTCGGGCCAGGCCGGGTTGAGTCGCTCGATCTGGCCGGTGGCCGGATCCACCAGCACCAGGCCAGCATCGGCCTGGGCGAGCATCAACAGATCTGCGTTGTTGCGGGACAGATGTTCGGTCATGGACTGGGCCTGCCTGACAAGAGTCGTGGTCACCCAAGCATAAAGGCATCCCGCGCCTTGCGCGCGTCCTTGCGTGTCAGAGATCCCCGATCACTTCATGGCGTCAGCCGGACGACGGGCTTTCACATACGCATCCGAGGGCTGGTAGTTTTTGCCATCGGCATAGCGCCAGTCCACCATCGTGCCCTTGTGGCCGCGCAGGTCAAGCTTGCCCACATAGGCGCCCATGGTGGACTGATGGTCCACGGCGCGGAACTCGGCCGGGCCGAAGGGGGTGCTGAATTTCAGGCCACGCATGGCGGTCACCAGCTTCTCGTTGTCGGTGCTCCTGGCCTTGTTGATCGCGGCAAAAATGGCCTGCATGCTGGCGTAGCCCACCACCGAGCCCACCTTGGGGTTTTCGTTGAAACGCTTGTAGTAGCTGGCGGCAAACGAGGCGTGCTCCTTGTTGTCCAGCTGGTCCCAGGGATAGCCGGTCACGATCCAGCCCCTGGGCGTTTCGTCCTTCAGCACTTCCAGGTATTCGGGCTCACCGGAGAGCAGCGACACCACGGGGGTCTTGGGGAAGACGCCGCGCTGGTTGCCTTCGCGCACCAGCTTGGCCAGGTCGGCGCCAAAGGTCACGTTGAAAATGGCGTCCGGTTTGCTGGCCATGGTGGCCGTGAGCGTGCTACCGGCGTCGATCTTGCCCTGGGCGGGCCACTGCTCACTCACGAACTCCACATCAGGCCGCCTGGCCTTGAGCAGTTCCTTGAAGCTGGCCACGGCGCTCTGGCCGTATTCGTAGTTGGGGGCAATCGTGGCCCAGCGTTTGGCGGGCAGTTTGGCGGCTTCTTCCACCAGCATGGAGGCCTGCATCCAGGTGCTGGGGCGCAGCCGGAAGGTGTAGCGGTTGCCCTTGTCCCAGACGATGGCGTCGGTCAGCGGCTCGCTGGCCACGAACAGGCGCTTGTTCTTGTGTGCGTGGTCGGCCAGCGCCAGACCGACGTTGGACAAAAAGCCACCGGCCAGAACGTCCACTTTTTCCCTGGACGTGAGTTCCACGGCGTGGCGCAGGGCCTCTTCGGGCTTGCCGGCATCGTCCCGGGCAACGACCTCGACCTTGCGGCCAAGCAGCCCCCCTTGGGCATTGATTTGTTCCACCGCCAGCTGCCAGCCTTGTTTGTAGGGTTGGGTGAACTGCGGGATGGCGGAATAACTGTTGATTTCACCGATCTTGATCGGGGTCTGTGCATGGGCCAGGGTGGCAGCGGCCAGCAGGCCAAGGGTCATAAGTCGTTTCATAATTTCCTAAGGGTTAGCGTCAAAAAAGCGAGACTTTACCAGCCACCCATTTGGGGCAAGTCACATCGGGCGAGCCGGCCAGAGCGCCCTTGCATTCGCACGAGAGCGCCACACGGGCCCGCATTCCAGACAGTCATTCGATGTCGGCTTTTGTGTTAAATTAAGCACAAATTCGCGTTTTTTCCAGAATTAACCACATTAATACCAAAACCAATGGCATTGATGTTGGCGACGAAAACCATCGATCACACAGGAGACTGGGTGAAGGCCCCTTGGGCAATCGCCCGCAAACAAGATGCGCAACCTCAGTGTCAATGTCCGGCTGTATGGCCTGGTGCTGTTCCTCTCTCTGGTTTCCGTGGTGGTGGGTGTTGTGGGCCTGAGGGGCATGTCAGACACCCTGAAGGGCCTGCAGACCGTCTACGACGACCGCGTGGTGCCCTTGCGAGACCTCAAGATGATTGCCGACATGTATGCGGTCAACATCGTCGACACCTCGCACAAGGTGCGCAATGGCAACATCTCCTGGAAAGAAGCCCGCAAGTCTCTGGACGATGCTGAAACCACGATCCAGTCCAAGTGGAAATCCTACAAAGCCACTTATCTGGTTGAGCAGGAAAAAAAGCTGGTGGCCGAGATAGAGCCGATGCTGCAGGGCACCCAGGTCCAACTCGACAAGCTGCGCGGCATTTTGCAGCGCGAAGACCCGCAGGCCATCGCCGAATTCACCAAAACAGAGCTGTACCCTTCCATCGATCCGATCAGCGGAAAGTTCTCCGAACTGATCGAAGTGCAGCTGGATGTCGCCAAAGACGAATACGAAGCCGGCCGTTCCGCCTACGAGCTGTCCAGGCTGATCAGTCTGGTGCTGCTGGTGTCCGGAACCGTGCTGGGACTGGCCGCAGCCATGCTGATCGTGCGCTCGGTGGTCCAACCACTCAGGCAAGTCCAGGAACTGGTCACCTCTGTGGCCCGCAGTTTTGATTATTCCCGTCGCGTCAACATCAGCCAGAACGACGAGGTAGGCCAGACCGCGCAGGCCTTCAACACCCTGCTGCAAGCCCAGCAAAATGCCATCGCCCAGGTCAATGATGTGGTGACGCACCTGGCCCGAGGCCAGCTCGATCACCGCATCGCAACGGAGCTCAGCGGCGATCTGGCGGTGATGAAAGACGCCATCAACCTCTCCATGGACAGTGTGCAGACCACCATGCAAAGGTTCAACGGACTGACCGCCGCGCTCGCAGCCGGGGACTTCAGCTACCGTGTCGGGCACGATGACATTCAGGGCGAATTCAGACAAAGCCTGGGCCAGGCCATGTCATCCATGCGCGCCATGGAGAGCATGATCGGGGACATTGGCCAGGTGATGAGCGCTGTCGCACAAGGCAATCTCAGCCAACGTGTCAGTGTCGAAGGCAACGGCGATCTCGAACGGCTCAAACACAACATCAACACCTCACTGGACGCTTTGGCCAAGGCTTTGCAGGCCATGCACCAGATCGCCCGACAGGTCGCCACGGCGGCCAACCAGACCAGCACGGCGATTGGCCTGATTTCCGACGGTGCGCAAAACCAGACCCATGCGATCTCGCAGGTGGCCACCGCGGTGCGCCACACTTCTGAATCCGTGTCCGATGTTTCACGCAACACCAGCGTGGCCAGCCAGAAGTCCAGGGAGTCCATGGAACTCATGCGCAACGGCATGCTCCAGATGGAACAAATGGTGCAAGTCGTCAGTTCGATCGCATCCAACTCGGAAAAGATCAACAAGATCACCGAGGTGATCGAAAGCATTGCCAACAAGACCAACCTGCTGTCCCTCAACGCCGCCATCGAGGCCGCCCGGGCTGGCGAACACGGCAAAGGATTCTCCGTCGTTGCGGAAGAAGTGGGCAAACTCGCCGCCAGCAGCGCCGAAAGCTCGCAGGAAATCGCCCGTCTGGTGCATCAGGCCGTGGCAGAAGCCGCCCGTGCCGTGGAAACCGTCAGGCAAGTCAGTCAGGGCATGGGACAGATTGAACAAGGCTCCCAGGAAACCGACCAGATGCTCCAACGCATTTCTGCAGCCCTCGAGGAGCAGAGTGCGGCGGTCGAGGAAATCAACTCCAACCTCGGCAGCCTGGATCAGATTGCCCGCAGCAATGCGTCTGCTTCCGAAGAAATGACCGAAACGGTTGTGGAGCTGTCCAAACTGGCCGACCAGAGCCGCAGCGAGGTTGAGCGCTTCACCTGCTGAACCGACCACCGCCCGATGGTTGAGACCTCCGCAAGCAGCGCTTATGCCGCTTGGGAATATATGAACAACTAAAAAATCGTTTGTTCTGGCATAAGGAGCGCTTACAGTCGCCCCCATGCTTGATCTCGGTTATGTCATCGCGGGCTTTTTTGTGGGCACCATCGTCGGCCTGACGGGGGTTGGCGGCGGTTCGCTGATGACGCCCCTGCTCATCTTCTTTTTCGGGGTCAAACCCTACATGGCGATCGGCACCGACCTGCTGTTCGCGGCCTTCACCAAGATGGGCGGCACCCTGTCGTTTGCCCGCCAGCGCATCGTGCCCTGGCGCGTGGTGGGCCTGCTGAGCCTGGGCAGCATTCCAGCCTCGCTGGTGACCATCGGCATCCTGCGCCAGGTGGGCCCGGCCGATGCCCATGTGCAGTCGGTCATGACCACCACGCTTGGCATCGCCCTGCTGCTGACGGCTGTTGCCATGTTCTACAAGGCAGTGCGCGGCAAGCAGCTGCCCCGCCACCTGTCGGGCGCCGACGAAGTGCGTGCCACCACGCCCCGCCACTGGAGCCTGCCGCTGCTGTTTGGTGCACTGATTGGCACCCTGGTCACCCTGACCTCGGTGGGTGCAGGCGCCATTGGCGTGAGCGTTCTGCTCATCCTCTACCCCCTGCTGCCCCTGCCCCGCATCGTGGCGGCCGACATCGCCTATGCCGTGCCGCTGACCCTGGTCGCTGGTCTGGGCCACGCCTCGCTGGGTTCGGTGGACTGGCCCTTGCTGGCCAAGCTGCTGGCCGGCTCGCTGCCCGGCATCTGGCTGGGTTCGCGCCTGACGCATTACACGCCTGACCGCGTGATCCGCTCGTTGCTGTCCGTGCTGCTGGCGTGGGCAGGAACCAAGCTGGTTCTGATCTGATTTATCCCCGCTGACTTTTATGTACCAGTACACCGAATTCGACAAAGCCTTTGTGCGCGCCCGCGCTGCAGAGCACCGCGACCAGCTCGAGCGCTGGCAGGCCGGCCAGTTGAGCGACGAGCAGTTCCGCCCGTTGCGTCTGCAAAACGGCTGGTATGTGCAGCGCTATGCGCCCATGCTGCGCGTGGCCGTGCCCTACGGCGAGATCAACGCCGCGCAGCTCAAGGTGCTGGCCCGCATCGCCCGCGAATACGACACGCCCGACGCCGCACTGCTGGCCGAGGCTCAGGCTGCACAAGACAAGCTGCCGGGCCTGGCCCCGAAGTTGACCACCAACTACGGCCATTTCACCACCCGCCAGAACGTGCAGTTCAACTGGATTCCGCTGTCCAAAAGTGCCGACGTGATGGACTTGCTGGCCACCGTGAACATGCACGGCATCCAGACCAGCGGCAACTGCATCCGCAACACCACCACCGACGAGCTCGCCGGTGTGGCCGTGGACGAAGTGGTCGATCCGCGCCCGTACGCCGAGCTGATTCGCCAGTGGAGCACGCTGCACCCCGAGTTCGCCCACCTGCCGCGCAAGTTCAAGATCGCCATCCATGGCGCTGTGGAAGACCGCGCCGCCATTGGCTGGCACGACGTCGGCCTGCAGCTGGTCAAGAACGCCGAAGGTGAAGTCGGCTTCAAGGTGCTGGTGGGCGGCGGCATGGGCCGAACCCCCATCAACGGCGTGGTGATCCGCGAATTCCTGCCCTGGCAGGAGATCATGAACTACCTCGAAGCCGTGGTGCGCGTCTACAACCGCTGGGGCCGCCGCGACAACAAGTACAAGGCCCGCATCAAGATTCTGGTCAAGGCCGAAGGCCAGCGTTACTTCGACGAAGTCGAAACCGAGTACCGCGAAATCGTCGAACGCGATGGCGCACCGCACACCCTGCCGCAGGCCGAACTCGACCGCGTCAAAGCCGGTTTCGTGCCGCCCGAGCTCAAGCTGCCCGAAAACACCGACGAATGGCTCGCCCAGGCCGAAGCCACACTGAGCATCGAAGCCGCCAGGGCGCCCGCTTTTGCCCGCTGGTTGGCGCGCAATGTGCGCCCACACCGCAACCCGCAGCTGCGGGCCGTGTCGCTGTCCTTCAAGCGTCCGGGTTATGCCCCCGGCGACGCCACGGCCGACCAGCTCGATGCCGCCGCCGCTCTGGTTGAGAAATACTCGGCCGGCGAAGCCCGTGTCTCGCACACCCAAAACCTGCTGCTGCCCTGGGTGCGCCTGGACCAACTGCACGCGCTGTGGCTCGAAGCCAAAGCGTTGGGCGTGGCCCAGCCCAACATTGGGCTGCTGACCGACATGATCGCCTGCCCGGGCGGCGACTACTGCGCGCTGGCCAATGCCCGCTCCATCCCGACCGCCAGCGCCATCCTCGAGCGCTACCAGGACCTCGACGAACTCGAGGACCTGGGCCACATCGACTTTCACATCAGCGGCTGCATCAACTCCTGCGGACACCACCACTCGGGCCACATCGGCATCCTGGGTGTCGATAAAGACGGCAAGGAGTGGTACCAGGTCACACTCGGTGGCTCGGACGGCAAGGACCTGTCCGGCGCGGCCACCCCCGGCAAGGTGGTCGGTCCCTCGTTCTCGTCCTTCGAGGTACCCGACGTGATCGAAGCCATCCTGGAAACCTACAAACAGCTGCGCGTGAGCACGGGCAAGGGCAAACAGGAAGCCTTTATCGAGACCCTGCGCCGTGTCGGCCATGACCCGTTCAAGGCCGCAGCCAATGCCGCCCGCCACCCGGCCCAGGATGCCCAAACGGTCTGAACGCAGGGAGAACACAACATGAAAATCATCACCGCACAAGAACACCAGGCCGCAGGCAAGGCCGGCACGCTGGAGCTGGCCAACGACGTGGACCCGCGCACACTCGACCTGTCGGGCGTCACCCGCATCGACTTGCAGTTTCCGGCCTTCACAGACGGCCGCGCCTACAGCCAGGCCTTCTTGCTGCGCCGCCGCCTGCGCTTTGCCGGCGAACTGCGCGCCACCGGCGACGTGCTGATCGACCAGCTGGTGCAGATGCAGCGCACCGGTTTTGATGTGGCCGTGCTGGCCGAAGGCGTGGATGCCAGCGCCGCCCGGCGCCAGCTGGACCGCTATGCCGGCTTCTACCAGGGCTCGGCGGTGGAAACCCAGCCGCACTTCGCCAAGGCCGCGTGATGAGCTCCAGCCTGATTTCTTCGCGCAACGCCCAGGCCAAAGCCACCGAGCTGCACGCCAAGGCCAGCCCCGACTTCGCTGCCAAACTGGCCGAGACCGAGGCCCTGCTGCAACGCGCTGCAAACGACTTCCAGCCGGTGACGCAGGCCTCCAGCCTGGGTGCCGAGGACGTGGTCATCACCCACATCATCAACCGCCTGCAGCTGGACATTCCGGTGTTCGTGCTGGAAACCGGCGCACTGCACACCGAAACCCTGGCGCTGCTCGAACGCACCCAGGCGCATTCGCGTGCGCCCGTGACGGTCTACCGCCCGGTGCAGGAAGCGGTGATCCAGTTCGTGCGCCACAAGGGCCAGAACGCGATCTACCAGAGCATCGATCTGCGCAAGGAATGCTGCGGCATCCGCAAGATGGAGCCGCTGGCGCGCGCACTGGCCGGCAAGACAGCCTGGATCACCGGACTGCGCCAGGAACAGTCTGCCGCCCGCGCCGAGGTGCCGCTGCATGACGAGAGCGAAGTGGCAGTCAAGGGCCTGCACAAGTTCAACCCGCTGGCCAAATGGACCTGGGGCGATGTGTGGCACTACATTGCCCGGCACCAGGTGGACTACAACCCGCTGCACGACCAGTTTTTCCCGAGCATCGGCTGCGCGCCCTGCACACGGGCCATCAGCCTGGGCGAGGAGTTCCGCGCCGGACGCTGGTGGTGGGAGGACGAGGCCGCCAAGGAATGCGGCCTGCATGTGAAGAAGTGAGAAAAGAATGAACGCCATGACCGAACCGCTGCACACCCTCAGCAACAGCCACCTCGATGCGCTGGAAGAGGAAACCATCTTCATCCTGCGCGAAGTCGCCGCCGCCTTCGAGCGCCCCGCCCTGCTGTTTTCGGGCGGCAAGGACTCGCTGGTCATGCTCAAGTGCGCCGAAAAGGCTTTTGGTGCCGGCCGCCTGCCCTATCCGCTCTTGATGATCGACACCGGCCACAACTTCCCTGAAGTGACCGATTTCCGCGATTTGCGCGCCAAAGAGCTGGGTGCCGAGCTGATCGTGCGCAGCGTCGAAGACTCGATGAAACGCGGCACCGTGCGTCTGGCCCACCCGGGCGAGAGCCGCAACGTGCACCAGTCGGTCACGCTGCTCGAAGCCATCGAAGAGTTCCGCTTTGACGCGCTGATCGGCGGCGCCCGCCGCGACGAAGAAAAGGCCCGCGCCAAGGAGCGCATCTTCAGCCAC
>JAYRQF010000125.1:0-8168 GCA_041910735.1 Limnohabitans sp.
GACCGGCAGGTTGTAGACATAGGTCCAGACCTGCTGCCCCGCCAGAGCGCCGTCCCGCACCTGCACCCGCTCGCGCCAGTACTGTGACGCCGCGCGGTCGCCGGCCACCATGTCTTCGACCGCGTCGAGCCGGGCCAGCTGGGCATCGTTCACCCGGTAAACCTCGCCGGTCACCAGTCCGTCGCCATGCAGCAGCCCGGGATAACGCCCCACATCCACCAGCCGCCCCGGCACACGCGCAGGCCCCAGGCGCTCGGCGCCATGCATCTCGGCCTGCAGCCGCAGGCCTGGCATCAGGGTGCCGTAAATGAACAAATCGTGCATCGTCAACTCCTGCAAGACAATGTGACGCAAAGATTGTGCCCATCTGAACGAACTCGCCCGCCATGACCGACCGCTACCGCCTCACCTTTGTCTGCATGGGCAACATCTGCCGCAGCCCCACCGCCGACGGCGTGATGCGCCACAAGGTGGCTGCGCGGAACTGGCAACACTGGATCAAAGTCGATTCGGCGGGCACCCACGCGTACCACGTCGGCGAGGCACCGGACCGGCGCAGCCAGCAGCATGCGCAGCGTCGCGGCTACGACCTGTCGATGCTGCGCGCGCGGCAGCTGGTGGCACAGGACTTTGAAATCTCCGATCTGGTGCTGGTCATGGACTGGGACAATCTGGCATTGGCCGAACAGCTCTGCCCGGTGCACCTGCGCCCCAAATTGCGGCGCCTGACCGAGTTCTGCACGCACCACGACAGCCCGGTGGTGCCTGACCCGTACTACGGCGGTGCGCAGGGATTCGAGCAGGTGCTCGATCTGGTGGAAGACGCCTGCGAGGGTCTGCTGACCCACATCGCCGGTCTGCCGAAAAAACAGGCACCGCGCTGAAAGCCTTGCAGGACAAGGCTTGTGGCACTTGTTCCGTCAGTTATCCACAAAGTGAACCACAGGCGCTGGGGATGAAGCGCACTCACCGGAGGTGAGTGACCACTGTCAGCGCGGCATGCCGGGGAAGCCACCCCCGCCCATCAGCCCTTTCATGGCACCCATGCGCTTCATCATCTTCATGAGGCCGCCGCCCTGCATCTTTTTCATCATGTCCTGCATCTGCTCGAACTCCTTGAGCAGGCGGTTGACGTCTTGCACCTGAACGCCGGCCCCGGCAGCGATGCGGCGCTTGCGGGTGGCCTTGATGATCTCGGGCTTGCTGCGCTCCTTGAGCGTCATGCTGTGGATGATGCCCTGCTTGCGGGCGATGTCCTTCTCGATCTTGCCCATGTCCATCTCGCCGGCCTTGGCCGCGATCTGGGTCGGCAGCTTGTCCATCAGGCTGGACAGGCCGCCCATCTGCTTCATTTGCTGGATCTGCGCCAGGAAATCGTTGAGGTCGAAGCCGCCACCGCCCTTGACCTTGGCGGCCAGCTTTTGCGCGGCCTCCATGTCCACGCCTGCGGCCACCTGCTCGACCAGGGCCACGATGTCGCCCATGCCCAGGATGCGCCCGGCGTGGCGTTCGGCGTCAAACACTTCCAGACCGTCAATCTTCTCGCTGGTGCCCGCGAACTTGATCGGCGCACCGGTGATCTGGCGAACCGACAGCGCCGCACCACCGCGCGAGTCGCCGTCGAGCTTGGTCAGCACGATGCCCGTGAGCGGCAGCGCCTCGCCAAAGGCCCGGGCGGTGTTGGCCGCATCCTGGCCCTGCATGGCATCCACCACGAACAGGGTTTCGACCGGCTTGAGTTCGGCGTGCAGGGCCTTGATCTCGGCCATCAGGGCCTCGTCAATCGCCAGACGACCGGCGGTGTCGACCAACAGCACGTCAAAGAAATGCTTGCGCGCGTAGTCGATGGCGGCGCGGGCGATGTCGATCGGCTTCTGGTCCGGCGTGCTCGGGAACCATTCGGCCCCGGCTTGTGCGGTGACGGTTTTGAGCTGCTCGATGGCGGCCGGGCGGTAGACGTCACCCGAGACGGTCAACACCTTCTTCTTGCGCTTTTCGATCAGGTGTTTGGCCAGCTTGGCGGTGGTGGTGGTCTTGCCGGCGCCCTGCAAACCCGCCATCAGGATCACCGCTGGCGGCTGCGCGGCCAGGTTGATGTCGGCCACACCCTCACCCATGGTCGCGGCAAGTTCTTTATTGACGATGCCCACCAGCGCCTGACCGGGCTTGAGCGAACCCATGACCTCCTGGCCCAGGGCCTTGTCCTTGACGCGGGCGATGAAGTCGCGCACCACCGGCAGGGCCACGTCGGCTTCAAGCAGGGCCATGCGCACCTCGCGCAGCATGTCGGCGACGTTGGATTCGGTGATGCGGGCCTGGCCACTGATGGTCTTGACCAGGCGTGAGAGTTTGTCGGTGAGGGCGGAAGCCATGGATGCCATCCAGCAAAAAGGTGAAGCCCTGGCCCGGTCCCGTTGACCCGGCCCGAAAGGCTAAACTTGGACCCATGATTTTAGCGAGCACCCCCATCTGGACCTGGCCCGCCCCGGCGCTGGCGGTGCTCTGTTACGCCTTGCCGGCACTGGCCCCCTCCCGCCTGAACGACGGACAGACACGACGCCTGCTCTGGCTGGCCTGCCTGGCCCACGCCCTGGCGCTGCTGGTAGGCTTTGTCCCTCCCTTGCGCTTCGGCTTCGGACCTGCGCTGTCCGTCACGGCCTGGCTGGTGCTTGCAGCGTATCTGGTGGAAAGCCAGTTCTACCCCCAGCTGCGCGGTCGCTGGGCCCTGGGTGGACTGGGCGCGGTGGCGGTGGTGCTGGCCTGGCTTTTCCCGGGCAGTGCACTGCATGTGCAGGCCTCGCCCTGGCTGCCGCTGCATTGGGCGCTGGGCCTGGCGGCCTACGGCATGTTTGCTGCGGCCGTGGTGCACGCCTGGCTGATGACCCGCGCCGAACGCGAAATCCGCCTGGCCCATACCACCCCCGGCCTGCCCTTGCTCACGCTGGAGCGGCTGACTTTCCGTTTCGTGGCGGCCGGCTTTGTGCTGCTGTCGGCCACGCTGCTGGCTGGCATTTTCTTTGGTGAACAGCTGTATGGCGCCGCCTCGGGCGCCTGGCGCTGGGACCACAAGCGGGTGTTTGCCCTGCTGTCGTGGCTGACCTTTGCCCTGCTGCTCTGGGGTCGCCAGCGCTGGGGCTGGCGAGGCAAAAGCGCGGTGCGCGTACTCTATGCCGGCGCCGCCCTGCTGCTGCTGTCTTATGTCGGCTCGCGCTTTGTGCTGGAGCTGATGCTGGGACGCGGCGCATGAAATTCCTGTTCTGGGCGGTCGTGATCCTGTTCATCTGGTGGGTCTGGAAGCGCGCCCGCGCAACCGGCACACACCAGCCCCCGCCGGCCAAGCCCCCCCTGCAGGACATGGTCACCTGCGCCCATTGCGGCATCCACCTGCCCCACGACGAAGCCGTGGCTGGTGCGCGCGGCCAGTACTGCAGCGCGGCCCACCGCAACGCGGCAGGCGACCGCAACCCCGACTGAACCATGTCCGACAACCCTGCAGACTGGGATGGCGGCTGGCTGCGTCAGGCCATCCGCTTGCCTTCGCCCAATTTCGGGCCTCGTCCTGCGCAGGCCTGCATCGACCTGATCGTGGTGCACTCGATCAGCCTGCCTCCCGGCCAGTATGGCGGCAATGCCGTGCAGGAACTGTTCACCAACCGACTCGACTGGGATGCACACCCCTATTTCCGGCAAATCAGGGGGCTGCAGGTCTCGTCGCATTTCTACATACGCCGCAACGGTGAACTCTGGCAGTTTGTCAGCTGCGACGACCGCGCCTGGCACGCGGGTCAATCCTGCTACCGGGGACGCGACAACTGCAACAACGACTCGATCGGCATCGAACTGGAAGGCCTGGAAGGTGACACCTTTGAAAACGCCCAGTACGACACCCTGACCCGCTTGTGCCGCACACTCGCGCATCGTTACCCGATCGCCCACGTCGCCGGACACGAACACATCGCTCCGGACCGCAAGCAGGACCCCGGGCCGGGCTTTGACTGGCCCCGGCTGCAATCCGGACTGGACCTGCCTTCTCAGTGTTTTCCCCAGTCTCAAGGTCGTTCAGACGCTGGCTGAAACAATTTTTTTCGCCCCCTGCCGACAACACCTGCGCGCCAGCAGCCCGGCTGGCACAAGGCCTGTGCCCTGAAAACGGCCTGCCATCCGCACCAGTCGGGCCACTTTCCACCAAAACCCACAAACCAGGCGGCCTGCACGGCCATCTGTTGGCTCAACGCAAAAAACCGGCCACCCCGACACCCGCCGCAAGGTACTACACTACCGGTAGTGGCTTGAAGCCACCGCAAACACCAGATATAGTGTCTGGACTGTCAAAATGACAAAACCAATAATCAGTTTCGACACCCCCCGGACCCCACAAAAGATCCAATAACATGACCATGCACACCGAAATGACCGCCCCATCGCCCACATCTGGTTTGATGAGCCCGTCTGGCCAGGAACGGGCCCAACCCGCCACGATGCAGGCCCTCAGCAGCTACCAGATCATCCGCCGCAACGGCGCCGTGGTGCCCTTCGAGCCCAACAAGATCGCGGTAGCCCTGATGAAGGCCTTCCTGGCCGTGCATGGCACCCAGGGCGCGGCTTCGGCCAGCGTGCGCGAGGTGGTGGACGAACTGACCCAGAACGTGGTGCGCGCCCTGGTGCGTTCACGTCCGGGCGGCGGCACCTTCCACATTGAAGACGTGCAAGACCAGGTGGAACTGGGCCTGATGCGGAGCGGCCAGCACGATGTGGCCCGCGCCTATGTGCTCTACCGTGAGCGCCGCGCCCAGGAGCGTGCCCAGCAACAGCAGGCGTCGACCACGCCGGCGCACCCCGAGCTGTTTGTCACCGACGGTGGCCAGCGCGTGGCCCTGGACATGAACTACCTGCAGGGCATCATTGCCCACGCCTGCGATGGCCTGGGCAAGGACGTGAGCCCCGAGCCTATCCTGGCCGAAACCGTGCGCAACCTGTATGACGGCGTGCCGCTGCAGGAGGTCTACAAGGCCTCCATCCTGGCGGCCCGCACGATGATCGAGAAAGAGCCTGACTACACCTACGCCACCGCCCGCCTGCTGATGCACACCATCGCCAAGGAAGTGCTGGGCAAGGAGCTGACCCAGGCCGAGATGGGGCAGGAGTACATCGACTTTTTCCCGCAGGCCATCAAAAAGGGCGTCGACAACGACCTGCTGAACCCCGACCTGCTGCAGTTCGACCTGCCGCGACTGGCCGCTGCACTCAAGCCCGAACGCGACCTGCAGTTCGACTTCATCGGCTTGCAGACCCTGTACGACCGCTACTTCCTGCACGTGCGCAAGACCCGCATCGAGCTGCCGCAGATCTTCTTCATGCGCGTGGCCATGGGCCTGTCGCTGCAGGAAATTGACCGCGAAGCGCGCGCCATCGAGTTCTACGAGGTGCTCTCCACCTTCGACTTCATGTCGTCCACACCCACGCTGTTCAACAGCGGCACCCTGCGCTCCCAGCTGTCCTCGTGCTACCTGACCACCGTGCCCGACGACCTGGACGGCATTTACGAGTCGATCAAGGAAAACGCCCTGCTGTCCAAGTTTGCCGGCGGCCTGGGCAACGACTGGACCCGCGTGCGCGCGCTGGGCTCGCACATCAAGGGCACCAACGGCGAATCGCAGGGCGTGGTGCCCTTCCTCAAGGTCGTCAACGACACCGCCGTGGCGGTCAATCAGGGCGGCAAACGCAAGGGCGCCGTTTGCACCTACTTGGAAACCTGGCACCTGGACATCGAAGAATTCCTGGAGCTGCGCAAGAACACCGGCGACGACCGCCGCCGCACACACGACATGAACACGGCCAACTGGATTCCCGACCTGTTCATGCGCCGTGTGATGGAAAAAGGCACCTGGACCCTGTTCTCGCCGTCCGACTGCCCGGACCTGCACGACAAGTTCGGCAGCGCGTTCGAAAAAGCCTATGTGGCCTACGAAGAGAAAGCCGCCCGCGGCGAGATCAAACCGGCCAAGCAGGTGCAGGCGCTGGACCTGTGGCGCAAGATGCTCTCGATGCTGTTCGAGACCGGCCACCCCTGGATCACCTTCAAGGACCCCTGCAACGTGCGCTCGCCCCAGCAGCACGTGGGCGTGGTGCACTCTTCAAATCTGTGCACCGAGATCACGCTCAACACCAGCGACACCGAAACCGCCGTCTGCAACCTGGGCTCGGTCAACCTGGTCAAGCACCTGATCGATGGCCCCAACGGCAAGCAACTCGACCACGCCAAGCTGCGCAAGACCATCTCCACGGCCATGCGCATGCTCGACAACGTGATCGACATCAACTACTACGCCGTCAAGAAAGCACGTGACTCCAACCTGCGCCACCGTCCGGTGGGCATGGGTCTGATGGCCTTCCAGGACGCGCTCTATGAAATGCGCATCCCCTACGCCAGCCAGGCGGCGGTCGAGTTCGCCGACCAGTCGATGGAAGCCATCTGCTACTACGCTTACTGGGCCTCGACCGAGCTGGCCAAGGAGCGCGGCAAGTACTCGAGCTACAAAGGCTCGTTGTGGGACCAGGGCATCCTGCCGCACGACTCGCTGGACCTGCTGGCCCGCGAGCGCGGTGGTTATGTCGAAGTCGACCGCTCCTCCACGCTGGACTGGGACGCACTGCGCAAGAAGATCGCCCAGGATGGCATGCGCAACTCCAACTGCATCGCGATTGCGCCCACCGCCACCATCTCCAACATCATCGGCGTGGACGCCTCGATCGAGCCTTGCTTCGGCAACCTGTCGGTCAAGTCCAACCTCTCGGGCGAGTTCACCGTGATCAACGGTTACCTGGTGCGCGACCTCAAGCGCCTGGGCCTGTGGGACGACGTGATGGTGATGGACCTCAAGCACTTTGACGGTTCGCTGCGTCCGATCGACCGCGTGCCGCAGGAGATCAAGCAGCTCTACGCCACCGCCTTCGAGGTGGAGCCGCAGTGGCTGGTCGAAGCCGCTGCGCGTCGCCAGAAATGGATCGACCAGGCGCAGTCGCTCAACATCTACATGGCCGGCGCTTCGGGCAAGAAACTCGACGACACCTACAAACTGGCCTGGCTGCGTGGCCTCAAGACCACCTACTACCTGCGCACCACGAGCGCTACCCACGCCGAGAAGTCCACCATTGCGGCGGGTCAGCTCAACGCAGTGTCGTCGGGTGCCGCCGCCGCAACGCCGGCCGCCACCGACGTGAAGTTCACGGCCATAGACGATCAGATCTGCGAGTCCTGCCAGTGACAAACCACATGCATCGTGCGCGCACCTGCAGCGCGCACGATGCAATTGCACAACACTTGAAGCACACAAGCGCATGCAGATCGCATCAATCGCTTTGCATTTGATGCACATGCTTTCATAATTCGAACACTGGAAATTTCTATGCTGTCCTGGGACGATCAAGTCAAGCCTGCATTGCAAACCGCAATGCCTTCTTTCAACAACGCAGGTGTTGCACCTGCGGCAGGACATTCCTCCCCCTCCACTTCCGCAAGCGCCAGCAGTGAGCGCCGCGTCAACGTCGCCGACAAGCGCATCATCAACGGTCAGACCGACGTCAACCAGCTGGTGCCCTTCAAATACAAGTGGGCCTGGGAAAAATACCTCGCCACCTGCGCCAACCACTGGATGCCGCAGGAAGTGAACATGAACCGCGACATCGCGCTGTGGAAAGACCCCAACGGTCTGTCCGAAGACGAACGCCGCATCATCAAGCGCAACCTCGGCTTCTTCGTGACCGCCGACTCGCTGGCTGCCAACAACATCACGCTGGGCACCTACCGCCACATCACTGCGCCCGAATGCCGCCAGTTCCTGCTGCGTCAGGCCTTTGAAGAAGCCATCCACACCCACGCCTACCAGTACATCGTCGAGTCGCTGGGGCTGGACGAGTCGGAAATCTTCAATGCCTACCACGAGGTGCAGTCGATCCGCGACAAGGACGAGTTCCTGATCCCGTTCATCGACGCGATCATGGACCCGCACTTCAAGACCGGCACGCCTGAGGCTGACCAGACCCTGCTCAAGAGCCTGATCGTGTTCGCCTGCCTGATGGAAGGCCTGTTCTTCTACGTCGGCTTCACCCAGATCCTGGCGCTGGGCCGTCAGAACAAGATGACCGGCGCTGCCGAGCAGTACCAGTAC
>JAYRQF010000126.1:0-6007 GCA_041910735.1 Limnohabitans sp.
GCCCCGAAGCCATCCAGGAACGGATCGCCGCTTTGAAAACCGACGGCGTGGGCGTGGCCATCGTGGACGCGACGAGCAACGACGATCTGCTGCGTCTGGGACCGGCCCTCCAGGGCATGCCACTGGTGACCGCCGGCTCGGGCGTGGCCATTGGCCTGCCGGCCAACTGGGGGCTGGCGCCGTCCAGCACCGCCAGCCAGCTGCCGCCTGCCCAGGGGCTGAAAGCCATCGTCTCGGGCAGCTGCTCGCAGGCCACCAACCGGCAGGTGGCGCACTTCAGGGCGCAGGGCGGGCCCGCGCTCGCGCTGGACCCGCTGCAACTGACCGGCGACACCGCGGCGCTGGTGGCGCAGGTCATGGCCTGGGCGCAGCCGCTGCTGCCCCAGGGGCCGGTGCTGGTCTATTCCACCGCCGAACCCGAAGCCGTGAAAGTGATTCAGGCACGTCTCGGTGTGGCCGCAGCCGGCGCACTGGTCGAACACGCGCTGGCCGCCGTGGCCCGCGCCCTGGCGCAGGCCGGCGTGCAGCAGCTGGTGGTGGCCGGTGGCGAGACCTCGGGCGCCTGCGTGCAGGCACTGGGCATCACGCAGTTGCAGATTGGCCCGCAGATCGACCCCGGCGTGCCCTGGTGCCATGCGCAGGGCGAGGCCGGGCCGCTGCACATCACGCTCAAGTCGGGCAACTTCGGCACCGACGATTTCTTCAGCAAAGCTTTTACAGTGCTGGCATGAGCGCTTCATTCATGTCCGAGGCACAAGCCCGCGAAGAAATCTGCCGCGTCGGCCGCAGCCTGTTCGAGCGCGGCTACGTCCATGCCACGGCCGGCAACATCAGTGTGCGGCTGGACGATGGCTTCCTCATCACGCCAACCGACGCCTGTCTGGGTTTTCTGCAGCCGGAGAAACTGGCAAAAGTCGGCGCAGACGGCCAGCAGCTCAGCGGTGACCGCGCCAGCAAGACGCTGGCCCTGCACCGCCGCATCTACCAGGCCGCCTGCGAAACCGATGCCGGCACGCGCTGCGTGATCCACACGCACAGCACGCACCTGGTGGCCCTGAGCCTGAACACCCCGGGCCCCGAACTGTTGCCCGCCATCACGCCCTACTTCGTGATGAAGGTCGGCCATGTGCCCTTGGTCAAGTACCACCGCCCCGGCAGCCCGGTGGCCGCAGACGAAGTGGCCGCACTGATCCGCGCCTGGGCGGCGCGAGGCACACCGATCCGCGCCGTCATGCTGCCGCGCCTGGGCCCCAACGTGTGGCACGACAACCCCGCCGCAGCGATGGCCACGCTCGAAGAACTGGAAGAAACCGCACGCCTGATGCTGCTGGCGCCCCACACCGCGCCGCTGCCCGAAGCCGACATCGAAGAACTGCGCAGCACCTTTGGTGCGCGCTGGTAAACAACCCCAAGGACACACCATGCCCCGCTTTGCCGCCAACCTGACCATGATGTACCCGGACCTGCCCTTTCTGGACCGCTTCGAGGCGGCCGCGAAGGACGGTTTCAAGGCCGTGGAATACCTGTTCCCCTACGCGTACCCCGCCGCCGAACTGGCCGCCCGCCTGAAGGGCAACGGCCTGCAGCAGGTGCTGTTCAACATGCCCCCCGGCAGCATGACGAAAGACGAGATGACCAGCGGTTGGGACCGTGGCCTGCGCGGCACCGCCTGCCTGCCCGGGCGCGAGGCCGAGTTCCGCACCGGGCTGGCCTGGGCGCTCGAATACGCCGAGGTGCTCGACTGTCCGCGCGTGCACACCGTGGTGGGCGTGCGTCCCGAAGGTCTGAGCGCCCAGCAGGCCGACCAGACGCTGGTGGCCAACCTGAAGTGGGCGGCGCAGCAAGCCGCCAAGGCCGGGCGCGACCTGATGCTCGAACCCATCAACACACGCAATATCCCGGGCTTCCATCTGCAGCGCCAGGACCATGCGCATGCCATCCTCGAAGCCGTGGGCGCAGACAACGTGAAGGTGCAGATGGACCTGTTCCACTGCCAGATCGTCGAGGGCGACCTCTCGACCAAGATCAGCCAGTACCTGCCCACCGGCCGCGTCGGCCACTTCCAGTTCGCCGACGTGCCCGCGCGCCACGAACCGGGCTCGGGCGAACTCAACTGGGACCACCTGTTTGCGCTGATCGACCGCATCAGCGCCGAGACGGGCTGGGATGGCTGGGTGGGCTGCGAATACATCCCGGCAGACACATCCAGCGGTGGCACTTCACGCGGACTGGCCTGGATGCAGAAGTACCGCTGAGCTTCAGTTCTGCAACAAGGGGGCCGCCATGCAGCGCTGCATCTCGGACTTGAGGGCCTCCACCGACAGGGGCTTGGCCACATAGCCGTCCATGCCGGACGCCAGATAGCGCTCACGGTCGCCTTTGAGCGCATGTGCGGTCACCGCGATGATGGGCACACGGGCCTGGCCGCGCGTCTGTTCAAGTTCACGGATGGCCACCGTGGCCTCGATGCCACTCATCTCGGGCATCTGGATGTCCATCAGCACCAGGTCAAACTGCCCGTTGGCAAAAGCGTCCACCGCTTCCAGGCCATTGTTGGCCAGCGTCACCTCGTGGCCCATGCGGGTCAACAGCATGGTGGCGAGCGTCTGGTTGACCGGCGTGTCCTCGGCCAGCAGAACACGCCAGCACACGTCTTTTGACAGGGTCGGTTGCGCGGGCAGCCCGGCTGGGGCACTGGCCCTGGGGTTGGCCAGCGCGTTGAGCACCGCGATCAGTTCATGCGGGTCCAGCGGCTTGGCCAGATAGCCCTGCACCTGGTATTCGGCCATCTGCTCGTCGTTGATCTGCTCGCCCAGATTGCCCATCATCACGATGCCCAGCGCCTGCGGTCCGCGCAGCCGGCGCAGCTGCGTCGCCAGCGCATAACCGTCGATTTCCGGCATGTTCACATCGATCAGCGCATAGCGCACGGGCAGCGACTGCAGCATCTGCATGGCCTGCGCCGCCCCGTCACAGGCCAGTGCATGCAGCCCCGCCCGGTCCAGTTCACGCGCCAGCCAGCGCCGGCTGCTGGCGTTGTCGTCCACCAGCAAAACCTGCGCGCCCTGCAGCTGCGGATGGACTTCTTCGCGCTGCAGCGGAACGTGGTGCGCCGCCTGCAGGTGTGTGGTGAAGCGGAAAGTGCTGCCCTGGCCCGGAACACTTTCCACCCCCAGGGTTCCGCCCATCATCTGCACCAGACTGCGGCAGATCGCCAGCCCCAGCCCGGAGCCGCCAAAACGCCGCGCGGTACCTGCGTCGGCCTGGGTGAAGGTGTCGAAAATCATGCCCTGCTTGTCCGGCGGGATGCCGATGCCGCTGTCCTGCACCGACCATTCCAGACACACCGCGTAGCCCTGCACCGACAGCAGGCGCACCGACAGCACCACCTCGCCCTGGGCGGTGAACTTGATGGCATTGGCCAACAGGTTGGTGAGGATCTGGTGCAGGCGCATCGGATCGCCCACCAGCCTCGCCGGCACATCGCAGGCCACGTCGCAGATCATCTCCAGACCTTTTTCGGCGGCACGCAGAGACAGCGTGCGGGTGCAGTCGCGCACCAGATCGCGCAGGCTGAACTCGTGCGGGTCGAGGTCGAGCTTGCGCGCCTCGATCTTGGAAAAATCGAGGATGTCGTTGATGACCGCCAGCAGCGAGCGTGCCGAAGTGTTGACCATCTCCAGGTAGCTGCGCTGCTCCTGTGTCATGCGCGTTTGCAGACACAGCTCGGTCATGCCCAGGATGCCATTCATGGGTGTGCGGATTTCGTGGCTCATGTTGGCCAGGAACTGGCTCTTGGAGGCATTGGCCTGTTGGGCCGCGTCGCGCGCCACCGACAGCTCCTGCTCGGCCTGGATGCGCGCCTCAACGAACGCGTTGAAAGCCCGGGTGACCTTGCGGATTTCAGTGCTGCCCCGTGGTTCGATCGCATGCACCGGCTGGCTCTCACGCATGCGCTGTGCCGTCTGCTCCATGGCCAGCGACAGGTTCCTGAATGGCCGCGCCAGCCGCCCCGAAAACAGCCAGAGGCAGGGCAGGAACACCAGCAGCAGAAAACCCGTGACCAGCAGCATACGCCCGTAAATCTGGCGGATCGGCGCAAACGCCTCCTCGGTCGGGATCACCGAGGCCACCACCCAGCCAGTCGTCTTGAGCCGCGCAAAGGTGAACAGCCCCCGCAGCCCCCGGGTGTTGGTGCCTTCCAGGGTGCCCTCGAAACCCCGCATGGCGCGCTCAAAAGGTTCGTTGTTGCTGTTGGGTGGTACACGTTCGAGCACCAACGCCGGGTTGGGGTGTGCAATGCGCACGCGCTCATGGCTGACCAGGTAGTAGTAACCGGTTTCACCGTTCTTGCGGCTGGAGATTGAACCGAGCAGATTGGGTTTGTAGAGGTTGAGCACGCCAGCCAGAATGCCCGTCAGCTCGCCGTGGCGGTCCAGAATGGGGGTGGCCACCACCACGATGGGCTGGCGCGTGGCCTTGCCCAGAATGGGGGCCGAGATCATCGGCTGGCGGTTCGCGATCACGCCCTGCACATAGTCGCGCGCCGACATGTCCAACATGCGCCGTCCGGGCTTTTGCGGCCAGTCCACCAGCAGCAGGCCTTTGGCATCGAACACATACAGGTCGTCAAACACGGTCAGCAGGGCTTTCTCGCGCGCCAGATGCTGCTCCAGCGCCACCAGATTGCGCAGACTCACCTCGGGCACATTGACCGCCTCGCTGGCCAGCATGTCCATGCTGTCGTGCAGCTTCTCATCCAGGTAAACGGCAAAGTCCTTGAGCGCCCTGAACTCGTGCTTTTCAATGCGCTGGACGATGTCGGCGCGCAGCACATAGAACTGCAGTCCCAGTTGCGCGATGAGCAGCAGACAGCCGACCGCAATCGCGCTGAGGGCCACCTGAGCCCGGATACTGATGTGTTTCATGGGTGTCAATGGACGAGGACCGCGTGGCAATGCCCCTTCAGGGGAACGGGGATCTGCGTGTTTTGCCCTCTTGTGGAAAACAAGATGCAAAGCATACCTTAGTGCTCTTTTTGGACATTCATCCCAACCACGGCCCGGGCACAGCAACCCGCCAGCAGATTCCACGTTAAATTGCAGCCGTCTGACCAGGAAAGTCCAACATGAACGCTCCCCTGCCTCGCGAAATCGCCCCCACCGCTTCCGACAGCGCCCGCATCCTGTCCGACGTCACCCGGGCCTGGGACAGCGGCATCCTGCCGGAACTGAAAAAGTACATCGCCATCCCGGCGAAGTCGCCCGCCTTCGACGCCGAATGGGCCGCGCACGGCCACATCGAAGCGGTGCTGCGCAACGCCGCCGAATGGGTCGAAGCGCAGAAAGTCGAGGGGCTGAAGCTCGAAATCATCCGCCTGCCCGGCCGCACACCGGTGCTTATTTTCGAAATCGACGCCACACGCACGGCCAGCGAAGGCAGCGGCCAGACGGTGCTGATGTACGGTCACCTGGACAAGCAGCCCGAGTTCAACGGCTGGAGGAATGACCTTGGCCCCTGGACCCCGGTCTACGAGGACGGCAAGCTGTACGGCCGTGGCGGCGCCGACGACGGTTATGCGGTGTACGCCAGCATCGCCGCCGTGCAGGCGCTCAAAAGCCAGAAGACGCCCCACCCGCGCATCGTCGGCCTGATCGAGACCTGCGAAGAATCGGGTTCGTACGACCTGTTGCCTTATGTGGATGCACTGCGCACGCGGCTGGGCGACGTGGGCCTGGTGATCTGCCTGGACAGCGGCGCCGGCAACTACGACCAGCTCTGGCTGACCACCAGCCTGCGCGGCATGGCCAGCGGCACACTCAAGGTCGAGGTGCTGACCGAAGGCATCCACTCGGGCGACGCTTCGGGTCTGGTGCCATCGAGCTTTCGCATCATGCGCATGGTGCTCGACCGCCTCGAGGACAGCGCCACCGGCCGCCTGCTGCCCGCCAGCTTCCATTGCGAGGTGCCGGCCGAACGGCTGGCCCAGGCCAAAGCCACCGCCGCC
>JAYRQF010000127.1:0-1767 GCA_041910735.1 Limnohabitans sp.
AGCTGCTGGCCTTCATGGCCACCAACGCCCCGCTGCGCCGCAACGTGACGATCGAGGAAGTGGGCAATGTGGCCGCCTTCCTGCTGTCCGACCTGGCATCCGGCATGACGGCCGAGATCAGCTATGTGGACTGCGGCTTCAGTCACACGGCCGGCCTGAGCTCCGACTACGTGTAAGGACGCCCTGCCCAGGCAAAAAAAAGCGCCTGATGTCCGACCGAGGACACCAGGCGCTTTTGCTTGTCCTTACCAAGCGTCAGAACTGGTTGGTGAACGGCGTGTGCTGTTGCGCCGCAATCATGTCGTCCATGGTCAGCGGGCGGGCAGCCTTGGCGCGCGAGCGGCGGCGGCCTGCAGCCGTATCTTCCATCACGCAATCGGCGTAGAAGCGCACCTCGCCCTTGGCGTCCAGCTGCTTGACCAGCCCATGGATGTCGGTCTCGAAGCCGGGACACTGCTTCGCAAAATCGCGCGCGAACTTGAGGTAATCGACGATCTGGCTGTTGAACACCTCGCCCGGAATCAGCAGCGGGATACCCGGCGGGTACGGCGTGACCAGGCCCACGGTGACACGGCCTTCCAGATCGTCGATCTCCACGCGCTCGGTCTGGCGGCGCGCAATATGGTCATAGGCGTCGGACGGCGTCATGGCCGGCGTCAGCTCGGACAGATACATATCGGTCGTCAGACGCGCGATGTCGTATTTGGCGTACATCTCGTGCACGTACTGGCACATGTCGCGCAGGCCCATGCGCTCGTAGCGACGGTGCTGCTGGCAGAACTCCGGCAGGATGCGCCACATCGGCTGGTTCTTGTCGTAATCGTCCTTGAACTGCTGCAGCGCGGTCAGCAGCGTGTTCCAGCGGCCCTTGGTGATGCCGATGGTGAACATGATGAAGAAGCTGTACAGGCCGGTCTTTTCCACCACCACGCCGTGCTCGGCCAGATACTTGGTGACGATGCTGGCCGGAATGCCTTTCTGCTCGAAGGTGCCGTCCAGCTTGAGGCCGGGTGTGACGATGGTGGACTTGATCGGATCGAGCATGTTGAAACCGTCAGCCAGCTCGCCGAAGCCGTGCCACTGCTGCGCCTTCTTGTCCTTGCCCCTGGAGCGGATGATCCAGTCATCGGCGCGACCGATGCCTTCGTCGGCGAGCTCCTCGGGGCCCCAGACCTGGAACCACCAGTCGTTCTTGCCGAATTCTTCCTCCACCTTGCGCATGGCGCGGCGGAAGTCCAGCGCCTCGATGATGCTCTCTTCCACCAGTGCGGTGCCGCCGGGCGGCTCCATCATGGCGGCCGCCACGTCGCAGCTGGCAATGATGCTGTATTGCGGCGAGGTCGAGGTGTGCATCAGGTAGGCTTCGTTGAACAGGTAGGTGTCCAGCTTGCGTTCCTGCGAATCCTGCACCAGCACGTGGCTGGCCTGGCTGATGCCGGCCAGCAGCTTGTGGATGGACTGCGTGGAGTACACCATGGTCTTCTGCGGGCGCTCGCGCTTGCGGCCCATGGCATGGTAGGTGCCATAGAACGGATGGAACGAGGCGTGCGGCAGCCAGGCTTCGTCGAAGTGCAGGTTTTCCACATAGCCGTCCACCAGGTTCTTGATGGTTTCGGTGTTGTACAGCACGCCGTCGTAGGTGGACTGCGTCAGCGTCAGGATGCGCGGCTTGACGCGATCGGCGTCGACATGCTGCAGCAGCGGGTTGGCGCGGATCTTGGCCTTGATGGTCTCGGGCTCGAACTCGCTGCGCGGAATCGGGCCGAT
>JAYRQF010000128.1:0-7799 GCA_041910735.1 Limnohabitans sp.
GGGCGATTCGGGCAAAGCCTCACCCAGATCCACCAAACCACGCGCCAGTGCTTCGGCTTTGTGCAGCTGCACCGGCGTCGGCGCTGCGTCGATGGGTGCAAATTCGGCGCCGGTGGTCAGGCGCAGGCCACGCTGCATCGGCGCCAGCACATAGCCCCGTTCGGCATCGAGCAAGGGCTGGCTCAGAACAGCCGGTGACCGGTAGTGTTGGTGGTAGCCGCGCTTGATGAACAGCGGCAAGCGGTAGCCCAAACCACGGAGGAGGCCATCGGCCCACGGCCCCAAAGCCAGCACCGCCTGCGCGGCATCCATGCGCCCCTCATGGGTGAGTACCGACCAGCCTGCACCGGACGGCTGCAGCGTGAGCGCATCACCTGTCAGCAAGCGGCCACCACGCGCCGCAAACAGATCGGCGTAGCGCTGCACCAGTGCTCCCGGATGGCTGACAGCCCACGGATCGAGCCAGTGCACCGCACCAGCCAGCGCCCCACGCAACGCCGGTTCTGCACGCGCCAGCGCGGCGCCGTCCTCGGCATGGTGGCGCACACCGAAGCGGGCCTCCAGCGCCTGCGCCCTTTGCACGGCTTCATGGAATGCCTGCGGCGTGCGAAAAACAAAACGGAAACCTTCCCGCTTGACCAGGTCTTCGGCACCCGCCGCTGCGATCAACGGCGCATGTTCTGCCGTGGCATGGGCGATCAGCCGGCTGTAGGCTTCGGTGGCCCGTGCATGTGAGGCCGGGTGCGACTGCCTGAAGTAACGCCACAACGCACGCCCCATCTGCCACAGCCCCCGCGCGTGCCAGTGCACTTCGGCACCACGACCCAGCGCAGCGTTCAGCACAAAGCCCGCTTCGCGAGGAAACGCGTAGGGCTCCACCGCTTCGCGCTGGATCAGGCCGGCATTGCCATACGAGGTTTCCTGCCCCGGCGCACGCCGATCCACCAACAGCACATCAAAACCGCGCTGCTGCAGATGCAGTGCGGTGCAGGTGCCGACCATGCCGGCGCCGAGAACAAGGATGGAACGCGTCATGCGGGCATTGTGCCCTTCACCACTGCGCACCGTTTTTGTGCCTTTGATGCACCCCGGTCAGGGTTTTCGCTGGTCGTCACCCACCAAATGCACATCTATGATGCACAAGGCTTGTATACAAGTCTTGTCGATGTTGGCACGGTTATCGCTAGACCTGCTGCAAAGGAATGTGGACGTGACATCCAGTGAAATTGCCCATCGAATCGTCGAAGCCATCCTGGCGCAAAAGCTCATGCCCGGCACACGCCTGGGCGAGCAGGCGCTGTCGATGCTGTTCGACTGCAGCCGTACCCTGGTGCGTGAGGCGCTGATGCAGCTGACCGCACGGGGCATCGTGCAGGTCAGCTCGCGCCGCGGCTGGTATGTGGTGCAACCCTCGGCCAGCGAAGCCCGGGAAGCTTTCGAGGCCAGGCGGGTGATCGAAACCGGCCTCATCCGGCTGGCACCGGCCATGGAGAAATCCACCCTCAAACGCCTGAAACAGCACATTGCCCAGGAAAAGGCCGCACTCAAGGAACAGGACATTGGTCGGCGCAGCTATCTGTTGGGCGACTTCCATGTCTGTCTGGCCGAATGCCTGGGCAACCAGCTGCTGGCCGACACGCTGCGTGACTTCACCGCACGCACCACGCTGATCGCCATGCTCTACCAGTCGACGCACGATGCCGTGAAGTCCTGCCAGGACCACATCGACATCGTCAAAGCCCTCGAAGCCGGCGACAAAACCCTGGCCGAGCAACTGATGACCGAACACATCGGCCAGGTGCAGTCGGCCCTGAACCTGCAGCCTTCGCCCAGCGACCCGTTGGCAGAGCTGCGCCAGGCACTCTCGCCGCTGGACGACAGGCCCACCGCACCGCAGGCTGCAGAACCCCGCAAAACCCGTTCCCCTTCCACCTACCTTGGAGCTTTGCTATGAAACTTTCGAAACGCTTCTTCGTCACGGCTTCGCTGGCCGCACTGGCCCTGTCAGGCGCTGGCCTGACGCACGCCCAATCGGCACTGGAGCACATCCAGAAATCACGGCTGATCAAGATCGCCATCCCGACCGACTTTCCGCCTTACGGTTTCGTCGGCATCGACCTCCAGCCGCAAGGTCTGGACATTGACATGGCCAATTACATCGGCACCAGGATGGGCGTGAAGGTGGAACTGGTCACGGTCACCAGCGCCAACCGCATTGCCTACCTGCAAACCAAAAAAGCCGATCTGGTGATCTCCACCCTGGGCAAGAACCCGGAACGTGAAAAGGTGATCGACTTCACCGCGGCCTATTCGCCCTTCTTCCAGGCGGTGTACGCGCCCAAGTCCCTGAACATCAAGAACATGGATGACCTCAAGGGCAAAAGCATTGCGGTGACCCGCGGCGCCATTGAAGACCAGGAGTTAAGCAAGGTGGCTCCGGCAGGCACCGACATCAAGCGTTTCGAAGACAACAACGCCACGATCTCCGCCTTCGTTTCGGGTCAGACCCAGCTGGTGGCCACGGGCGCCTCGGTGGCCGGCAACATGATCCAGAAGAACCCGCAGCTCAATGCCGAGTACAAGCTGTTGCTCAAGGACAGCCCCAACTTCATCGGCGTGGCCAAAGGCGAAGACGCCCTGCGCACCCGTGTGAACGCCATCATTGCCGACGCCAAAAAGGCCGGTGATCTGGACAGGATGGCCCAGAAATGGCTCGGTCGCACCGCCGGCCAACTGCCTGAATAAGGACGCCCCAGATGAACATCGAGCTGGACTTTGCAGCCGTCCTGTCGCAGTGGCCCCTACTGCTCAAGGGCGTGGCCTGGACCCTGGCCCTGACGGCCGTATCGGCGGTGCTTGGGGTAGCGCTGGGCATTGTCTGCGCCTGGACCCGGACCCAGGGCCCTGCGTGGGCACGGCCGGTGGTGAGCGCGTATGTGGAACTCATCCGCAACACGCCCTTCATCGTCCAGCTCTTTTTCATCTTTTTCGGCCTGCCGGTGGCGGGCATCAAACTTTCACCCGAATGGGCCTCGGCGATCGCGATGGTGATCAACCTGGGGGCCTATTCAGCCGAGATCGTGCGGGCCGGCATCCAGTCCACGCCGCGCGGCCAGATCGAGGCGGCCATGAGCCTGGCCCTGACCCCGGTGCAAACCTTCACCCGCGTGGTGCTGCCGCCTGCGCTGCAGCGCGTGTGGCCGGCGCTGGTCAGCCAGATCATCATCGTCATGCTGGGCTCGGCCGTGTGCGGGCAGATCTCGACCGAAGAACTGAGCTATGCGGCCAACCTGATCCAGAGCCGCAACTTCCGGGCCTTTGAGGCCTTCATTGTGGCCACCGCGCTGTACCTGCTGCTGTCAATGGTCCTGCGCGCCACGCTCAACTGGCTGGGCGCACGCTGCCTGTTCGGAGGTCGCCGTGGTTGATTTTTCACTCTGGGACATCCTGCGCAATCTGCTGCTGGCTGCACGCTGGACAGTGGCACTGTCCCTGATCGCCTTCATCGGTGGCGGTCTGGTCGGTCTGGCTTTGCTGGTGGCGCGCACCACCCATTCAGCAGGCCTGCAGCGCTTTGTGGCGGTTTATGTGCAGCTGTTTCAGGGCACCCCTCTGCTCATGCAACTGTTTCTGGCCTATTTCGGCATGGCGCTGTTCGGCCTCGAAACCTCCGCCTGGACTTCCGCCGCAGTGGCGTTGACGCTCTACAGCAGCGCCTTCCTCACCGAAATCTGGCACGGCTGCGTCAAGGCCATTCCCAAAGGGCAGTGGGAAGCCGCACAAAGCCTGGCCCTGAATTTCGGCGAGCAGCTGCGCCACGTCATTCTGCCGCAAGCCGGGCGCATTGCCGTGGCGCCGACGGTGGGCTTTCTGGTGCAGGTGGTCAAGGGCACGGCGCTGGCCTCGGTGATCGGTGTTGTCGAACTGACCAAGGCCGGCACCATGATCACCAACGCCACCTTCAAACCTTTTGTGGTCTACAGCTGTGTGGGCCTCCTGTATTTCGCGATCTGCTACCCGATCAGCCTGTACGCACGTTCTCTTGAAAGCAAACTCCATGTCCATCGCCACTGAACCCACGTTTGCCGTTGACATCCAGGGCTTGCGCAAGTCCTATGGCGCCAACGAGGTGCTCAAGGGCATTGACCTGCAGGTGCGCCCCGGCGAAGTGATCGCCATCATTGGCAAGAGCGGCTCCGGTAAAAGCACACTGCTGCGCTGCGTGAACGGACTGGAGACCTTCCAGCACGGCAGCCTGGCGGTGCAGGGCCAGCCTCTGGTGTACGACAACCCGCAAGCCATGCGGGCGTTGCGTCAGCAGGTCGGAATGATCTTCCAGTCGTTCAACCTGTTTCCGCACCTGAGCGTGGGCAAAAACATCATGCTGGCCCCCGGCCTGGTCAAGAAACTGCCCGAAGCCCAGCTCCAGGCCACCGCACGGCAGCTGCTGGGCCGCGTGGGACTGGCCGAAAAATTCGACGCCTACCCCGACCAGCTCTCCGGCGGTCAACAGCAACGCGTGGCCATTGCCCGCGCGCTGGCCATGTCACCGGGCATCCTGCTGTGCGACGAGATCACCTCGGCCCTGGACCCGGAGCTGGTGGGTGAAGTGCTGGCCGTGGTGGAGTCACTGGCCCAGGAGGGCATGACACTGCTGATGGTGACCCACGAGATGAATTTCGCCCGCAAGGTCAGTGACCGCGTGATCTTCATGCACCAGGGCAAGGTCCATGAACAAGGCCCGCCCGAGGTGCTGTTCAGTCAGCCGCAGACACCGGAGCTGCGGCAGTTCCTGTCATCGCTGCACTGAGGCTGCACATCCTTTCGCGCGCCTCACTCCACCGGGATGTTGGCGCGGTGCACATAGGCCCGCAGCAGCGGCAGCTCCTGCGCCACGCGGCTGTCGTACGCGGCACCGGGCTGGTAGAGCACATCCAGGCCGACTTTTTGCAGATCGGCCTTGACCACCGGATCGGCCACGCTCTCGCGCAGGGCTTTGGCGAGCTTGCCGCTGACATCAGGCGGCAAACCGCGGCGTGCCACCACCGCGATCCACGGCACCATCTCGTAGTCGGGAAAGCCCGCCTCGGCCACGGTGGGCACCTGTGGCATCTGCGGTGAACGCTGGCGGGTGGTCACCGCTATCGCCTTGACTTTGCCGGTGGCCATCTGGGGCATGGCCGCGATGCTGGTGTCAAAGCTCAAGGGAATCTGACCACCGATCAGGTCTGTCATGGCGGGAGCGCTGCCACGGTAGGCCACATGCACCAGGTTCGCACCCGTCATGACCTTGAAGACTTCTCCCGCCAGGTGAGCCGAGGTGCCCACGCCAAAGGAGCCAAAGTTCAGGCCCTGCGGCGTCTGGCGCGACAGCTCCAGCAGTTGCTTCACATTACTGGCCGGCAACCTGGGATTGGCCAGCAGCACCAGTGGCGAGCTGCCGACCAGACCCACCGACTCGAAATCCTTTTGCGGGTCGTAGGGCAGGTGGTTTTTGAGCGCGGCGTTGACGGTGAAGGTGGTGTTGGACGAAATCAGCAGGGTGTAGCCGTCGGGCGCGGATTTGGCCACCTGCGCGGCGCCGATGGCGGTACCCGCACCGGCCTTGTTTTCGACAATGACCGGCTGACCCAGCCGCTGCCCCAGTGGCCCCGCGAGTTTGCGCGCCAGGATGTCGGTGGCGCCACCTGGCGGGTAGGGCACCACCAACGTCACAGGCTTGTCGGGGTAAGAGGCCTGGGCCACCAGGCCGAGGCCGGCGAGGACCAGGGCCATCCAGTGTTTGCTCATGTGGGGTCTTTCTGACAGTGAACAGGCATTGTGCCCTTGAGGCAAGGGTGCAGTCGCAGCAGCCCGTGCGTGCCCGAACTCGTCCACGCCGTGCGGTAACTTCCCGGCACACTTGTTGACGGCGTCGCGCAAGGCACAGGTCGCCATGTTCCAGACAGACTCGTCCGGCCCCTCACTCCAGCCGGATGTTGCCATCGGTGATCAGCTTCTGCGACCTGGCCATATCGTCGGCCTGAAATTTGCGGAAGTCTTCGATGCTGCCACCGCCCACGATGAGGCCCTGGCTGATCAGCTTGTCCTTCATGTCGGTGGCCAGGGCTTTGTTCACCTGGGCGTTGAGCAGGTCCCTGACCTCTTGCGGCGCTTTCACGGGCGCCCACAAGCCGTACCAGCTGTAGAACTCGTAGCCCGGCAGGGTTTCGGCCACGGTGGGCACATCGGGCAGATTGGGCGTGCGGTGGGCCGAGGTCACGGCCACCACGCGCAGCAGGCCGTTCTTGTGGTACTGCAGCGAGCCCAGGATCGGGTCGATGAAACCGCTGATCTGGCCACCGATGAGGTCCTGGAATGCCGGTGCCGTCCCCTTGTAGGGCACCACGGTGTAGTCCAGACCGTTGTGCTTGAGCAACTCGGTGGCCAGGTGGCCGGCCGAGCCGACTGAGCCCACGGCAAAGGTCAGCTTGCCGGGGTTGGCCTTGGCATAGGCCAGCAGCGATTTGATGTCGGTGACAGGCAGGTTCTTGTTGATCGCCACCGACAGCGGCGCCTTGGCCACCAGGGCCACGGGCGCAAAGTCCTTGGCCACGGCGTAGGGCACCTGCTTCATGGTCATGGGCGCGGTGGTGAAGGTGGACGCGTTGAACAGCAGGGTGTAACCGTCGGCCTGCGCCTTGGCCACCGCGTCGGCGCCGATGATGCCGTTACCACCGGGTTTGTTTTCAACCACGAATTGCTGGCCCAGTTGCTCGCTGAGCTTTTGTGCGAGCTGGCGGCCAATGGCGTCAAGCGTGCCACCCGGCGGGAAGGGGATGATCACTTTGACGGGTTTGCTGGGGTAGGCCTGTGCGATGGCAGAAACCGGGGCGAGCAAGGCGCCGATCAGGCCAGCGGCCAGCAGGGAAAGGGTTTTGCGTTTCATGGTTTGTCTCCTTGGGAAATCGGGTGGGTATTCAAAGCGATGCGCCGCCGCACATCACCAGGTGTTGACCGGTCATGGCGCCGCCCAGCGGGCCGAGCAAAAAGGCAGCTAACCCGGCCACTTCTTCAGGCTGCACAAAGCGGCCGATGGGCGGCACCCTGGCCTGGGTTTGTGCACGCGCCGGGTCGCGCAGAAAAGGCGTGTCGGTGGCGCCGGGCGCCAGCACGTTGACGGTGATGCCGCGTGGCGCGAGTTCAGCCGCCCAGGAGCGCGCCATGCCCACCAGCGCCGCCTTGGTGGCGGCGTACTGGCTGCGCGTGGGCGAACCATTGGCCGTGCGGCTGCCGATCAGCACGATGCGCGCGCCATCCGGCATGTGCGGCAAAAGCTGGTTGGCCAGCACTTCGGCGGCCTGCACATGCAGCTGCCACATGGCGGCACCAGCAGCGCTGTCGAGCTCGCCCAGCGGCGCCACGCGCATGAAGCCGGCCGCATGCACCAGCGCCTGCACCGGCGCGCCATCGGCCGTGATCTGTGCGCAGACCTTTGGCAGTTGTGCGATCTCGGCCACATCGGCCTGCACGATGCGCAGGTTCGGGTGACGGTCTTCGGGCATGGAGCGGCACAGGCCGGTGACGCGCCAGCCGTCCTGCAGCAGGCGCTGCACAATGGCGCGGCCAATGCCGGACGAGGCACCGGTGACGACGGCGTGGGGCAGCTTCGACATGTCCGCTGTCCGGCTCAGGCCTGGCGGTATTTGGCGGCCACGGCATCGGCACCGGCCATCATCAGGTAGAGGTCGATGCCCACGCCCACCATGGTGGCGCCGCCCTCGAAATAGTGGTCGGCCTTGCCGTCGCCGGCCAGCACA
>JAYRQF010000129.1:0-8045 GCA_041910735.1 Limnohabitans sp.
GACCATCACGTTCTCCACCGCTGTCATTTCAGGGAACAGCCGGATGTTCTGGAACGTGCGGGCGATGCCAGCCTTGGCCACCTCGTGCACCGCCGTGGGGGTGTAAGGCTTGCCGGCCAGTTCGAAGCTGCCGCTGTCGGGCGTGTAGAGGCCGGTCAGCACGTTGAAGAACGTGGTCTTGCCGGCGCCGTTGGGACCGATCAGACCGTAGACCTGACCGCGTTCGATGGTGATGCCCACATCGCTGAGGGCCTGCAGGCCGCCAAAGCGCTTGGACACATTGGCCACTTTCAGAATTGTTTCGCTCATGGTGGTGTCCTTCGGTTACTTGGTCAGTGCCTTGCCGTGCTCGGGCGAAGGCCACAGGCCCTTCGGACGCAGCAGCATCACCACCACCATGGCCAGCGCGATCAGCAACTGGCGCAGCACCTCGGGGCCCAGACGACCACCGGTCACGTACGACAGGTCGGGCAGGTGGCGCAGCAACTCCGGCAGGCCGGCCAGCATCAGGGCACCCATGATCACGCCCGGGATGTGGCCGATGCCGCCCAGAACGACCATCGCCACCACCATCACCGACTCCATCAGTGAGAAGGACTCGGGTGACACAAATCGCTGGAACGAGGAGAACAGCACGCCCGACATGCCGCCGAAGGTGGCACCCATGCCGAAGGCCAGCAGCTTGAGGTTGCGGGTGTTCAGGCCCATGGCCTTGGCGGCGATCTCGTCCTCGCGGATGGCCATCCAGGCGCGGCCGATACGCGAATCCTGCAGACGGTAGGACAGCACCACCGACATCAGGACGAAGAACAGGAACAGGTAGTAGTACAGCGTGACCGGCTGGAAGGTGTAGCTCCAGTCGCCAATTTCCAGCGTGTGCCGCTGCCCCATGTTGAAGCCGAACACGGTCAGGGGATCAATCTGCGCCAGCCCCTTGGGACCGTTCGTGATGTTGATGGGGCGGTCCAGGTTGAGCATGAAGATGCGGATGATTTCCCCGAACCCCAGCGTAATGATCGCCAGGTAGTCACCGCGCAGCTTGAGCGTCGGCGCCCCCAGGATCATCCCGACCACACCTGCCACCGTCGCGGCCGCCAGCATCACCAACCAGACGTTGAGGTGCAGGCCATCGGGGAACATCGCCTTGATGGCCGGGAACGTGTCGGCCAGGTGCGGCGACGCCAGCAGGCCGTACATGTAGGCGCCCACCGCGTAGAACGCGATGTAGCCCAGGTCCAGCAGGCCGGCATAGCCGACCACAATGTTCAGGCCCAGCGCCAGCAGCACATACAGCAGCGCCAGGTCGACGATGCGGGCCCAGGAATTGGAGCCCGTGGCCTGCAGCAACAGGGGCAGCACCAGCAGGGCAATGCCGGCCAGCGCAAAAGCAACGATCTTTCCGTTCTTGGTGTTCGTCATGGTGTGTCTCCCCGGTCAGGCGCGGTCCGCCACACGTTCACCCAGCAGGCCCGAAGGACGCAGCGTGAGCACCAGTGCCAGCACGATGAAGGCGAAGATGTCGACATACTGGCTGCCCAGCACGCCACCGGTCAGCTCGCCCAGGTAACCGGCGCCCAGGGACTCGATCAGACCCAGCGCGATACCACCGACCACCGCACCGGCCAGGTTGCCGATGCCGCCCATGACCGCCGCCACGAAAGCCTTCAGGCCGGGCATGAAGCCCATCGCGTGCTGCACGGTGCCGTAGTTGGACGCCCACATCACGCCGGCAATCGCGGCCAGCATGGCGCCGATGATGAAGGTGGCGGAAATCACCACATCGGGCTTGATGCCCATCAGCGCTGCCACGCGCGGGTTCTCGGCGGTGGCCCGCATGGCGCGCCCCAGATTGGTCTTGTTGACCAGCCACATCAGGAAACCCAGCGTGATCGCGGTCGCCGCCAGAATCACGATCTGCGTGACCGAGATCACGGCGCCGGCGAACTCGATCGGCTCACGCGAGAGCATCGCCGGATACGCCTTGGGATTGGGTTTCCAGAGGATCATCGCGAACGTCTGGAGCAACAAGGACATGCCGATCGCCGTGATCAGCGGCGCCAGTCGTGGCGAGTTGCGCAGCGGCCGGTAGGCCAGCTTCTCGATGCTGTAGTTGAGGGTCGCACAGACCACCATCGCAATCACCGTGGCCAGCAGCAGCACCAGCCAACCGGGCAAGTCGGGCGAGGCACTGTTCATCCAGCCGATGATGGTCCAACTGGTCAGCGCACCGACCATCAGCACATCGCCGTGCGCGAAGTTGATCAGGCCGATGATGCCGTACACCATCGTGTATCCCAGCGCCACCAGCGCGTACATACTGCCGAGAACCAGACCGTTGATGATCTGCTGCAGCAAGACATCCATGAAGTTTTCTCCGTGTTTTTGACAGGTCGGGGCGCCAGACCGGGAAGTCCGATCCCGCGCCGTTGTGCAGCGCAGGACCCCGTGTTCAGACCCGCTTCAACTTAGCAAAAAACCCGCCAGGCCAGACCTTGAAACAGGGCAGACGGCGGGTTGGAGGCGAATTGTATCCAAGGGTCTCCAGGCGCCAGATACGTGGGAGCCCTGATTCCGCGCGGGTTTTCCCTCGGTTTGCACCCGCAATCCGGGCAGCATCAGCGCATCAGGCACTTCATTAGTTTTTTTGATCGTTGAGGCGCTTGAGCTCACGCAGCTTATCGGCGATGCGGATTTCCAGCCCCCGTTCGACCGGCTGGTAGAACGAGGTTCCCGCAATGGCCTCCGGCAGATAGGTTTCGCCGGCAGCGAAACCGCCCTCCTCATCGTGGGCATAGCGGTAGCCCTTGCCATAGTCCAGGTCCTTCATCAGCTTGGTCGGTGCATTGCGAAGGTGCATCGGAACCGGTCGGCTACCGTCTCTCTTGACGAAGGCCTTGGCCTCGTTGAAGGCCTTGTAGACCGCATTCGACTTGGGCGCCACGGCCAGATAGACCACGCATTCGGCCAGCGCCAGTTCCCCCTCGGGCGAACCCAGCCGCTCGTAGACCTCGGCGGCGTCCAGCGCGAGACGCAGCGCGCGCGGGTCGGCAAGACCGATGTCTTCGGCCGCCATGCGGATCAGGCGACGCGCCATGTAACGCGGGTCGGCACCACCGTCGAGCATGCGCACGAACCAGTACAGCGCCGCGTCGGGATCGGAGCCACGCACGCTTTTGTGCAGGGCACTGATGGTGTCGTAGAACTGCTCGCCGCCCTTGTCGTAGCGGCGCATGCGTTCGCCCAGCACGCGCAGCAGCCACGCATCCGTCACCAGCGCCAGTTTTTCACGCCCGGCCGCCACAGCCAAGGTCTCCAGCGTATTCAGAAGGCGCCGCGCATCACCGTCCGCATAGGCGATGAGCCGGTCCTCGGCAGCGCGCTCGACAGCCGGCACGGCATCGATGCCCTGGGCACGTGTCACAAGTTGACGCAGTTCGTCCTCGCCCAGCGGCTGCAACACATACACCGCCGCACGCGAGAGCAGCGCCGAGTTGACCTCGAACGACGGGTTCTCGGTGGTGGCGCCGATGAAAGTGAACAACCCGCTTTCGACGTGGGGCAGGAAGGCGTCCTGCTGGCTCTTGTTGAAACGGTGCACCTCATCGACGAACACGATGGTGCGTCGCTGCTCGAGTCCGTCGCGTGCGGCCACGGCCTGTTCCACCGCCTCCCGGATGTCCTTGACTCCGCCCAGCACGGCGCTGATGGTGATGAACTGGGCCTCGAACGCATCCGCCATCAGGCGCGCGATCGTCGTCTTGCCGACACCCGGCGGCCCCCAGAGGATGCAACTGTGCGGTTGCCCCGACTCGAACGCCAGGCGCAGCGCCATGCCCTCGCCCAGGAGATGCTGCTGGCCGATCACCTCGCCCAGCGTGCGCGGACGCAGGCGTTCGGCCAGGGGCTGGTGGGCAGCGGTGGCCACGGCGTCAGGGACGGATCACGTCGGCGCCAGCCGGCGGCTGGAACTTGAAGCGCTCGGGCTTGACGGCCGCGTTGCCCTGCCACTGAACGAAGCTGAGGACTGATCGCTGCCCCAGGCTGTCGAGGATCTCCAGCACGGAAAGCTGTCCCTGCCTGAAGCCAACGCGCACGCTCTGCAACTGGCCGTCCTTGGCTTTGGGCCGCGCGTCGACCCATTCCATGCCGTCTTTCGCCGGCGCCGCCTTCAGTTCAAACGCCTCCGACAACGCCTTGAGGTCGGTGCCCGAGGCGATCAGCGCAGCCGGCGTGCTGCCGAGCACGTCCTGCTGCTTGCGCGCGGTGACCTGATTCAGGTCGGCGTCGTACAGCCAGAGCGTCTGCCCATCGGCCACGATGGTCTGCTCGAACGGCTTGGTGTATTCGAAGCGGAAACGCCCCGGCCGCTGGAATTCGAAACGGCCGCTGGACGTCTTGCTGCGCCCCACGGTCTCGCCTTCACGCTTGGGAGAAGTCACCACCTGGGTGAAGCCGGCCTGTGCGCTCTTGACCTCGCGCAGAAACGCATCGAGGTCCTGCAGGCCATCGGCCTGGGCCGACAGCAGCGTCAGGGCAAAACCGGCGGGGATCAGATGTTTGAAATTCATGAACGCTCGGAGCATCGGCTCCGCGAAAAGGTTTCCCGCCGGGTTCAGTCGCCGCGCGGCGCCACCAGAATGTCGCGCTGGCCACTGCTGGTCAGCGCGCTGACCAGCCCCGCGTTCTCCATGTCTTCGAGCAGACGGGCGGCGCGGTTGTAGCCGATCTTGAGCTTGCGCTGGACGTAGGAAATGCTGGCCTTGCGGTCCTGCAGCACGATAGCCACCGCCTGGTCATACAGCGGGTCTTTTTCCCCGCCATCACCACCACCTTCGCCAAACAGGTCACCGCCTTCGCCATCACCGACACCCCCCTCGAGGATGCCGTCGATGTAGTTGGGCTCACCAAACTGGTCTTTCAGGTACGAGGCCACGCGGTGCACCTCGTCGTCGCTGACAAACGCGCCGTGCACGCGGATCGGGAACCCCGTGCCCGAAGGCATGTAGAGCATGTCGCCCATGCCCAGCAGGCTCTCGGCGCCCATCTGGTCCAGGATGGTGCGGCTGTCGATCTTGCTGCTGACCTGGAACGAGATGCGGGTCGGGATGTTGGCCTTGATCAGGCCGGTGATCACGTCCACGCTGGGGCGCTGCGTCGCCAGGATCAGGTGAATGCCGGCGGCACGCGCTTTCTGCGCCAGGCGGGCGATCAGTTCTTCGATCTTCTTGCCCACCACCATCATCAGGTCGGCCAGCTCGTCGATCACCACCACGATGTGGGGCAGGCGCTCCAGCGGCTCGGGTTGCTCGGGCGTCAGGCTGAAGGGGTTGCCGATGATTTCTCCCCGGGCCTTGGCCTCATCCAGCTTGGCGTTGAAGCCCGCCAGGTTGCGCACGCCCATCTTGCTCATGAGCTTGTAGCGCTTCTCCATCTCGGCCACACACCAGTTCAGGCCGTTGGCCGCCTGCTTCATGTCGGTCACCACCGGGCAGAGCAGGTGCGGAATGCCTTCGTAGACGCTCAGTTCCAGCATCTTGGGATCGATCAGCAGCAGCCGCACATCCTTGGCGTCGGCCTTGTAGAGCAGCGACAGGATCATGGCGTTGATGCCGACGGACTTTCCCGAGCCGGTGGTACCGGCGACCAGGCAGTGCGGCATCTTGGCCAGATCGGCCACCACCGGCAGACCGGCGATGTCCTTGCCCAGCCCCATGGTCAACAGACTCTTGGCGTCGTGATAGACCTGCGAGCCCAGGATCTCGCTGAGCTTGATGGTCTGTCGCTTGGCGTTGGGCAGTTCCAGCGCCATCAGGTTCTTGCCCGGGATGGTCTCGATCACCCGGATCGACACCAGCGACAGCGAACGCGCCAGGTCGCGGCTGAGGTTGACGATCTGCGAACCCTTCACACCGGTGGCCGGCTCGATTTCGTAGCGCGTGATCACCGGGCCGGGTGCCGCCGCCACCACGCGCACCTCGACACCGAAGTCCTTGAGCTTTTTCTCGATCAGGCGGCTGGTCATCTCCAGCGTCTGTGCGTCCACCGTGCTCTGCTGCGTCGGGGCGGCATCCAGCAGGTCCACCTGCGGCAGCCTGCTGTCGGGCATTTCGACGAACAAAGGCTTCTGCCGTTCCTTGGCCACCCGCTCACTCTTGGGCACATCCACCCTCACCGGCTCGATCACCACAGGGTTGGGGTGCTGCTCTTCGCTCACCTCGCGCTCGACCTGTACCACCACCTCACGTTCGCGCGCCGCCTGCTCGCCAATCCGCTGGTCCTCGACCGCTTCCCGCTTCTCACGCCGGCTCTCGAACCAGCCATCCAGCATGGCGCCGAGGCGCTCGGCCCACTGCCCCCACGAGAAACCGAACACCAACGGTGCGCAGGCCACGACCAGCACCAGCGACATCAGGGCCGACCCGGTGAAACCGGTCCAGCGCAACGCCAACGGTCCCAGCAAATGGCCAAACACGCCACCGCCGTGACCAGGCAGCAAAGGTTCCAGGCGGTAAAGGCGGCTCCACTCCAAGGTCACGCTGCCCACCATGAGGAACAGCAGCGCCAGCACAAAACCCAGCCGCCGAACCAGGGGCGAATGCCAGAAAGACGCCGGTTGGGCATCGTCACGGTCATGGCCGGAGGCTTCCAGCGCCGAGCCCCTGAGCCGGCCGGCGAGTGCTGACAGCCACACACGCAAGCCGGCAAGCACCAGCCACCAGACCGAGAAGCCGAACAGGAAATAACTGCCATCCGCCAGCCAGGCCCCCAGTTGCCCTGCCCAGTTGCCGACCCGGTCCTGGGTGCCGGTGGTGCTCCAGGCGGGATCGGCCAGCGAATGGCTCAGCAGTGACAACAGCCAGAGGCCCAGCAGGGCAGCGCCGACCACCAGCGCCACCTCATGGGCAAAACGTGAAATACCGCTCGGGGGCGCGTTGGCCCGGTCAGCGTTGAGCGTGTTGAGTGAATACGTCATAAACCTCGCAGACAAGCTGCGGCAAGCTTACCCCAGCGAGGTCAGACGCTCCTTGATGATGGTGCTGCCATCCGGGTCAACCTCGATGAACCCGCGATCCTCCAGGTCCTTCATGACCCGGCTGACCATCTCCCGCGAGGCACCGATCATCTTCGCCACGTCCTGACGGGACACCCTGTCACGGATCACCAGCCGGCCGTCCTTGTCGGGCTGGGCGAATTCCAGCAACGCACGTGCCACGCGACCGTACACATCCATCAGGGCCAGCGACTCGATCTTCCGGTCAGCATGGCGCAAGCGCTGCACCAGGCCTTTCATGACCGCATAGGCCATGGACGTGTTTTCAGGCAGACAGCGAGCAAACTCCACACGACCGAGGATCAGCACATCGGTCTGCACTTCGGCGCGTACCGTGGCCGAATGGGGCTGGTTGTCGATCAGGCTCATTTCGCCCACGTAGTCACCCGGGTTCATGGTGGCGAGAATGACTTCACGTCCCCGGGTGTCGGTGGTGACCACGCGTGCGCGCCCGGTCAGCACGATGGCCAGGAAGTTGGACTTCTTGCCCTGCTCGACAATCACTTCGCCGCGTTTGTAACGACGCTTGACCACCGCCTCGGCCACCGACTCGGCCTGCGCCTGGGTCAGGGTGGAAAACAGCGGAACCCGCCGGATCAGCTCCAGATTGGACAGGATGGCCATGCGTATACCTTTGCAGCCGATGCGCCTGGGGCGCGTTACATACAATGCCGACAACCCGACGAGTCGTCGCGCGCAACGGGGCTGTGTACCCTGCTGTCACACACAGCGACTCTAAACCACTTGCCCTGCGAAACGCCGGGGCCACCAAGATGAAGCATACGAAAGTACTTATTTTAGGCTCTGGCCCTGCCGGCTACACCGCCGCCGTTTACGCTGCGCGGGCGAATCTGAACCCCGTCCTGATCACCGGCATCGCACAAGGCGGTCAGCTCATGACCACGACCGAGGTCGACAACTGGCCGGCCGATGTACATGGTGTTCAGGGCCCGGACCTCATGCAGCGCTTCCTGCAGCACGCCGAGCGCTTCAA
>JAYRQF010000130.1:0-7299 GCA_041910735.1 Limnohabitans sp.
CACAGCGACGGGTAGTCGGCTCGGTGCTCCTGCACCATGCGCACGGCGCGCTCGCGCACTTCCGGGGAGAACTTCGGTGACTTGTTCATAGCTCCATCTTCTCAAGTGTTGGAGCCTCCTCAAAACCCGGGGCGGTTCAGGGTGCTTGTTGGTACTGGTGCTGTCATAGGCCCTCCTCAAGAGCTACCTGGGCATGCTTGTAGCTACTGGCGCTGAACTTACCCGCTTTATCAGACACGATGGTTCGCCTGGGGATGGACGTGCGCTTGCCGTCGAAATAGGCATCAAGCTCAGAGCACTTGAAAAGCACCAGACGCTTGCTCACGCGAATGGGTTGGGGAACGTCGGGGTCATCACGCATGCGGCGCGCGATGGTGCGGCGGCTCAGGTCGTACCGGGCCGCCACCGAAGATGGACGTAGCGTTTCAGGCTTCATGTCCTCTATCGTCCTGAATGGGCGGGTTTTGGCTTAACCCCATACTGGGCAGCGCCGCGCGCGGGCGGAACCCGTGATATGAGGTTTTCTGAGGTGTTCGCAGCCCTGGTCCTCGCGCGTGCGCGCGTATTGGTCCCACCGTGGCTTCAAAAAACTTCAGGTTTCTTCAGGTTCTGATGACAGGTTTTGACAGGTCCGGGCGCACTCGGCCCAACAAAAAGCCCGCACGGCGGCGGGCTGGGTGGTGCGGGGGATATCTCACTGAATCGGATGCACCGGACCTGCGTGCAGTCCATCCGAGAAGCCCACTTCCTCCATGTGCTGGATGCCCGCCTCGATGGCCTCCACGGACACCCCCAGCGCGTCGGCAATCTGCTGGGCGCTGTAAACCGGCTGGCCGTGGCCATCAACGTGTGTTGCGGTCGGCAGCACATCGGCCGCCATGGCCTCCGCCTCGCCCAATAGCGCGGCGGCGCTGCGCGCATCATCTTCATGAACAGTTCGGCATGCTCCGGTCCTGCTGCGGCGTCCTCGCCCTGTTCATCGCGGATGCGGCCAATTTCGGCCAGCATGGCGAAGAACTCCGGGTAGTCGCGCCGCTCTACGTGGCCCCGCGCCCAGGCAATCATCGCCGGGGCTACGCTGGGGTCCAGGCGGTCAACCGCGGCCCAGTAGCTGGCAGGCGCACCCAGGAGTGCGTCGGCGTATTCACTCGCCAGGGCGGCCGGGGCGTCATTGAAAGCGCCATCTTTCCAGTACGGGACCATGGCTTCATGGGCTGCCATCAAACGGGTAATGCGTTGGGAATTGGTGGTGGTCATTGTGTTGTTCCTTCGGGTGTGTGGGTGGGCGTGTCATCTGCCCAGGTGCTCAGGCTTGTGCGTGCTCGTCAAAGCAATGAAGCTTGGGCAGCGGGTGCACTGGTGCACTCGGGCGGCGCGGTCTGCGGCTGCGGGCCTTCGCCAAAGCCTTCGGGCAAGCCTTCCTCGAAGTCTGCGCACCACTCGTCTGCCAGGTCACGCAGTGCCCGGAGCTGCGTCATCTCATACGTCAGGTCGGCGTGCTCGTGGTCGCTGTGCTTTGCCATCCAGCAGGTCAGGTCGTCGATGCGCTCGCGCAGGCCCTCCATGCGGCGCTGCAATGTGGCGATGGTCTTTGCCGCCTGCCGGTCGCTGGTGAGGATGTTGAACTGTTCACAGACTGCGCGCAGTTGCCAGGGGTGAAGCAGTACCGACTGCGGTTCTTCAATCCCGTCCTGCTGGGTCAGCATGATGGCCGGGCCGTGTTCGTCCTTCACTTCTTCGGCGGTCAGGTGGTGGTGGGTTAGTTTGGTGGTCATGGTGGTGCCCTCGGTGTCAATCGTTTCAGGCGTGCAGGTCTTGGGCTTCGTTGCGGTCGATGCTGTTCTCATCGTCTGGGTCGGCCAGCACGGGCGCGGGCTTGGGGGCGTGCCGGGTGATGGCTGCATCCTGGGCGGCCTGCGCCACGCTCTGGCGGTCGCGGCTTTCTGCGGCGGTCTTGTCGGCCAGCACAGACCCAGCACGGCCAATCTTCGGCAGGGCCATGGCACGGATGCCGACCTTCGCCCACAGGTCGGCCAGGGTTTCGATGACCTCGGGGTGGTCGGCGGTGATGGTGGTTTGCGTGTTCATCGTGGCTTCCTTGCTGGTGCTGTCCAGTTGATGCTTCGCTCCTGCAGATGGCTTATCTAAATAGGTGCCCCGTGGCGGGACAAGCTCGGGCTCAAAAACAGGGGGTTTTGTCCCGTGGCGGGACGAAGTGGGCGGTTTTGCTGCATTTTTGAGGGGCGTTCGTCCCGTGGCGGGACGGATTTCGGGCACTTCGTCCCGTGGCGAGGTAAGCAAAACTGTTTTTCTGGCCCGGCGCCAGACCGCCGGATTTGCCTCGGTCGGCGCATCTTCTCCTTGGGCTCGCCAGTCCTGCGTCGTGTAGCTTCCCGGCCCGGCCCCGACGTCCAGTTTGTCCACGTCGCAGTTCACCGGGTACAGCGTCAGCGCGTAGAGACTGCAATCACGGCGCGAGCCTTGCCGGGTCTGTGCCAGCAACCCATGCTCCAGCAGCTCGGCGACTGCCATGCGCAGCGTCTCACGGCCAGACCAGCCGCGCGCCTTCATTGCCTTGGGGGACAGGCTCAAATCCCCGTTGCGCGTGGCGTTCGGTCCAAGCAGTGCCATCAGGTCAAGCAGCAGCTTTGCCGCGTGCGGAGACAGTTCAGCGCAGGCGCGGCTGCGCATGAACTCCAGAGGGACGGGCAGCCAGGCGCCATTGACGGCAATGCTGTGCTTTTTGGTGCGGTCGCGGCCCATATTTGCTGCCTCAGTCGAAAAGGCCTTGCTGACCCGGGTGGGCGCGGCGGGCGCTGCGCGACGCATTGGCGCGCTCTGCATTGCGCCGGGCCTGGGCGGCTTGGGTGCGGCGGGCACGGCGAGCAGCGCGAACCTTTGCGCACCAGACCCCTGCGCCAGCGGCCATTGCGTGGGCGATGATTTCCGGCGCCAGAAAATACTCCGCCACCCATGCCACACGGCCATCACGGCAGCCTGCGGCCTTGTCGTCGGCCTCGATAGGCCATCCATATTCCTTTCCGAGGTAGTGCGTCACCGCAGAAAGACGGGTGGTGCTGGCCTCGCTCACTGCGTCCAGGCTGGTAAGGCGCTCATAGTTAAGCAAGCGCGCCAGCACCTCGGCCGTGACGGTGTTCAGCTTGGTAGGCAATTCCCCAGGGCTGATAATCGGCGCGCCTTGCCAGGTAGCGCTCGGGTTTTCATTGGAAGGCTCGGGCGTTTTCATTTACAAACCCTCCATGCCCAACACGGCGCGGATACCAGCAACAGGCCAGCCCAAGCGGCCATTGATGCGCACGGGGCGCAGGCCATCCGGATAGGTGCCCTGGCTGTGCCATCCGCGCAGGGTTTGCGGGCGACGCAGAAGGTAATGGGCCGCCTGCTCGGTGGGTACGGTGGGGCGGTTGACCAGTTCCAGCGGGGGGAATTGCTGGGGTTCGGATACAGCGCGGCGGGTATCGGCGCTGTGTTGGATTGCGGTGGTTTTCATCGGTTTGCACGTCAAAAAGTTGATGTGCAGCGATGATTTTTCGGGGGTGTATGTTTCGCCTAGCTCGCGCGCCTTGCCACGCTCTGGCGCGCCTTATCGCGCTTTACAGCGCCTTTTTTTTCTTGCGGCGCAGTCGGTCGCGCAAGTCTTTGAGTTTGAAAAACTGCGGTTCATCGTTGGCGTCCATCCACTTGATTCCATCTTCGGAGGCACCCAGCAAACGGTGTTTTTGAATCTGTGCCATCTTTGACATCACATCCCATACGGCAGGTGCATCAAAGGGGTCGTCACATTCTTTTTGTGCGGCCTCTATCGCTGGGGTCAGTAGGTCACGGCGTGTCATGTGCGGCGCTTTTATGGCGCTGTCTCCCACCACGGGCGTGGGCGTTTCGGCCTGGGACAGCGTTGGGGCTGGTTGCGCGACAGGGTGGTGCTGCGCATCCAGGAGCATCAGTGCATCGCCCAATTCCTGGCGCTCGATATCAGATGGCTCTTGCTTGGGCGGTGTGGGATTCAGCAGTTGCCGCACCATCGCCTTACGCCATGTTTCCTGCGCTTCGTCGGTAGCAACTTGGGCTTCACGCTTCTTTTGGCGATGCGGATTCACCGCAGCCAAGTACGCCAGCCGCCGCTTTTCCCGCACGGCTTCCGGCTGGTTCGTATCTCTCCAATCATGCGCGGCCCCGGCCGCAGTTTCAGCGGCTTCGCATTCCTCCTGTGCCTTAACGAGCGCCCTTTCAAGTTCGGGGTCGGGGATTGGAGCATTCAATCGCGCATTCTCGAGTGCGCTGAAAGCGGCCGTTATGGACTCGCGTAACTTCGTATTCCGACTTCCGCTCAATAGCAGCTGCACAACTTCAGCGTCTAGAAGGCCAGTGTTGTCCGCAAATCGCTCGCCCAGAAACCAGCCCCAGCCACCCAGTGTGAAGGCGGCAAGCTGGCGTGCCGTGAAGGGGAACGGTAGGGCAGGTGTTGTCAGCGGGTCAGGACTATCTGGGCCTTCTTCCAGGTCGCAAGCAGGCGTCCAGTTGAAGACGGACACCGCACCGTTCTGTTGCAGCCAAACGCCATCGTCTCGAATGTCGTAGTTTCTGCGCACGACATCATCGGGCATATGGATGATGCTGTTGTCGTCTGTCAGCACCACATCGAGTGAATGCAGCAGCCCTTCGAACACCTCGCGCTTGTATCGCGGCTCTTGGTTTGTCATCATGCATCCTCCCGGATGCTGCTCCCTAGACAGGAGCCCCAGCAGGCCAGCGGGAGGCATTGGCTTTGCGGCAGGATTGCGGCCCTACCCAGCTGGGGCAAAACGGTCAGGCGGGCGCTGCCTCGCGCCCCTCAACGGCCATGCGGGCAATAAACCCTGAGCGGGTTTCGCCAGCACTTCGGGCGCGGGCGTCCAGGCGGTGCAGGACGCGGCGCGGCAGGCTGATATTCACCCGTTCAAGCGTGTCGTCCAGCATGGCCGGGTCAACCTTCACCAGCGCCCACAGCCAGCCTTCAAACTCACGATGCGCGGCGCGCAGGGTCTCGATGTGCGACGGCGCCGGAATGTCCTGCCCGTCATCAATGGCTGCCTCAATCCAACCGGTGATAGCGTCCTCGGCCTGAATCATGGCCTCTTCGAGTGTGTCGCCCGCTGAAAAGCAGCCGGGCAGGTCAGGAACGACAACGCCCCACGCGGTGGTGTCGTTTCCGGGCTCGATGGCAATGGGGTAGCGCATGGGTGTCTCCTCTCAGATACCGGCCTGCCGCCGGATGGCTTTGACCAGCCCTTGCCCCAAGTCTTTCTTGGGGTGCGGCACCACTACGATGCCGGGGCGATTCGGGTGCTTAAAGATGTGATGCGAACCGTTCACCCGTTCAAGCTTCCACCCGGCACGCTGCATATCCCGTATCAGGTCGGCGCTGGTCATTTTTGTGTATGATACACATTGATTGTGATTGATGCAAACATACGCGCGTTGATTACCTGGCCACCACGCGCAGCGCACCGGGCGCGGCCTGGGCGTCAAATTGCACACCGGCCAGTGCAAGGATATAAGCCTCGATTCGCTCAAGTTCGGGGCGCAGTTCATCGAGGGTGCGAATGTCGTAACCCTCGGCGGTGGCGCTGGATTTGTGCCCTTGGATTTGGGCCACGATGCCAGTGGACACCACGCCCCTGCCTGTCTGGGTGAAGGTGCGGCGTAAGCCGTGGAAGGACAGGTGCCCTACCCCCGCCTCGTTCACGGCCTTTTCCATGCTGTCGCGTGCGTCAACGATATGGCCGCTCTTGCTGGCGCTGGCGAACACATATGGCCCCACCCTGGGCAACGTGGCCAGCATATGCGCCATGTAGGGTGACAGCGGTATGGTGCGGGTAGTGTCCACCTTGTCGGCCAAGGTCAGCTTGCGCCACTGAAAATCTACGTCGGCCCACTTCAACGCGGCTACCTCTTCGCGGCGTGCGCCAGTCAGCAGCAGGGCACGCAGGTAGGCCGATGCCGTGCGGTAACTCAGTTGCTCCACGGCAGCCCACCAACCCGTGACCTGTTCCTTCAGCAGCTTATCCGTGCGCCGCGTGGCGGGTGGCAGGCTTTCCATGATGGCGGGGGCGCGGCCAGCATCACGGTCGGCCAGCTTGCGGTACTCGGGCCGGGCAGCACACCAGCGCAGGAACCCACGAAACATCATCAGGGCACGGGTGGCCTGGTGCCTACCGGTCAGGGACTCACGGTCAAACCAAGCAGTCAGGGCATCCTCGGTCACATCACCAAGCGCCAGCGCCATCAGGGGAAACAGCGGCCCCGGCCTTGTCGTGCCCTGCCCTCGCTTCTTCTTCACGCCACCTGGGGCGGCCATCGCCTCAAGGTCGGCACGGTAACGGGGCTTCCATGCATCCTTGCGCTTGGGCTTGCCGCTCTCCAGGTACAGCGGCCACACCTCGCCCACGGTCAGTGCTTTGGCTGTTGCTGCAGCCTTCGCTGCGGCCTTCTCCGCCTGTTGCTGGCGCTCAAGCTCTCGGGGGTCTTGTCCACTGTCCACCAGCACCTTTAGGCGCTGTGCCTCACCCCGGGCCTTTTCAATCGGCCAATCGGTTGCGGTGCCAATGGTCACGCGGATGGTGCCCCCATGCAGTCGGGATTCAAACACATAGGTTTTGCGGCCCGTGGGCGTCACGCGCAGCGCCAGGGCGGGGGTATCGGTGTCCCATAGGAAAGCCTGGGATTTACCAGCCGGACAGGTGAAAGCGTCAACCCGGCCAGCGGTAAGCCTCACGCGGTTTTGTAGCTTGCTCATGGCGCCCCTTTGGAATCTGTAGGCAATCTGTAGGCAAATTTGGTAGAAATTGCCGAATTCCAATCAACGCTCAGACTGTTCGCTTGTCCAGTTTCTCGCTTCTAAGCTGTTGATTTGTATTGATTCTATCAGCAACAATCAACAACGGCGAATATGCGAATCCTCTCATTCGTAATGAGAAGGTCGGGTGTTCGATTCATCTCTCCGGCACCAAGTCAGTAAAGAAAACCCCGCTATCTATTCGATAGCGGGGTTTTTTCTTTGGCCACGCAATGTCGTCACACTGACAAGCCCAAAAAAAGCCCCGGCCTGTGAAGGTCGGGGCTGGAGTGTCATCGGCACACACCCGTCGGGGCATGTGCCAAACACCCGTCTGTGCTTACTTGGCGGCTTCGGAAGCTGCTGCGGGAGCAGCCGGTGCTGCCTCGGATGCTGCAGGAGCGGCGGCAGGTGCAGAAGCTGCTTCTGCAGCAGCGGAAGCGGCCTCGACGGCAGGAGCGGCC
>JAYRQF010000131.1:0-14980 GCA_041910735.1 Limnohabitans sp.
ATCAGGCGATGATCTTGGCCACGACGCCAGCGCCGACGGTACGGCCGCCTTCACGGATGGCGAAACGCAGACCTTCTTCCATGGCGATCGGGGCGATCAGCTTGACGGTGATCGACACGTTGTCGCCCGGCATCACCATTTCCTTGCCTTCGGGCAGCTCGATGGAGCCGGTCACGTCGGTCGTGCGGAAGTAGAACTGCGGACGGTAGTTGTTGAAGAACGGGGTGTGACGGCCACCTTCGTCCTTGGACAGCACGTACACCTCGCCGGTGAAGTGCGTGTGCGGCTTGATCGAGCCGGGCTTGCACAGCACCTGGCCGCGCTCGACTTCTTCACGCTTGGTGCCGCGCAGCAGGATACCGACGTTGTCGCCAGCCTGACCCTGATCCAGCAGCTTGCGGAACATTTCCACGCCCGTGCAGGTGGTCTTCTGGGTGTCCTTGATGCCGACGATTTCGATTTCTTCGCCGACCTTGATGATGCCGCGCTCGATACGGCCGGTCACCACGGTGCCGCGACCAGAGATGGAGAACACGTCTTCCACGGGCATCAGGAAAGCGCCGTCCACAGCACGCTCAGGCGTGGGGATGTAGCTGTCCAGCGCGTCAGCCAGGCGCATGATGGCCTGCTCGCCCAGGTCGCCCTTGTCGCCTTCCAGAGCCAGCTTGGCCGAGCCCTTGACGATGGGGGTGTCGTCGCCGGGGAAGTCGTACTTGGACAGGAGTTCGCGAACTTCCATCTCGACGAGCTCCAGCAGCTCGGCGTCGTCGACCATGTCGCAATTGTTCAGGAACACGATGATGTAGGGCACGCCCACCTGACGGGCCAGCAGGATGTGCTCGCGGGTCTGGGGCATCGGGCCGTCGGCGGCGGAGCACACCAGAATGGCGCCGTCCATCTGGGCGGCACCGGTGATCATGTTCTTCACATAGTCAGCGTGGCCGGGGCAGTCCACGTGGGCGTAGTGGCGGTTGGCCGTTTCGTATTCCACGTGGGCGGTGTTGATGGTGATGCCGCGGGCCTTCTCTTCGGGCGCAGCGTCGATCTGGTCGTACGCCTTGGCAGCACCACCAAACTTGGAAGCCAGCACCGTGGTGATCGCTGCGGTCAGCGTGGTCTTGCCGTGGTCAACGTGACCAATCGTGCCCACGTTCACGTGCGGTTTCGTACGTTCAAATTTTTCCTTGGCCATTTTTCAATTCCTTAAAAAGAGCAATGCCCGTGTGTTGGTTTTACGTCTGCATCCGGTTGCTGGATCGCTCGGCACGGGCACCGCGCGGCACCGGATCGCAGACAGGTTCTAAATTTTTCAAGCCTGACTATTTCTAGTCAGAGGTGCCCGAGCAAATCCGCTTCGCGAATTTGATCCGGCACACTGGTCACTTATTTCGCGCGTGCAGCGACGATGGCGTCGGCGACGTTCTTCGGGGCTTCAGCGTAGTGCTTGAATTCCATCGTGTAGGTGGCGCGACCCTGCGACATGGAGCGCAGCGTGGTCGAGTAACCGAACATTTCGGACAGGGGCACTTCGGCCTTGATGGCCTTGCCGCCACCGACCATGTCGTCCATGCCCTGAACCATGCCGCGGCGGGAAGACAGGTCACCCATCACGTTACCGGCGTAGTCTTCAGGCGTCTCGACTTCCACGGCCATCATCGGCTCGAGGATGACAGGGTTGGCCTTCTTGGCAGCTTCCTTGAAGCCGAAGATGGCGGCCATCTTGAAGGCCTGTTCGGACGAGTCCACATCGTGGTACGAACCGAAGGTCAGGGCCACCTTGACGTCCACCACGGGGTAGCCGGCCAGCACGCCGCTGTTGAGCGCTTCTTCCACACCCTTTTGCACAGCAGGAATGTATTCGCGAGGCACCACACCGCCCTTGATCTCGTCCAGGAACTCGAAGCCCTTGCCGGCTTCGTTGGGTTCCAGACGGAACACCACGTGACCGTACTGACCCTTACCACCGGACTGGCGCACGAACTTGCCGTCGACGTCGGACACCGACTTGCGCACGGTTTCGCGGTAGGCCACCTGGGGCTTACCCACGTTGGCTTCCACGCCGAATTCGCGCTTCATGCGGTCCACGATGATTTCAAGGTGCAGTTCGCCCATGCCGCCGATGATGGTCTGGCCGGACTCCTCGTCGGTGTTCACGCGGAAGGAAGGATCTTCGGCAGCCAGACGCGACAGGGCGATGCCCATCTTTTCCTGGTCGGCCTTGGTCTTGGGTTCCACGGCCTGACGGATCACGGGCTCGGGGAAGACCATGCGCTCGAGCGTCACGATGGCAGACGGATCGCACAGGGTTTCACCGGTGGTGACGTCTTTCAGGCCCACGCAGGCGGCGATGTCGCCAGCGCGGATTTCTTCGACTTCTTCACGGTTGTTGGCGTGCATCTGCACGATACGGCCGATACGCTCTTTCTTGCCGCGCACCGCGTTGTAGACGGTGTCGCCCTTCTTGAGCACGCCGGAGTACACCCGCACGAAAGTCAGCTGACCGACGAACGGGTCGGTCATCAGCTTGAATGCCAGCGCAGAGAACTTCTCGTTGTCGTCGGCCTTGCGGGTGGTTTCCTTTTCGTCTTCGTCGAAGCCGGGAACAGGCGGCACGTCCACAGGCGAAGGCAGCAGCTCGACCACAGCGTCCAGCATGCGCTGCACACCCTTGTTCTTGAAAGCGGTGCCGCACAGCATCGGCTGGATTTCCACGGCCAGGGTACGGGCACGCAGACCTGCAGTGATTTCCTCTTCGGACAAGTCGCCTTCTTCAAGGTACTTGTTCATCAGGTCTTCGTTGGCTTCAGCAGCAGCTTCCACCATCTTCTCGCGCCATTCCTTGGCAGTTTCCACCAGTTCGGCCGGGATGTCTTCGTAGGTGAACTTCATGCCCTGGGAAGCTTCGTCCCAGATGATGGCCTTCATCTTGCGCAGGTCGACCACACCCTTGAAGCCCTCTTCGGCACCGATCGGGATCACGATCGGCACGGGGTTGGCCTTCAGGCGCAGTTTCATCTGCTCGACGACCTTGAAGAAGTTGGCGCCGGTGCGGTCCATCTTGTTCACGAAGGCCAGACGGGGCACGCGGTACTTGTTGGCCTGACGCCACACGGTTTCAGACTGGGGCTGCACGCCACCCACGGCGCAGTAGACCATGCAGGCGCCGTCCAGCACGCGCATGGAACGCTCCACCTCGATGGTGAAGTCCACGTGGCCGGGGGTGTCGATGATGTTGAAGCGGTGCTCGGGGAAGGAATTGTCCATGCCCTTCCAGAAGCAGGTGGTGGCAGCCGAGGTGATCGTGATGCCGCGCTCCTGTTCCTGCTCCATCCAGTCCATGGTGGCAGCACCGTCGTGCACTTCACCAATCTTGTGGTTCACGCCGGTATAGAACAGGATACGTTCGGTGGTGGTGGTCTTGCCCGCGTCGATGTGGGCAGAGATACCGATGTTGCGATAGCGCTCGATGGGGGTGGTGCGAGCCATGATGGTCCTCTTGGGAATCTAGTTTCAAAAACGAAAATCGCTACGGCCGTTTCCACGGCGTAGCGAGCGGGTCTCAGGCTAGGCGGGGCCGCGCAGACAGTACCTTGAAGTACGGCAAGCGGCCCCAACGACGCATGAGGCCCGCGCAGTAGCCGCCTTTAGAAGCGGAAGTGGCTGAACGCCTTGTTGGCTTCGGCCATGCGGTGCACTTCGTCACGCTTTTTCATGGCACCGCCGCGGCCTTCGTTGGCTTCCAGCAGTTCGTTGGCCAGGCGCAGGGCCATGGACTTTTCGCCACGCTTGCGGGCAGCTTCCTTGATCCAGCGCATGGACAGGGCCAGACGACGGACCGGGCGCACTTCCACGGGCACCTGGTAGTTGGCGCCACCCACACGGCGGGATTTGACTTCCACCATGGGCTTGACGTTGTTGATGGCGATGGTGAACAGCTCCAGCGGATCTTTGCCGGTTTTCTGTTCCATGGTTTCCAGGGCACCGTAAATGATGCGCTCGGCAACCGCTTTTTTGCCGCCTTCCATGATCACGTTCATGAACTTGGAGAGCTCGACATTGCCGAACTTGGGATCCGGCAGGATTTCACGTTTAGGGACTTCGCGACGACGTGGCATTTTTCACCTCTTTGCTTCAGTTGATGGCTGGACGTCCTTGTTATCCAGACACCCCGCAAACCCATTCAGAATTTGCACTTACTCGACCCAACAGCGGGTCACTACGTTCGAACAGGCTCGTCTACAAACCCGTTGAACACCTTTGTTTTTGACTTCAGAGAGCCGGTCAGGCCTTCTTCGGACGCTTGGCACCGTACTTGGAACGGGCCTGCTTGCGGTCTTTCACGCCCTGCAGGTCCAGCGAACCACGGACGATGTGGTAACGCACACCGGGCAAGTCTTTGACACGACCACCGCGCACCAGAACCACAGAGTGCTCCTGGAGGTTGTGGCCTTCACCGCCGATGTAGGAAATGACTTCGAAACCGTTGGTCAGGCGCACTTTGGCGACTTTACGCAGAGCGGAGTTCGGCTTTTTAGGCGTCGTGGTGTAGACGCGGGTGCAGACGCCGCGGCGTTGCGGCGAGTTTTGCATCGCGGGGCTCTTCGATTTGGTCTTTTCGACCTCACGGCCCTGACGCACCAATTGATTGATGGTTGGCATTGAAAACGTCCCTAAACGTTTGAATTGACAATAAAAACTTCTCCGCCCCAAATGCGGAAAAGCCCACCAGTATAACGTCCTGACGGGCTTTTGGCAAAAATCTGGCCCGCCCGAGGGTTGGAGGCCCCGGTCTTTACTTGATCCAGAGGCGCATGGCGTCCCAGGCACGACCGAAAACACCCGTCTGTTCCACCCCATCCAGAGCCATCAGGGGCACCTCCAGCAAGAGCTGGTCACCCCGAAGCACCTTGAGGGTGCCCAAAGCCTGCCCTTTTTTGACCGGCGCCACGATCGGGTCCGGACGGCTGACCTGGGTTTTGAGCTGGGCGACACTGCCCGCCGGCACGGCCACCACCATGGGCCAGTGGGTGCCCAGCCTGACCTCGGCCGTCTGGCCTTTCCAGACCTTGGGCGTGGCCACGGCCTGGCCCGCATCGAACAGTTTGACCGCGTCGAAGGCGGTGTAACCCCAGTTCAGGAGCTTCTGACTTTCGTTGGCACGGGCGTTTTCGCTGTCGGCCCCCAGCACGATGGACAGCAGGCGACGCGGACCCACATTCGGGAAATCGCGCCTGGCCGTGGCCACGAGGCAATAGCCCGCGGTCTGGGTGTGGCCGGTCTTGAGGCCGTCGACCGTCGGATCGCGGAACAGCAGCAGGTTGCGGTTGGTGTCGTTGGCGGCCGGGGTACCGGCGTAACGGTACTTCTTGATGGCGTAATAAGTGACGTATTCCGGGAAATCACGCATCAGGTGCTGGGCCAGGATACCCAGATCGCGCGCCGTGGTGGTGTGGCCCGGCTCGGTCAAACCGTCGGGATTCTTGTAGGTGGTTCCTTTCATGCCCAAAGCCCTGGCCTGTTCGTTCATGAGTTGCACGAAGCGCTCCACCGTACCGCCCACACCTTCGGCCAGGGCCACGGTGGCATCGTTGCCCGACTGGACGATCATGCCCTTGATCAGGTCTTCCACCGGAACCTGCATCTTGGGGTCGATGAACATGCGTGAACCGGGCATCTTCCAGGCCCGCTCGGACACCGGCAGGGTTTGCTGCAGGTTCAGCTTTTTGGCGCGCAGGGCGTCAAACACCAGATACGCCGTCATCAACTTGGTCAGGGAGGCCGGCTCGACGGCCATGTCGGCATCCCTGGCGGCCAGCACCTGGTTGGCGGTCACATCGATCAGCAGCCAGGACCTGGCCGCAATTTCGGGTGGCAGGGGCATCTGGGCGTGCGCGACCAGAGAAAGCGCCAGGAACAGCGCCCCGGCCAGGACCTGGAAAAAGCGTTTCATCAGGGCGTGGGAAAAATCAGGCTTGAACAGGTGCAAGCAGGTGCCGCACCACCAGCGATTTGAGCAGTGGCAATTGTCCGTGAAAGAAGTGCTCCACGCCGGGAATGACCGTAACAGGCAGTGACTGGGGGCGGGCCCAGTCCATCACGCTGGACAGGACCACAGTCTCATCCTGCTCGCCATGCAGCACCAGGGTGCGCTCGTGCAGCTGGGGCGCAATCGGGGCGACCGTGAAACGCGAAGCGGCCGTACCCACCAGCACGATTTTTTCGGGCTCACGCGGGGCCACCTGTGCCACCACATGGCTGGTCACGAAGGCGCCGAACGAGAAACCGGCCAGAGCCAGCGGCCCTTCGGGCGCCACCTGCCGAATGACATCCAGCATGTCGGCGGCTTCGCCCCGGCCTTCATCGTGAGCCCCGGCACTGGCGCCAACACCCCGGAAGTTGAAGCGCACCGCCCGCCAGCCGGTCTGCACAAAGGCGCGCGCCAGCGTCTGCACCACCTTGTTGGTCATGGTGCCGCCAAACAAGGGATGAGGGTGGGCGATGACGGCGGTGCCGTGTGGCGCATCTGCCGGCAAGTCCAGCAGCGCCTCGATCACTCCGGCACCGCCTTGCAGCGTGATCTTTTGCGTGGCCGAATTCATCAGCGGCCTGCGTTCGCTGGCGTCAGCAGGCGCTCGACCACCTGACCGTTTTGCAGGTGCTTCTCGACAATCTCGTCGATGTCGGCCTGATCCACATAGGTGTACCAGACGGCCTCAGGGTAGACCACGGCCACCGGGCCGGCGCTGCAGCGGTCCAGACAACCGGCCTTGTTCACACGCACCTGACCGGGACCGGACAGTTTCAGGTCCTTGACCCGTTTTTTGCAGTGGTCAAACGCCGCCTGGGCGTTGTGCTGCGCACAGCAGGCCTCACCGTTGGCGCGTTCGTTGAGGCAAAAAAAGATGTGCCGCTTGAAATAAGAGGTGTTGTCGGTGCTCATCGCGGCGATTGTAGGTTCGCCCTCAATCCTGGCCAGACGGCATGGAGAGGCTGCGCACCAGATACAGCAGCAAGGCATAGGGCCAGAGCCAGCCCAGCCACTGGATCAGGCCATGGAAGCGGATGAAACGCCCCTGTTCCCAGTTCTGCAGGGTCTGGGCAAAGTACACATCGGCCGACGCCTGGTTGAGCAGCGACAGCTGCCAGACCAGAAACACCAGGGCCGCCACCAGGCACACCCGCGCCGGCAACCGGATCATCAGCCCCAGACACAGCGCCGCCAGCGCCCAGCCCACCAGCACCTCCTGACCGATCCAGTCCCAGGCATGGCCGGGCCCCCAGGTGAGCGCTGCCGACAGGCTGCTGGCCGCCACACCCAGCACCAGACCCAGGGTGCTCATCCACAGCCTTTGCGACAGGCCCCGCAGCACACTGAACGCCAGCAGACTGGGCAACATCAGGCCCATGCCGATGCACAGCACCTCGCTGACCGGCAGCAAGGGCTGCAATTCCACCTCGCGCATGGGCAACCAGTCGATCCAGGGCGTGTCCTGCAGGGCATGCGCCACCGCAGCTTCGAGCCGCTCGAACACCTGCCCGAGACCGAAGGGCACCGACACCGGGAACATCAGGGCCAACGGCCACAGGGCCAGCAGCACCAGCGCGCCGCTGGCGTCCTGAACGAACCAGCGGTCACGCCAGCGGCTCCAGTGCGCCACCAGACCCCATGCCGCCAGCACACGCGCCACCAGGGCACCCAGCCAGGCGCCCACCACATTCAGGCCCAAATCCACATTGGAAGGCACCCGCATCGGCAGGAACATCTGCAAAGATTCCAGCCCGAAAGACAGCAAGAGCGCCAGAACCGTCATCAGCCACACCGCCGGCCAGCGCGGGCGCAGACGCAGCAGGGCAACACAGCCCAAAAAACCCAGGGGGGCGTAACCCAGCACGTTCGAGACAAGGTCAAAGCCGGTCCAGTAACGTGGCCAGGGCGCCATGAGGAAACTCCAGGGGGCAATGCCCTGGACGCGCCAGCCTTCAAAGGGGTAAAGACTGGCATAGACGATCACCGCCGCATACAGCCAGACCAGCGGCCAGGCAGCGGTGCGTCGGGTGTGCATGTCTGTTGCCCGGTCAGAAAGGCTTGACCACCACCAGGCACACCGCCGCCAGCATCATCAGCACCGGGGCTTCGTTGAACCAGCGAAACCACACATGGCTGCGCTGCATCTGCCCGGCCTCGAACTTGCGCAGGATCACGCCGCAGCCGTGGTGGTAGCCCATCAGCAACAGCACGATGACCAGTTTGGCGTGCATCCAGCCCTGACCCGGCCCTTTGCCAATGCCGTAATACAGCCACAGCACCAGACCCAGCACCAGCGCCGGCACCGCCAGGATCGTCATGAACCGGTAGAGCTTGCGCGCCATCAGCAGCAGGCGGTCGCGCTCGGCCACCGAGCCGGGCGACACCATGGCCAGGTTCACAAAAATCCGAGGCAGGTAAAACAGGCCGGCAAACCAGCTGGCGATGAAAACGATGTGCAGGGCTTTGATCCAGAGCATGGCGGCAGTGTAGTGGCCCGACCCGACTGGCGGACAAAAAAAACCCCCGACCAGAGGCCGAGGGCGAGAAGCCTTTTTGCTGTCACACATCAAGGCCCCGCTCAGGGAGGAAAAGCGGGAGACGGCAAGCCGTCCGAGGCGAAATGTAACAAATAACAAAATTGCCAACAAGGGTATTTTTGTGTTTTCCGCAAATTAACGACGCTGCACTGTCCCTAGGGCAGCCCCGACACGGGGTGGCTTGAGGCAGAATTTTGGGATGACTCCGTTCGCCCCCTTCCCCCAAGGCCGTCCGCGCCGCCTGCGCCGCGACGATTTCACCCGCAATCTGGTGCGCGAGCACCGCGTCACCGCACACGACCTGATCTACCCGGTGTTCGTTCTGGACGGCCAGAACCAGCGCCAGCCCGTCGGCTCCATGCCCGGCGTGGAACGCCTGTCGCTGGACCTGGTGCTGCCGGTGGCCGAAGAGTGCGTCCAGCTGGGCATTCCCGTCATGGCCCTGTTCCCGGTGATCGACGCTTCGCTCAAGGACCCGACCGGCAAGGAAGCCATGAACCCCGACGGTCTCGTGCCGCGTGTGGTGCGTGAACTCAAAAAGCGATTTCCCGAACTGGGCGTGATGACCGATGTGGCTCTGGACCCCTTCACCAGCCACGGTCAGGACGGCCTGCTCGACGAGACGGGCTACATCCTCAACGACGAAACCACCGCCGTGCTGGTGCAGCAGGCGCTCACGCAGGCCGAGGCCGGCGTGGACATCGTGGCACCCAGCGACATGATGGACGGCCGCATTGGCGCGATCCGTGCCGCGCTCGAAGCCCGCAGCCTGATCCACACCCGGATCATGGCCTACAGCGCCAAATACGCCAGCGCCTTCTACGGCCCTTTCCGTGACGCGGTGGGCTCGGCCGGCAACCTAGGCAAGGGCAACAAAAAGGTCTACCAGATGGACCCGGGCAACACCGACGAGGCGCTCAAGGAAGTGGCGATGGATCTGGCCGAAGGCGCGGACATGGTCATGGTCAAGCCCGGCATGCCTTATCTGGACGTGGTGCGCCGCGTCAAGGAAGAGTTCCGTGTGCCCACCTTTGCCTATCAGGTGAGCGGTGAATACGCCATGCTCAAGGCCGCTGCGCAAAACGGCTGGCTCGACCACGACGCCGTGATGCTCGAGAGCCTGCTGGCCTTCAAACGCGCCGGTGCCGACGGCGTGCTGACCTACTTTGCGCGCGATGTGGCGCGCATCGTCAACCGCCTGCCCTGAAACAGAAGGCAGCGAATGCGGGTCTTCACCGTCACCGGCACGCAAGTGGCTGCCGGGCAGACCCTGCCCGAACAGCTGCCGGCGCAAGGTTATGTGTGGATTTCCTGCTCGCGAACGGCGTTTGAATCCGAACTGTCCCGCATCCAGAGCACGCTGGAGCGCCTGACCGGTCGCGCGCTGGTGGACCTGCATGTGTCGGACCTGCTGAATGCGCAACTGCCTTCGCACTTCGACTACAGCTCGCACTACGACCTGATGGTGTTCCGCCGTCTGGCGCAGGGCGACGGCGCCCACAGCACACCCGCTCTGGATGCGCGCGGCAAACGTCCGGGGCCGCCGGTGCTGCAACGCATCGACACCAGCCCGGTAGGCTTTGCCGTGTTTGACCGCGTGCTGCTGAGCGTGCACCCCAACGACTGCGCGGTGCGCGACGCTTACGCGGCGCGACTGCTGGCCTCGGCCAGTACCAGCCCGGCCGAACCCGATGCGCGCTCTACCGGGGCCCGTGGCATTCCGGCCAACCCGGCCGACATGATGCTGCGCATCATGAGCCAGATGGTGGACGGTTATCTGGCGCTGCGCCGCGAACTGAGCCGCCAGCTCGACCACTGGCAGGCCGAACTGCTGAGCCCGCGCACGCGCTTTTCGCGTTGGGACGCCCTGCTGCAGGCGCGCGTGGCGCTGCACCAGCTCGAATCGCTGTGCGACGACCAGCGCACCGCCGTGCAGGCCTGGACCGAATCGCTGGACACATGGGGGGCGAACGCCCAGCTGTCCGATCAGGCGCTGGAGCTGCTCAAGATCCGCAGCCGCGATGTGCTCGAACACGTCGAGCGCGTGGTGCAGCATGTGCGCCGACTCGAACACAACACCGAAACCGCCGTGCAGATGCACTTCAATGTGCAGGGCAACCGCACCAACGACATCATGCGCACGCTCACGGCGCTCACGGCCATCTTTTTGCCACTCAACCTGATCGCCGGCATCTTCGGCATGAACTTCGAATTCATGCCCTGGCTGCACCAGGCTGCCGCGTTCTGGTGGACGCTGGGCAGCATGGCACTGATCGCGCTGGTGCTGGGTCTGGTGTTCTGGCGCAAGCGTTACCTGGCCAGAACCGGGGAATAAAAGACGCTCAGCCCAGGTGCTGCGCGAAAAACGCCAGCGTGCGCTCGCGCGCCAGTTTGGCCGATGGCTCGTGCCAGGCGCCGCGCTGATCGCAGTTGAAGCCGTGGTGCGCCGCGTAGGTATGCACCTCCACTTCGGGGTGTGCTTTGGCAAAAGCCTGCACCGTGTCCATCGGAATCCACTTGTCTTCTTCGGCAAAGTGCGCCAGCACGGGCACCTTGGGTTGACGGGCGGTCTCTTCGGGTGTGGTCACGCCGCCGCCGTAATACGGTGCGGCCGCGCTCAGACCCGAGAGCAGACAGGCCGAGCGCCAGGTCAGCAGACCGCCCCAGCAATAGCCGACGATGCCCACCTTGCCACCCGAAGCCTTGGCCGCATGGTCGATGGCGGCCTGGATGTCCTGCAAAACGCCCGGTGCCGGCAGGGCTTCAACAGCCGTCTTGTAGCCAAAACCTTCGCCCATGTCGGCCTCGCTGTAGCCCAGTTCCACACCCGCCTTGACGCGGTGAAAGCAGGCCGGCGCCACAGCAAGGTACCCCTGCGCCGCATAGCCGTCGGCCACATTCCGAATGTGGCTGTTGACGCCAAAGATCTCCTGGATCACCACCACCGCGCCACGCGGCGTGCCGGCTGGACGGGCTTCCCAGGCGGGCACCGCGGTGCCGTCGGCGGCTTTCAGTTCAATCATTGTTCCCATGGTTTGCTCCTCAATGTCGTTTATCGGGTCAAGGCGCGTTCGACAAAATCGAGCCGGTCCTGACCCCAGAAGATTTCGCCGTCGATGACGTAGCTCGGCGCGCCAAACACGCCTGCTTCGATCGCGGCCTGGGTATAGGCATCGTAGCGTTCCTGCACCGCCTGGCTGTGCGCCTTGTCCAGCAGCGCAGCAGGCAGGCCCTGCTCGGCCAGCAGGTCGGCCAGCACTTTTTCATCGGCGATGTTGCGCTCCTGCGCCCAGCAGGCCGACAGCGCCGCTCCGGACATGGCCATGGCAGCATCGCTTCCCTGAGCCATGTCGGCGGCAATGATCAACCGCGCCGCGTCATCACCCCCGACCGGAAAGTACTTCGGTTTCAGGTTGAGCGGCGCTCCCAGATGTTCGCTGTAGCGCTGGAGTTCGAGCAGCCGGTAGGCCTGACGCTGCGGCGCCCGCTGGCCCAGGGGCAACCCCCCGGAAATCGGGAAAACCTTGCCCCCCAGATCGAACGGCATGACACGGACCGTGGCGCCCGTGCGGCGGGCAATCTCGGCAAAGCGCTGATGGCCCAGATAGGCCCATGGGCTTTGTGGCACGAAGTAATAGTCGACTGTGCGACCCATAAGGTGTCCTTGAAGTTGTTTAATGTCCAGCAACGGGTTGTACCCGTTGCCCGTGATTTTTGCTGGAGAGGGGACATGGACAAGGTCTTGTTGGTGACCGGCGGCAGCCGGGGCATTGGGGCAGCCACCTGCCTGCTGGCCGCACGCCAGGGCTGGGCGGTGGCCGTGAACTACACCGCCAATTCGCTGGCCGCCGACGAGGTGGTGCGCGAGATCCGCGCCGCCGGTGGTTGCGCCATGGCGGTGCAGGCCGACGTGGCCGACGAGGCGCAGGTGCTGCGCATGTTCGGGCAGATCGATGCGAAATTCGGCCGCCTGACCGGCCTGGTCAACAACGCCGGTGTGGTGGACGTGACCGCCCGGGTGGAGGACATGAGCGTGGCGCGGTGGAAACGCATGTTCGACATCAACGTGATCGGCAGCCTGATCTGCGCCCGCGAGGCCGTGCGTCGCATGAGCAGGAAACACGGCGGCTCGGGCGGCAGCATCGTCAACCTGTCCAGCGCCGCTGCGCGTCTGGGCGCACCCGGGCAGTATGTGGACTACGCCGCCGCCAAAGGCGCCATCGACGCTTTCACCATTGGTCTGGCCAAGGAAGTGGGCGGCGACGGCATCCGTGTGAACGCGGTGCGGCCCGGACTGATCGAAACCGAAATCCACGCCTCGGGCGGTCTGCCCAACCGCGTGAAAGACTTGCAGCACCAGGTGCCGATGCAGCGTGGCGGCAGCGCCGAAGAGGTGGCCGAAGCCATCGTCTGGCTGCTGGGCGAGGGCGCCAGCTACACCACCATGAGCCTGATCGACGTGTCTGGAGGCCGCTGATGGGCATCAAGTACTACTGGGAAGATCTCGAGGTGGGTCAGGTGCGCGATCTGGGCACCGTCACACCCACCCGCGAGGAAACCATCGCCTTTGCCAGCCAGTTTGATCCGCAGCCCTTTCACCTGGACGATGAAGCGGCCAAGGCTTCGGTGTTTGGTGCGCTGTCGGCCAGCGGCTGGCACACCTGCGCCATGGCCATGCGGCTGATGGTGACGAATTTCCTGCACGAGACCTCCAGCCTCGGCTCACCCGGGCTCGAAAGCCTCAAGTGGCTCAAGCCGGTATTGCCTGGCGATACCCTGCGCCTGCAGCACACCATTGTGGAAACCAAACCCATGGGCAAGCGACCGGATGTGGGCATGGTCCGCACCCTCTGGGAGATGTTCAACCAGAACGGCGAGAAGGTTCTGCACATGGACGGTTGGGGCATGTTCCGCAGACGCACGCCGGCAACCTGACACCTGGCTGGTTCAGGATCTCCCGGCGGGGCTCAGGGCCCGGATCTGCCGGTCCTGCCAGCGCGCAAGCAGGCTCTGGGCTGCCATGGCACCCAGCAATGCACAAAACATGTCAGATTGCGTGTCCCACGGATCGCCCTGGGTGCCCAAAAATTCGTCTGCCCCCTGCCCCAGCACGAGGGCTGCCGCCCACTCGATCAATTCATACGTGGCACTGATGGCCAGCACAATGCAGACCACCATGAAAGCCAGCATCTTGCGGCCACGCACCCAGGCCCCGCGGACCAGGATTTCGCGTACCGCCAGGGCAGGTACCCAACCCTGCATGAGGTGGCCAATCTTGTCGTAAGGGTTGCGCTGCAAACCCAGCCATTGCGCGATGTCGAAACCGAGCGGCACCCGCGCGTAGGTCCAGGCACCGCCCACCATCAACACCACGGCATGCAGCGCAATCCAGAAGTACAGCAGCGCCGTGAGTTCAAAGCGCCGGCGGGTCAGCCACAGCACTGGCCAAACGATCAGCACGGGAAGCACTTCCATCAACCAGGTCAGCCGGTCGTACGGCCGCCAGCCCGACCAGACAAGCACCGGCAGCACCAGAACGGTGGCCCACAGCAGGGCGCGTGAACTTCCAGCGACAATGGGCTGCAAATTTGGCACAGGGGTTGGCCTCATCCCGCTTTGGAGCCGGTTTGTACCATCTTCATGGCCGACGTGATGAGGGCCGACACCTCGGTCATGTTGCTCGGCACCACCAGCGTGGTGCTGGCCTCACTGGCCAGGCGGCCGTAAGCCTCGACGGCTTTTTCGGCGACCTTGAGTTGGACCGCCTGCTCGCCGCCGGGCTGCCGGATGGCGGCGGCCACACGTTCAATGGCCTGCGCCGTGGCATCCGCCACGGTCTTGATGGCTTCGGCTTCACCCTCGGCCTTGTTGATGCGTGCCTGCTTTTCGCCTTCGGAGCGGGCAATGAAGGCCTCGCGTTCGCCCGTGGCGATGTTGATCTGCTCTTGCCGGCGCCCCTCGGACGCCGCGATCAGCGCGCGCTTTTCGCGCTCGGCTGTGATCTGCGCCTGCATCGCATGCAGGATTTCGGCGGGCGGGGTCAGGTCCTTGATCTCGTAGCGCAGCACCTTGACGCCCCAGTTGAGTGCCGCTTCATCAATCGCCGCCACCACCTGGGCATTGATCATGTCGCGCTCCTCAAAGGTCTTGTCGAGCTCCAGCTTGCCGATCACGGAACGCAAGGTGGTTTGGGCCAGCTGCGTCACGGCCACCACATAGTTGGACGAACCGTAGCTGGCCCGCATCGGATCGGTCACCTGAAAAAACAGGATGCCGTCGACCTGCAGCTGGGTGTTGTCCCTGGTGATGCAAACCTGGCTGGGCACGTCCAGCGGGATTTCCTTGAGGCTGTGCCGGTGCGCCACCCGGTCGACAAAGGGCACGATGAAGTTCAGGCCCGGCGCCAGCGTGCTGC
>JAYRQF010000132.1:0-2186 GCA_041910735.1 Limnohabitans sp.
TGGGGATCACGCCGATCACGCGACCACCCGCATCCAGCGTGGCCTGCGCAACGGTGCCCATGAGGCCATTGCAGCCGCCGCCATAGACGAGCTGGCCGCCGCGCGAGCCGATCCACTGGCCCACGGCTCTGGCTGCATCGGTGAACGCGGGCGAAGCACCCGGGCGGGAGCCGCAGTAGACGCAGACGGAAAAGGCGGGCGAGGACATTGCAGACGCTTTCGTTGAAGGTTCAGGCCAGACGGGCCCACAAGGCGGCACACCAGACGCCGATGCAGACCAGCAGGCTCAACAGCACGGCGGCACTGCCCATGTCCTTGGCGCGCTTGGACAGGTCGTGCCACTCGGGGCCGATGCGGTCGATGGCGCTTTCCACGCCGGTGTTGAGCAGTTCGACCACCATCACCAGCACCACCGAGCCGGCGAGCAGGGCCACCTCCACCCAGGTCTGGCCCAGCCAGAAGGCCAGCGGCAGCAGCACGAAAGCGGCCAGCGCCTCCTGGCGAAAGGCGGTTTCCGCCCAGCCGGCCCGCAATCCAGCCATGGAGTAGCCGAAGGCGTGCAGCATGCGGCTCAGGCCGGTGCGCTGTTTCTGGGCGTTGACGGGTTCACGCATCGCTGTCAGAGGTTCCAGAGTTTGCGACGACCCGGTGGCTCCGGCGGCTGGTGGTGCACCAGGCGTGTGCCGGCCATGGCGTCGTGCAGAAATTGCCGCTGGGGGTGAAAGCGCGCCAGCAGCGCCCAGACCAGCACCCAGCCAATGGTGATGACCGTCAGTTCGCCGGCCGGCAGATTGAAGATGCCTCCCGCGGCCAGTGGCGGCAGCAGCCAGAGCCAGGACAGCACGTAGCGCAGCAGGCCGCGTGCTTGTGTGATCGGGGCGCCATGACGGTCCACCACGCGGATGTGCCAGGTTTTCATCGCCAGGGTCTGACCCTTGGACCAGAACCAGACGAAATAGATGCCGAAAACGATGAACAGGAAAGCCTGCTGCATGTGCCGGTTGTCCAGCGCATGCCGTGTTTGTGTGAGGGCCGAAAACAGATAGCCGGCGATGAAGACCACACCGAACAGCAACATGCCCTCGTAGAGCCAGCAGGCCATTCGGCGGGGTAGGGGCGGGGCGGTCAGTGAGGGCGCAGCGGGCGTGGCGGGAGATTCGGTCATGTCGAAGATCGCAGAAGGCGGCGAATTGTCGCATTGCCGCCCGTCAGCAGCGATTTCGTGGCCGCAAAGCGGGAAAAGTCTGCGGCAGTGCAATAATGCTGCGTTGCGATTCAAAAAGGCAAACGGGTCAAGGTCCGGCGGGGTATGTGTCCGCCCATGTCTTTGGCCTCAAGTCCTGACGCCGCCTCACGAGGGTGGGCGAAGGGGCACCCAAGGTTTTTCGTCAGAGAAATTCTCGAAAGGTTGATCATGGAAATCTCCAAGGCCGAAATGGCCTCTGCGGCCGCTGCGTCCGGCCAACATCCCGCTACCGAACAGCTCATGGGCGCCGAGATCCTCGTGCGTTCCCTGCAGGCCGAAGGCGTCAAGTACGTCTGGGGCTATCCCGGTGGCGCCGTGCTGTACATCTACGACGCGTTCTACAAGCAGGACACCATCCAGCACGTGCTGGTGCGTCACGAACAGGCGGCCGTGCACGCTGCCGACGGTTACGCTCGTGCCACCGGTGATGTCGGCGTGGCTCTGGTCACGTCCGGGCCTGGTGTGACCAACGCGGTCACCGGCATCGCCACGGCGTACACCGACAGCATTCCCATGGTCATCATCACCGGCCAGGTGCCCACGGCGGCCATTGGCTCGGACGCCTTCCAGGAATGCGACACGGTTGGCATCACGCGCCCCATCGTCAAGCACAACTTCCTGGTCAAGGACGTGCGTGAGCTGGCCGACGTGATGAAGAAGGCCTTCCACATCGCGCGCACCGGCCGCCCCGGTCCGGTGGTGGTGGACATTCCGAAGGATGTGTCCTTCAACAAGGCCGCCTTCGCCGGTTACCCCGAGTCGGTGGAAATGCGCTCCTACAACCCGGTGCGCAAGGGCCATGGCGGGCAGATCCGCAAAGCCCTGCAGTTGCTGCTGACGGCCAAGCGCCCCTACATCTACACCGGTGGCGGTGTGCTGCTGGGCAACGCGGTCAACGAACTGCGCACCCTGGTGGACATGCTGGGCTATCCGGTCACCA
>JAYRQF010000133.1:0-6460 GCA_041910735.1 Limnohabitans sp.
CCAGCAGGGCGTCGGCATGGCCGTGGTAGCTGCCCTCGAACTAGATGATCTTGCTGCGGCCGGTGGCGCCACGCGCCAGACGCAGGGCGCTCATGCCCGCTTCGGTGCCGGAGCTGACCAGACGCACCATCTCCATCGAGGGCACATGTTTCAGGATTTCTTCGGCCAGTTCGATCTCGCGCTCGGTCGGAGCACCAAACGAGAAACCGTCGAGCGCGGCTTTTTGCACCGCTTCGAGCACGGCCGGGTGGCCGTGGCCCAGGATCATCGGGCCCCAGGAGCCGATGTAGTCGATGTATTTCTGGCCATTGGCATCCCAGAAGTACGCCCCCTGGGCGCGCTGCACAAAGCGGGGGGTGCCGCCCACGGCGCGAAAGGCGCGCACGGGCGAGTTGACGCCGCCAGGAATCACCTGTGCGGCGCGGTCAAACAGTTGCTGGTTGCGGTCGGTCATGGTCTTGTCAGGCGCGGTAAGCCCCGGGTCAATCAGTGTTTGGTTTCGTTGAACGGCACTTCGAAGTAGCCGGCGCCCGGGGCCTGGCTGTCGTCTTCGGCCGTTTCGCCCTCGCCATCTTCGGTGTCGGGCTGGGCCCAGAACAGGCGGTCGGGAACCACCTGGCCCATGCCGGGGCTGAAGCCTTCGTCCAGACAGCGGTCCAGGTAACTCAGGGCTTCGCGTGTCGCCTCGGGCAGGTCCATGCCAGTGGCCAGCAGGGCCGCCAGGGCCGCCGACAGGGTGTCACCCGCGCCGGCGAACACCGCTTCGATGCGTTCGAACTTGTCATGTGCGATCACGGCTTCTGGCGTGGCCAGCACGTTGTCGATGTGTTGTTCGGGCAGGGGGACGCCCGTCACCAAGGTGTAGGGCACGCCCAGCTCGCTGGCCGCCCGGGCAATGTCGCGTGGGCTGGGGTTGCGCTCACCTTCCCATTCGGGCAGCAGCCAGCGGCGCAGGGTGCTGTGGTGGCCTACCAGCACGCTGGTCTGGGGCAGCAGCAGTTCGCGGAAAGCGTCCAGGTAGTCGTCGATCTTGTTGTCTTCCCACCAGGACAGGTTGGGCATGTAGGCCACCACCGGCACGCCGTCGTAGTCGTCGGCGATGGCGGCAATGACGGCCAGATTTTCCGGGCTGCCGGCAAAGCCCACCTTGATGACCTGCACCGGCACGTCTTCGGCAATGGTGCGAGCCTGTTCGCTGACAGCTTCTTCGTCGAAGGCGAAGAAATCGTGGATGCCGCTGGTGTCGCGGGCATAACTGCCAGTCACGGTGGGCAGGGTGTGCACGCCGACCGAACCCATGGCCAGCACGTCACCTGTCAGGCCGCCGGCGCCGCTGGGGTCGTTGGCATTGAAGACCAGCACGCAGGCCAGGCCCTGGGACTCGCTGTCGCGGTCGTCCGTGGCGGGGGTGTTGTCGTGGGTGTCGGTCATGAGGGGCGCTCAGGGCTTGGGCGGGCTCTCAGGAAAGACAGAGAGAGGTGCCCGATACAATCAGATTCATTCTATTCGACAACATTTTTCACCAACATGGAACACAAAACCTGGATGTGCCTGATTTGCGGCTGGATTTACGACGAGGCACTGGGTGATCCAGAGCACGGTATTCCGGCGGGAACCAAGTGGGAGGATGTGCCGATGAACTGGACCTGTCCGGAGTGCGCTGCACGCAAGGAAGATTTCGAGATGGTGGCCATCTGATCGGCCTTTTGAGCTGAGTTCCCCACGGGGAGCGGGCAGTCCGTCCGACTCCTCGTGCTCCGTCGGTGGGCTGCCAAGCCGCCTGTTCAGGCGGCTTTCTTTTTGACCACTGCGTAGCGTTCCAGCGTTTTTTCACGGGCCTCGGCGTGGTCGACGATGGGGCGCGGGTAGGACTTGCCCAGTTCCACGCCGGCAGCCTCCAGCTCCAGCTCGCCCGCCAGCCACGGCGCGTGGATGGCCTTGGCCGACAGACCGGCCAGTTCGGGCACATAACGCCGGATGAATTTGCCGTCCGCGTCGAATTTCTCGCTCTGGCTGACCGGGTTGAAGATGCGAAACCAGGGCTGCGCATCGCAGCCGCTGGAGCTGGCCCATTGCCAGCCGCCGTTGTTGGCCGAAAGGTCAAAGTCGTTGAGGTGGGTGGCGAAGTATGTTTCGCCCCAGCGCCAGTCCACGCCCAGGTCCTTGCACAAAAAGCTGGCTACCACCATGCGCAGGCGGTTGTGCATGTAGCCGGTCTGGTTGAGTTGGCGCATGGCGGCGTCCACCAGCGGGTAGCCGGTGCGGCCGGCGCACCAGGCGTCAAACAGCTTGTGCCCGTGCGGGCCGTGGTCCCAGGCGATGGCGTCGTAATCGCGTTTGAAGCTCTCGCCCGTGCCCACATGCGCAAAGTTGGCCAGCACCTGCACGTAAAAGTCGCGCCAGATCAGTTCGGATAGCCACACGCCCGCGCCTTCGCTGCCGGCCTGCATGCGGGCGAGCGCTTCGCGTGCAAGCTGGCGGATGGAGACGGTGCCAAAGCGCAGGTGCACGCTCAGGTAGCTGGGCCCTTTGACGGCCGGAAAGTCGCGCCGCAGGCCGTAGGCGTCGATGCGGTGCAGAAAGTCGGCCAGCAGCATTTGTGCGCCCGATTCACCGGTCGGGATCTGCAGGTCTTTCAGGTTGGTCGGTTCGAAATCGATGTCCGACAGGCGGGGCACCGGCTGGCGCAGGGCCTCCGGGCGGGGTGCGAGGTGCTGTGCGTAGCGCTCCACCGGGTACGCCTTGAGGTAGAAGTCGCTCACTTTGCGCAGCCAGGCATTCTTGTAGGGCGTGAACACCGAAAACGCCGTGCCCGACTGGGTCATCACCTCCTGGCGTTCAAACACCACATGGTCCTTGCAGGTGTGCAAGGCGATGCCGTGGTCGGCCAGATGGCCGCGCACATGGCCGTCACGCCGCAGGGCTGCGGGCTCGTCGTCGTGGCTGGCGAACACCGCCAGAACGCCCAGCTGCCGGGCCAGTTTCGGGATGTCCTGCTCGGCCACGCCGTGGCGCACGATCAGGCCGCGGTGTTCACCACCAAGTTCGCGCAGCCGGGCGTCCAGCTCCACCAGCGATTCGCGGATGAATTCGACGCGGCGGTCGGCGCGCGGCAGCGGGTCCAGAATGGCCGTGTCGAACACGAAGGCCACATGCACCTGGCGGCAGTGTTTGAGCGCGTGGTAGAGCGCTGCGTTGTCGTGCACACGCAGATCGCGGCGCAGCCAGACCAGACCGGAGGGATAAGAGGTGTCCATGGCGTTTTGTCAGAGGGCGAGCCGTTAAAATCGGCCCCCATGTCACTGGATTCTGCCTTCACCAAGCTCACACACCATTTTCTGGTGGCCATGCCGGGGCTCGATGACGGCATTTTCTCCCGCAGTGTGATTTACCTGTGCGAACACAGTCCCCGGGGCGCCATGGGGCTGGTCATCAACAAGCCGGGCGACTTGACGCTTCAGGCCCTGTTTGACAAGCTCGATTTGCCTTTGCGGCGCGAGGACCTGCAAAAAATGCCGGTGCTCCTGGGCGGGCCGGTGCACACCGAACGCGGTTTTGTGCTGCACGACCCGGTTCACATGCCCGATCCGGCGCAGGACGGGGGCAGCATCTACGCCTCGACCCTCGCGGTCCCGCAAGGGCTGGAGCTGACCTCTTCGCGCGACGTGCTCGAAGCCCTGAGCGCCGGCGCCGGTCCGCGCCGCGTGCTCATGACGCTGGGTTATGCCGGCTGGGGCGAGGGACAGCTCGAATCCGAAATTGGCGAAAACACCTGGCTGACCGTGCCGGCCGATCCCCGGATCGTGTTTGACACGCCGCTGGAGCGTCGTTATGACGAGGCGCTGGCCCTGCTGGGTTTGCAGGCCTGGATGCTCTCGCCAGAGGCGGGTCACGCATGAGTGGCGCGGCCACGACGGTGGTCCCGCCCTCGCACCAGACTTTTCTGGCGCTGGATTATGGGCTCAAGCGCACCGGCGTCGCGGTGGGCAACCGGCTGATGAAAACCGCCACGCCGCAGGGCACGATTGCCGCCGAGGGCGACGCCCGATTCGCCAAAATCGCCGAACGCATCCGGGAATGGCAGCCCGATGCGCTGGTGATCGGGGTGCCAACGCATCCGGATGGCGGCGAGCATGAAAACACCCTGCGTGCCCGTAAGTTCGGGCGCCAGCTGCGGGGCCGCTTTGGCCTGACGGTGTACGAGGTCGACGAACGCTACACGACGACCGAGGCACATTCGATGGGCGCCAAAGACGCCGACGCCGCGGCGGCAGCGATCATTCTTGAACAGTTTTTAAGGAACATCCCATGAGTGCACTGGCTCTGGATGCAGAGGCCCTGTACAAGGAACTGCTGCGCGGTGTGCGCGGCCTGTGTCAGGCCAACACCCGGCTGGTGGGCATCACCTCGGGCGGTGCCTGGCTGGCCCAGCGCCTGCAGCGCGATCTGGGGCTGGCCGGGGAGGCCGGGCAGGTTTCTTCGGTGATGCACCGTGACGACTTTGCCCAGCGCGGCCTGTCCTCCGGCGGCCAGACGCAGCTGCCGTTTGAGGTCGATGGCGCCGACATCCTGGTGCTCGACGATGTGCTCTACACCGGCCGCACCATCCGCGCGGTGCTCAACGAGCTCTTTGACTACGGCCGTCCGGCGCGTGTGCAGCTGGCGGTGCTGGTGGACCGGGGCGGTCGCCAGTTGCCGGTGCAGGCCGACTTTGCCGCCGCCCGCGTGGCGCTGCCCGAGAGCCAGTCGCTGGCACTGGCGCGCGATGACGCCGGCGCCTTCAGCTTCCAGGTGGAGAACAGGGCCTGAACATGCTCTACAAACGCAACAACCCCCAACTCACCAAGAACGGCGAGCTGATCCACCTGCTCTCCACCGAGGGCCTGTCCAAAGACATCCTCACACACATCCTGGACACGGCCCAGGGCTTTGTCAGCGTCAGCGACCGCGAGGTCAAAAAGGTGCCGCTGCTGCGTGGCAAGAGCGTGTTCAACCTGTTCTTCGAGAACAGCACCCGCACCCGCACCACCTTTGACATCGCTGCCACCCGCCTGTCCGCCGATGTGTACACGCTGGACATTGCCCGCTCCTCGGCCAGCAAGGGCGAATCGTTGCTGGACACGATTGCCAACCTGAGCGCCATGGCCGCCGACATTTTTGTGGTTCGCCACAGCGAGTCGGGTGCACCCTACCTGATTGCCCAGCATGTGGCGCCGCATGTGCATGTGGTCAATGCCGGTGACGGTCGCCACGCCCATCCCACCCAGGCGTTGCTGGACATGTACACCATCCGGCACTACAAAAAAGACTTCGCCAACCTCACGGTGGCCATCGTGGGCGATGTGCTGCATTCGCGTGTGGCACGCTCCGACATCCACGCCCTGACCACGCTGGGCTGCGCCGAGGTGCGGGTGGTCGGTCCCCGCACGCTGGTGCCGTCCGACATGGCGCACATGGGTGTCAAGGTCTTCCACAACCTGGAAGAAGGCATCAAGGGCTGCGACGTGGTCATCATGCTGCGCCTGCAAAACGAACGCATGAGCGGCGCGCTGCTGCCCTCCAGCCAGGAATATTTCGAGAGCTTCGGCCTGACCCCCGAAAAACTCCAACTGGCCAAACCCGACGCCATCGTGATGCACCCGGGCCCGATCAACCGCGGCGTCGAGATCGACTCCGCCGTGGTGGATGGCCAGCAAAGCGTGATCCTGCCGCAGGTGACCTTTGGCATCGCCGTGCGCATGGCGGTGATGAGCATCGTGGCCGGCAACGAGGCATAAAACATGAAGATCCTGATCCAGAACGGCCGCGTGATCGACCCCGCCAGCGGCCTTGACAAGACAGCGGATGTGGCGATTGCCGCCGGTCGCATCCTGGCCATCGGCCAGGTGCCGGCCGATTTTTCACCCAACCGCACCCTCAACGCCGCGGGCTGCATCGTGGCCCCGGGTCTGGTGGACCTGGCCGCGCGTCTGGGCGAGCCCGGTGGTGAGCATGCCGGTCTGCTCGAAAGCGAAATGGCCGCCGCCGTGGCCGGCGGTGTGACCAGCCTGGTGTGCCCGCCCGACACCGATCCGGTGCTCGACGAGTCCGGGCTGGTGGAAATGCTGCGCCACCGCGCTGAAAAACTGCACCAGTCACGCGTGCTGCCGCTGGGCGCGCTCACGCGCGGCCTCAAGGGCGAAGTGCTGACCGAAATGGCCCAGCTCACCGCCGCCGGTTGTGTGGGCTTCAGTCAGGCCGAGGTGGCATTGACCAACACCCAGGTGCTGCAGCGTGCCCTGCAATACGCCAGCACCTTTGGCTACACCGTCTGGCTGCGCCCGCAGGAACTGCATCTGGGCAAGGGCGTGGCCGCCAGCGGCCCGCTGGCCACCCGCATGGGCCTGTCGGGTGTGCCGGTGGCCGCCGAGACGATTGCGTTGCACACCATTGTCGATCTGAGGCGCGCGACCAAGGCGCG
>JAYRQF010000134.1:0-12635 GCA_041910735.1 Limnohabitans sp.
AAGCTGGGCAGCGAGCGCAGCAAGTTCTGCCGTGGCGGTGGCGATCTCGAGTTTGTCGGTCGCGCGGGAACGCGCTTCCTCGGCCTGCTTGATTGCCTCGTGCGCCTTGGCCTCGTCCAGATCCTTTCCGCGGATCGCGGTGTCGGCCAGCACGGTCACGGCGTTGGGCTGCACTTCGAGCATGCCGCCGGCGACGAAGATCAGTTCTTCATCCGCACGATCGGGCAGCTTGAGGCGCACCGCGCCCGGCTTGATGCGCGTCATCAGCGGGGTGTGGCCGGGCAGGATGCCGAGCTCGCCGGATTCGCCCGGCAGCACGACGAACTCCGCCAAGCCGGAGAAGATCTGCTCCTCGCCGCTGACCACGTCTACTTGAACGGTCATTGCCATATCGACTCCGTTACGGGTGACCCGGACAGGTGGCGCGGTCGCACCCCCCGTCTCGCGTCACGTTTGTCACTGCAGGGTCTTGGCCTTCTCGAAGGCTTCTTCGATGCCGCCGACCATGTAGAACGCCTGCTCGGGCAGCGCGTCGCACTCGCCGCTGACGATCATCTTGAAGCCCTTGATCGTTTCGGCCAACGGGACGATCTTGCCGGGCGAGCCGGTGAACACTTCTGCCACGTTGAACGGCTGCGACAGGAAGCGCTGGATCTTGCGTGCACGCGCCACCGCCAGCTTGTCTTCCGGCGACAGTTCGTCCATGCCCAGAATCGCGATGATGTCGCGCAGTTCCTTGTAGCGCTGCAGGGTGGCCTGCACCGCACGAGCGGTGTTGTAGTGTTCCTCGCCGACGACCAGCGGATCGAGCTGGCGGCTGGTGGAATCGAGCGGATCGACGGCGGGGTAGATACCCAGAGCGGCAATGTCGCGCGACAACACGACGGTAGCGTCGAGGTGCAGGAAGGTCGTCGCGGGCGACGGGTCGGTCAAGTCATCCGCCGGAACATACACCGCCTGGATCGAGGTGATCGAGCCAACCTTGGTCGAGGTAATGCGCTCCTGCAGGCGGCCCATTTCTTCGGCCAGCGTCGGCTGGTAGCCCACCGCGGAAGGCATCCGGCCGAGCAGCGCGGACACTTCGGTTCCGGCCAGGGTGTAACGGTAGATGTTGTCGACGAACAGCAGGATGTCGCGGCCTTCGTCGCGGAACTTCTCGGCCATGGTCAGGCCGGTCAGCGCAACGCGCAGACGGTTGCCCGGCGGCTCGTTCATCTGGCCGTACACCATGGCCACTTTGGATTCAGCCAGGTTGTCCAGCTTCACGACGCCGGAATCGGCCATCTCGTGATAGAAGTCGTTGCCCTCACGGGTACGCTCACCCACGCCGGCGAACACGGACAGACCCGAGTGCGCCTTGGCGATGTTGTTGATGAGTTCCATCATGTTCACGGTCTTGCCCACACCGGCGCCACCGAACAGACCCACCTTGCCGCCTTTGGCGAACGGGCAGACCAGGTCGATCACCTTGATGCCGGTTTCCAGCAGTTCCTGCGAGGGGGACAGTTCGTCGTAGGCCGGGGCCTTGCGGTGGATGGGGGCCGTCAGGGTCTGGTCGACCGGACCGCGCTCGTCGATCGGGTTGCCCAGCACGTCCATGATGCGGCCCAGCGTGGCCTTGCCCACGGGCACGGTGATGTTGGCGTCGGTGTTGTACACCTGCATGCCGCGACGCAGACCGTCGGAAGAACCGAGGGCAATGGTACGCACCACGCCGTCGCCCAGCTGCTGCTGCACTTCCAGGGTCAGTGCGCTGCCTTCCATCTTGAGGGCGTCGTAGACCTTGGGCATCTGGTCACGCGGGAACTCGACGTCCACCACGGCGCCGATACATTGAACGATATTGCCTTTAGCTTGAGCCATTTGTTTGCTCCAGTAATTGAATCAGTGTGAATGCCGTCGTCAAACCGCCGCGGCACCGGCCACGATCTCGGAGAGTTCCTTCGTGATCGCCGCCTGACGCGTCTTGTTGTAAACCAGCTTGAGTTCGGCAATCACGTTGCCGGCGTTGTCGGTTGCAGCCTTCATGGCCACCATGCGGGCCGACTGCTCGGAAGCCATGTTCTCGGCCACAGCCTGGTACACCAGCGCCTCGATGTAACGCAGCAGCAGGTCGTCAATGACCGCCTGCGCATCGGGTTCGTAGATGTAATCCCAGGCATGCTCGCCTTCAGAGGGCTGCAGAGCCTCGGACGACAGGGGCAGCAACTGCTCCACCACCGATTCCTGCTTCATGGTGTTGATGAAACGGGTGTACGAGAGGTACACGGCGTTGATCTCGCCACGGGTGTAGGCGTCGAGCAGAACCTTCACGGGGCCGATCAGGCGCTCAAGGTGAGGCGTGTCACCCATCTGGGTGACGTGCGACACGACTTTCGCGCCGACACGGTTGAGGAAGCCCAGACCCTTGTTGCCGATGGCCACCGCTTCGACACCGGTGCCCTGCGCCTGCAGGTCACGGATCTTGTTGGTGACCGCGCGCAGCACGTTGGTGTTCATGCCGCCACACAGACCCTTGTCGGTGGTGACGACGATGAAACCGGCCGTCTTCGACTCATTGGTCTGCATGAACGGGTGCACGTACTCGGGGTTGGCCTTGCTCAGGTTGGCCGCGATGTTGCGAACTTTCTCGCTGTAGGGGCGAGCGGCACGCATCCGGTCCTGCGCCTTGCGCATTTTGGATGCGGCGACCATTTCCATGGCCTTCGTGATCTTCTTGGTGTTTTCCACCGATTTGATCTTGCCGCGAATTTCCTTTCCTGCTGCCATGAAGGGCTCCTTCGTTAGTCAGCTGGGAATTAAGCGAATGTCTTCTTGAACGCTGCAATCGCAGTGTTCAGTTCGGCTTCAGCGTCCTTGTCCATGGCCTTGGCGGCTTCCAGCTTGTCCAGCAGGGCAGCGTGCTTGTCCTTGAGGTAAGCGTGCAGGCCGGACTCGAAGGACAGGATCTTCTTGACTTCGACGTCGTCCATGTAGCCCTTGTTCACGGCGTACAGGGTGGCGCCCATCAGGCTGATCGACAGCGGGCTGTACTGGGCCTGCTTGAGCAGTTCGGTCACGCGGGCACCGCGGTCGAGCTGCTTGCGGGTGGCTTCGTCCAGATCGGAGGCGAACTGCGCGAAAGCGGCCAGTTCACGGTACTGGGCCAGGTCGGTACGGATACCGCCGGACAGGCCCTTGACCAGCTTGGTCTGCGCTGCACCACCGACGCGGGACACGGAGATACCGGCGTTGATGGCGGGGCGGATACCGGCGTTGAACAGGCTGGTTTCCAGGAAGATCTGACCGTCGGTGATGGAGATCACGTTGGTCGGCACGAAAGCGGACACGTCGCCAGCTTGCGTTTCGATGATCGGCAGGGCGGTCAGCGAACCGGTCTTGCCCTTGACTTCACCCTTGGTGAAGGCTTCGACGTAGTCGGCGTTCACGCGGGCGGCACGCTCGAGCAGACGGCTGTGGAGATAGAACACATCGCCGGGATAGGCTTCGCGGCCCGGGGGACGGCGCAGCAGCAGCGACACCTGACGGTAAGCCACGGCCTGCTTGGACAGATCGTCGTAAACGATCAGGGCGTCCTGGCCACGGTCACGGAAGTATTCGCCCATCGTGCAGCCGGAGTAGGCCGACACGTACTGCATGGCAGCGGATTCGGAGGCGGAAGCGGCCACCACGATGGTGTATTCCATCGCGCCGGCCTGTTCCAGAGCACGCACCACGTTCTTGATCGACGAGGCCTTCTGGCCAATCGCGACGTAAACGCAGGTCATGTTCTGACCCTTCTGGTTGATGATGGCGTCGATGGCGACAGCGGTCTTGCCGGTCTGACGGTCACCGATGATCAGCTCGCGCTGACCGCGGCCGACGGGCACCATGGAGTCGATGGACTTCAGGCCGGTCTGCACAGGCTGGTCCACGGACTGACGTGCGATCACGCCCGGAGCGACCTTTTCGATCACGTCGGTCATCTTGGCGTTGATCGGGCCTTTGCCGTCGATCGGCTGGCCCAGGGCGTTCACCACGCGACCCACCAGTTCGGGGCCGACCGGCACTTCCAGAATGCGGCCCGTGCACTTGACGGTGTCGCCTTCAGAGATGTGCTCGTACTCACCCAGAATCACGGCGCCGACGGAGTCGCGCTCGAGGTTCAGGGCCAGGCCGTAGGTGGCAGCGCCATCCTTGGTGGCCGGGAATTCCAGCATTTCGCCTTGCATCACTTCGGACAGGCCGTGGATGCGGACGATACCGTCGGTCACGGACACCACGGTGCCCTGGTTGCGGATATCGGCGCTGGCGGACAGGCCCTGGATTCGGCTCTTGATCAGTTCAGAAATTTCTGCGGGATTGAGTTGCATGACTCTTTCCTTCTTTCTTTAAGTATGTCCGGTCTCACACGCCTTACGCAGTGAGGGCCGCTTTCATTTGTTCCAGTCGGGCCTTGACAGACGTGTCCAGGACCTCGTCTCCCACCACCACGCGGATGCCGCCAATCAGCGACTCGTCCTGCTGGACGCTCACGTTGAGCTTGCGTGCGAAACGCTTTTCCAGCGTGGCCGACAGATCGGCCAGGGCCGAAGCGTCGATGGGAAATGCGCTGTAGACGACCGCATCGGCGGTACCGCCCTGGGCATTCTTGAGGGCGCGGAACTGTTGTGCGACAACGGGCAGGGCGCCGAGGCGACGGTTTTCGATCACCAGACGCAGGAAATTCTTGCCTGCCTCGGGCAGTGCAGTGCGCACCACGCCAGAGATCAGCTCGAACACCTGCTCATCGGTCACCTTGGGGCTGTCAGCGAACTGCTGCAGCTGGGCGTTGTCGGCCACTGCAGCGAGTTCGTCCAGCCAGGCGGCCGTGCCAGCGAGATCGGATGCCTGCGCCTTGAACAGCGCTTCGGCATAAGGGCGGGCGATGGTAGCAAGTTCTGCCATGGTCTTCTCTGGCTGGAGCGATTACAGCTCGGTCTTGAGGCGGCTCAGCAGATCAGCGTGGACACCGGCGTTGACTTCCTTGCGGAGGATCTGCTCGGCACCCTTGACGGCCAGAACCGCAACCTGCTCACGCAGGGCTTCGCGGGCCTGAACGGCTTGCTGCTGGGCTTCTGCCCGCGCAGCGGCGATGATCTTGTTGCCTTCTTCGGTGGCTCGTGCCTTGGCCTCATCGATGATGGACTGCGCACGGCGCTCGGCGTCAGCCAGGCGCGAAGCCGTCTCGTTGCGCGACTGGGCCAGCTCGGACTCGACACGCGCGTTGGCGCTGGCGAGCTCGGACTTGGCCTTGTCGGCGGCAGCGAGGCCGTCGGCGATTTTCTGGGCCCGCTCGTCCAGCGCCTTGGTGATCGGGGGCCACACGAATTTCATCGTGAACCACACCAGAACAGCAAAAACGATGGCCTGCAGGAACAGGGTTGCGTTAATGTTCACGGCTCAATCCTTCTTCAGCGTGAAGGGGTCCGTCTATTACTTCAGAACGAAGGGGTTGGCGAAGGCGAACAGCAGGGCGATGGCAACACCGATCAGGAAGGCGGCGTCGATCAGACCGGCCAGAATGAACATCTTGGTCTGCAGTTCGTTCATCAGCTCAGGCTGGCGAGCGGAAGATTCCAGGAACTTGCCACCCATCAGTGCGATACCGATGGAAGCGCCGATAGCGCCCAGACCGACGATCAGACCACAAGCCAGTGCAACGAGGCCGAGAATGTTTTCCATGAGATGCTCCTAAAGGTTGGTTGGAAAAGTTGAAGTGAAAAAGAAAACTCAGAGATGGGTCATCAATGTGCGTCGTGCGCCTGACCCGTGTAGATCAGCGTCAACATCATAAAGATGAAGGCTTGCAGGGTGATGACCAGGATGTGGAACAGGGTCCACACGGTGCCTGCGACGACATGGCCAATGGCCAGGCCAACGCCGGTGGCGGACATGGCCCAGCCGCCACCCATGAGGGCGATCAGCATGAACACCAGTTCACCTGCAAACATGTTGCCGAACAGTCGCATGCCATGCGAAACCGTCTTGGCAAGGTATTCGATCATCTGCATCAGGAAGTTGACCGGATACAGGGCCCAGTGGTCACCAAAGGGCGCAGCAATCAGTTCGTGGGCCCAGCCGCCCAGACCCTTGATCTTGATGTTGTAGAACAGGCAAACCAAGAGCACCGAAGTGGACAGACCCAGCGTGGTGGACAGGTCGGCAGTCGGCACGACGCGCATGTAGTCCTTGAAGCCCAGGGCCGGACCGGCGGAATGCCAGAAGTAAGGGATCAGGTCGACCGGCAGCATGTCCATGGCGTTCATCAGGAAGATCCAGACGAACACGGTCAGCGCCAGAGGGGAAATGAGTTTGCGGCTCTTGGCGTTGTGGATCACACCCTTGGCCTGGTTCTCGACCATTTCGGACAGAATCTCGACGGCAGCCTGGAAGCGGCCCGGCACGCCCGAGGTGGCCTTGCGGGCAGCCAGCCAAAGAATGAAGCAACCCAGCGCGCCCAGCACGACCGAGTAGAACACGGAGTCGAAGTTGAACAGACTGAAGTCAACGATGCTGTGCTGCGACACGCTGTTGAAAGAAAAATCCTTCTGCAGGTGGTGCAGGTGGTGCTGGATGTATTCGCCAGCGGACGGTCCGTGTGCTTCAGCAGACATAGATCACCAATTCGTCAATTTCAATTCATTCGATGCCGATTCAGGCCGGCGTCTTGCGCCGCATCCGACCCAGCACAACCCCTGTCGGGATCGCCAGCCAGTAAACCTTCATCGTCACCACGAAGCCCGCCACCAGGGCGAGCCAGCTCAAACCTGCAATCACCTTGGGCGCCACCAGCAGCAGCGCAACGGTGAGGACGATCTTGACAAGCTCCCAGACAAACAGACCGGCCAGTGCGGCACCTGCCTGCTTCAGCCGCATCTGACGGGCCAAGGCCCTTGCAAACACGACACCGGGAACCACCACCGACACCACACCCCAAGCCACGGACGCCGCCAGTCTGGACTGACCGCTGACCACACCGGTCAGCACGGCAACCGCCACCCCCACCAGCACCTGCAAGGCCAGGACCCGCCAGGGCGAAGTCACCGGATTGCGCTGCCGCCAGGCCGCAGCCTGTTCGGGCGTGAGGGGCTTGAAATCGGCTTCAAGACCATCATCTGCGGGGTCTGCGTCTTCCCAGGATTGAACAGCTTTCTGGGTTTTGTCGTTCACCCGGTCAGAATCGCTGACGATTGTGTTCATCGCAAATTACACCGAGGTTACGCAGCGGCAGCACCCGCAAAGCCCGCGATTATACGTAGAAACCCGTGCGGCCCCAAGTTTGTGAGCAGGTGTTTCATCGCAAAATCGCCTTTTCCGCCCTGAAAAACGGGCAAGACCCCCTTACGGAGACCGAACACCATGTACGAATGGATCCAGTGGCTGCACCTGACGGCCGGCATCGTTTGGCTCGGCGGCATGACGCTGCTGCTGTGGGCGGTGCGCCCGGCCGCCATCGCACTGCTGCCTGCCGAGCAGCGCCTGACCCTGCTGCACCGGGTGCTGTCGCGCTTTTTTGTGCTGGTCTGGATCGCCATTGCCGTGCTGCTGGCCAGCGGTGGCTGGATGTTCACCACGGCCGACATGAAGCTCGCCCCGCGCGGCTGGCACGCCATGGCGGGTCTGGGCACCTTGATGTGCGTCATTTTTGCCCACCTTTATTTCGCGCCATTCCGGCGCCTGAGCCGCGCGGTGCACGCCAAAGACTGGCCGGCCGCCGGCCTGGCCCTGAAGCAGATTCACCCTCTTGTCCTGATCAATTTTGGGCTGGGCTGGGCCGCCGTGCTGGCGGTGCAGGTCTGGCGATAATTCCCCCATGAGCGCTTCCCAAAACCCGCCTGCCGGCAGCGACCCGCGCAAAGACTCGCTGATCGAATACCCCTGCCGCTTCCCCATCAAGGTGATGGGGGCCATGGTCGACGGCTTTGCCGAGGCCCTGGCCGAAGTGGCCCGCGAGTTCGACCCCGACTTTGACGCGGCCACCATGGAGCTGCGCCCCAGCAAGGGCGGCAACTACCTGGGCGTGACGATCACCATCACCGCCACCAGCCGCGAACAGCTCGATGGCCTGTACTTGCGGCTGACCGGCCACCCCATGGTCAAGATCGTCCTCTAATGCAGATCCGCCAGCTCGGGCAGGTGGCGTACCTGCCCACCTACGAGGCCATGCAGGCCTTCACCGCTGCCCGCACATCCGATACGCCCGACGAACTCTGGCTCTGCGAGCACCCACCGGTGTTCACCCAGGGGCTGGCTGGTCAGGCCAGCCACCTGCTGGCCCCCGGCGACATTCCGGTGGTGCAGACCAACCGCGGCGGACAGGTCACCTTCCACGGTCCGGGCCAGGTCATGGCCTACCCGCTGCTGGACTTGCAGCGGCGCGGTTACTTCGTCAAGGAATACGTTTTCAAGCTCGAAGAGTCGGTCATTCGCACCCTCGCGCACTTTGGCGTGACGGGCCACCGGGTGGCCGGCGCCCCGGGCATCTATGTGCGGCTGGACGACCCGTTCAGCCATGCCGCGCTGGCGGGCCCGCTGCACCCCCATGATCCGTTTCGCGGGCTGGGCAAGATCAGTGCCCTGGGCATCAAGGTCAGCCGCCACTGCACCTACCACGGCGCCGCGCTGAATGTGGCCATGGACCTCGAACCCTTTGACCGCATCAACCCTTGCGGGTATGCGGGCTTGAAAACGGTCGACCTTTCTACAATCGGCATTCAGACCACCTGGGACGAAGCGGCCCGGGTGCTGGGCGAGCAGCTTGCGGCACGACTGTGAGCGCGGCGCCCTCTTCGACACGGTCTCACAAGGCAAATCCATGAGCAACCCCACCCCCGAACGCAACGTCGTGCGCGAAGCGCAAACGCTCGAGAACTACGACCCGCTGGCCAAACAGAAGGCCGCCGCCAAACTCTCGCGCATCCCCGTCAAGGTCGAACAGGCCGAGGTGCTCAAGAAGCCCGAGTGGATCCGTGTGAAAGCCGGCTCGCCCACCACGCGCTTCTACGAGATCAAGGACATCCTGCGCAGCAACAAGCTGGTGACGGTCTGCGAAGAGGCCAGCTGTCCCAACATCGGCGAATGCTTCGGCAAGGGAACGGCCACTTTCATGATCATGGGCGACAAATGCACCCGCCGTTGCCCGTTTTGCGACGTGGGCCACGGCCGCCCCGACCCGCTGGACACAGAGGAACCCGAGAACCTGGCGCAGACGATCGCCAAACTCAAGCTCAACTACGTGGTCATCACCAGCGTGGACCGCGACGACCTGCGCGACGGCGGCGCCGAGCACTACGTGCAGTGCATCACCCGCACGCGCGAACTCTCACCCAAAACGCAGATCGAAGTGCTGGTGCCCGACTTTCGCGGCCGTCTGGACAAGGCGCTGGACATCATGGCGGCCGGCCTGCCGGACGTGATGAACCACAACCTGGAGACCGTGCCACGCCTGTACAAGGAAGCACGCCCCGGCGCCGACTACCTGCACTCACTCAAGCTGCTCAAGGACTTCAAGGCCCGCTTCCCGAACATCCCGACCAAGAGCGGCCTGATGGTCGGCCTGGGCGAAACCGATGAAGAGATTCTGGAGGTCATGCGCGACATGCGTGCGCACGACATCGACATGCTCACCATCGGCCAGTACCTGGCCCCCAGCAACAGCCACCTGCCTGTGCGCCGCTACGTGCACCCCGACACCTTCAAGATGTTCGAGGCCAAGGCCTACGAGATGGGTTTCACGCATGCGGCCGTGGGCGCGATGGTGCGCTCCAGCTACCACGCAGACCAGCAGGCACACAACGTTCTGAACCCGGGCGCATAAAGTCGGCACTGGCCGCCTCAGACAGGCCCGCCACCCGATTGCGCCATTCGGGGCGTCCTCAACGTGACATCGAATCCGATCGACCCCGCATCGCTCGCGGCGCTGCCGCGCACACCGGGCGTCTACATCTTCCGGGGCGAGGGCACCTTGCCGCTGTACATCGGCAAGAGCGTGGACATCCGCAGCCGGGTGCTGGCGCACCTGCGCGCGGCAGATGAAGCCGAAATGATCGCCCGGTCGCGGCGGGTGGACTTCATCGAAACTGCCGGCGAAATCGGTGCACTGCTGCTGGAAGCGCGGCTGATCAAGCAGCTCAGCCCGCTCTTCAACATCCGGCTGCGGCGCCTGCGCAACCTGTGCAGCATCCGCCTGACCGTTCAGGCAGGCGCGCTGAATCCGGAGATCGTATCGGGCAAAAATGTGTCCGTGGCACAGGCCCGGGACCTTTATGGCCTGTTCGGTTCGGTACGCGCCGCGCAGGACAGGCTGCGTGAGCTGGCCGACCGGCACCGGCTATGTCTGGGCCTGCTGGGTCTGGAGAAGACCGGTCCGCGCGGCTGCTTTGGCTTGCAGCTCAAAACCTGCCTGGGCGCCTGCGTGGGCCGCGAGGAACGTCAAGCCCATGACCGGCGGCTCCTGTCCGCACTGGCGGACTGGCAGGTGCATGCCTGGCCATTCACGGGCGCGGTGGACCTGGTGGAGCAGCAGGGCGAATGGGTCCAGCGCCACCGTCTCCAGGACTGGCGCTACCTGGGCACATGGTGTTCCCGCACCAACCAGCGGGTGGCACACGGGCCAGAGGACTTTGACCTGGACACCTACAAGATTCTGGTGAAACCGTTGATGATAGGCACAGTGCGGCTCGAAGCCGCTTGAGCACAACGGCCAGCTCAGGCCGGGTGGCTTCGGCGCAACCGCAACAGCAGCAGACCGCACAGGCTCGCTACCCACATGAGGGCAAAGAACCCCGCACGGTAAGTGCCGAACACCGTCGCCAGCAGGCCAAACACCGGGGGACCGATCGTCACCCCCAGAAACGTGAAAGCCAGCGTGCCGCCTGTGGCCAGGCTGGCCTGTCCGGCCGGCGCCTGCCGTGCGACTTCGGCCAGGTAAACACCGTTCCAGCCGATGGCAGAAGCGCCAAACACCACCAAAATGGACACCAGCAACCATTGCGGCGTCTGCGTGGACAGCAAAGCGGTGGCCAAAGCGGACATCACCATCAGACTGGCCAGCAGCATCAGGGTGCGCGAAGCACCCAGCCAGCGGTCTGCCACATAGCCCCAGACGATGCGCCCGCTCACGCCCCCCATCTGCGCGACCGACAGCGCCAGACCTGCGGCCACCAGGCCAAACGCGAGATCCTGGTTCAGGTAGGTGACCAGGTAGGTGGTCAGCGACATCTGCACCATCGAGAACATGAAGGAGCAGGCCGCCATCGCACTCAGGGCGCGGTGCGCCAGCACCAGCCGGATCGGGCGCACCAGACTGCCCAAATGGACGGGATGACGCGCATCACGGTCGGCATCCATGTCGGCTCTGAGGGACTGCGCCAGCACGGCACACACCACACAAACCAGCGCGACCACGGTCAGACTGGCCTGCCAGTCGATGGCCAGCAACAGGGAGGGCACGACGGCCCCGGCCAGCATGCTGCCCACCGGCACGCCCGTCTGCTTGATCGAAAACACCAGCGACATCTGATGCGCTGGCGTGGTGCGTGCCAGCACATGCGAGCTGGCGGGTGTGATGGGACCATAGCCAAGGCCGATCAGCACCGCACCCAGGGCAACGGCGGGCAACCAGGACAGGGCACACAACAGCAGCCCGCTCGCACACAACAGCAGGCCCCACTGGCTGACGCGGATGGCCCCCAGGCGACGCACCGCATCACCCCCCAGCAGGCTGGCGGTCATTGCCCCCGCGTAGGTCACAGCCACGTACACCCCCACCAGCGCAGGAGACACTGCCAGTGCACGGCCCACCACCGGCGCCATGACTGGCAGCGTGAGCAAGGCCATGGCCACCATGGCCTGAATGACAAGGGTGACGATGAGTGGGATGCCGGCGCCAAGGTTCATTCGGGTTTCACACCAGCTTTGACCAGCAGGCCACCGAGCGTGTCAATTTCATTCTTCAGGTGGGCGCGCAGCGCTTCGGGCCGGGCCAGTTCGACCGGCACAGCCGAGATGCCCATGGCCTCCAGACGCTGACGCACCTCGGGGTCCACCACCGCTGCCTGCAGGGCAGCCGACAACTTGTCGAGCACCGGCCTGGGCGTGCCCTTGGGTGCGTACAGACCAAACGAGATGTTGATCTCCATGCCCTGCACGCCCGCCTCGGCGATCGCCGGCATGTCCGGCAGCGAGGGGATGCGGGTGCGCCCGGCGGCGGCGTACGCCTGGATCTTGCCGGCCTTGATCGAGGGCACGGTGCCCGAAGTCTGGTCGCACAGCAGATCCACCTGGCCACCGAGCAGGTCGTTGAGTGCCGGCCCGGTGCCTTTGTAGGGGATTTCGTTGAACCTGACGCCCAGCGCGTTCATCAGCATCAGCCCGCACAGGTGCGAGGCCGAGCCTATACCCGCGTGGGCGAGGCTGATTTTGGGGGCGTTGGCCTTGGCGTAGGCCACGAATTCGTTCAGGTTCTTCGCCGGAAAGCCGTTGCGTGCAGCAATCAGCATCGGACCGCTGGTGGCACGGCCGATCGGCTCGAAGTCGTCCACCGGGTGGTAGGGCAGGCTCTTGAACATGGCCTGGTTGGTGGCATGGCTGACATGGATCATCAGCAGGGTATA
>JAYRQF010000135.1:0-10293 GCA_041910735.1 Limnohabitans sp.
ATCTACAAGGACGTGACCCGCGAAAACGTGGTCAAGCGCATGGCCATCATCATGTTCGAAAAGGGCAAGGGCGAGGTCGTGACCGCCCCGGTGATCCGCACCGAAATCGGCGGCGGCCGCGTGCAGATTTCCGGCCGCATGAGCACGGTGGAAGCCAACGACACCGCCCTGCTGCTGCGCGCCGGTTCGCTGGCCGCGCCGATGGAAATCATCGAAGAGCGCACCATCGGCCCCAGCCTGGGCGCCGAGAACATCGCCAAGGGCTTCCACAGCGTGAGCTGGGGCTTTGTCGCCATCGTCGCCTTCATGTGCGTCTACTACATGATGTTCGGCGTGTTCTCCAGCGTGGCGCTGGCCGTCAACCTGCTGCTGCTGGTGGCCGTGCTGTCCATGCTGCAGGCCACGCTGACGCTGCCCGGCATGGCCGCCATGGCGCTGGCGCTGGGCATGGCGATCGACTCCAACGTGCTGATCAACGAGCGCGTGCGCGAGGAGCTGCGCAACGGTTCGAGCCCGCAGTCGGCCATCCACGCCGGTTTTGACCGTGCCTGGGCAACGATCCTCGACTCCAACGTGACCACGCTGATCGCCGGTGTCGCGCTGCTGGCCTTTGGCTCCGGTCCGGTGCGCGGCTTTGCGGTGGTGCACTGTCTGGGCATCCTGACCAGCATGTTCTCGGCGGTGTTCTTCTCGCGCGGTCTGGTCAACCTCTGGTACGGCAGCAAGAAAAAGCTCAAGAGCGTGTCGATCGGCACGGTCTGGCGCGCCCAAGGCAGTTCTGCGGTGAAGACCGATTAAGGAGAACGGACGATGGAATTCTTCCGCATCAAAAAAGACATCCCGTTCATGAAGCACGCGTTGGTCTTCAACGCGATCTCCTTCCTGACCTTTGCGCTGGCGGTGTTCTTCCTGTTCACCCGCGGCCTGCACCTGTCGGTCGAGTTCACCGGCGGCACGCTCATGGAAGTCAGCTACAGCCAGCCGGCCGACCTCAACAAGGTGCGCAGCACGGTGGCGGGTCTGGGCTTTGCCGAAACGCAGATCCAGAACTTTGGCACCGCGCGCGACGTCATGATCCGCCTGCCCGCGCAGAAAGGCGTGAGTTCGGCCCAACAAAGCGAGAAGGTGATGGCGGCCCTGAAAGCCGACGCGCCCGACGTGACGCTGCGCCGCACCGAATTCGTCGGCCCGCAGGTGGGCGACGAACTGATGCACGACGGCCTCAAGGCGCTGGCCTTTGTGGTGGCGGGCATCGTGCTGTACCTGGCGATCCGCTTCGAGTGGAAGTTCGCCGTATCGGCCATCGTGGCCAACCTGCACGACGTGGTCATCATCCTCGGCTTCTTCGCCTTCTTCCAGTGGGAGTTCTCGCTGGCGGTGCTGGCGGCGGTGCTCGCGGTGCTGGGCTACTCGGTCAACGAATCGGTGGTGATCTTTGACCGGATCCGCGAGAACTTCCGGCGTTTCCGCAAGATGAACACGGTCGAGATCATCGACAACGCGATCACCTCCACCATCAGCCGCACCATCATCACCCACGGCTGCACCCAGATCATGGTGCTGTCCATGCTGCTGTTCGGTGGCGAAACGCTGCACTACTTCGCCATGGCGCTCACCATCGGCATTTGCTTTGGCATCTACTCCTCGGTCTTCGTGGCCGCGGCCATTGCCATGTGGCTGGGCGTGACCCGCGAAGACCTGGTCAAGACCGTCAAGAAGGAAGGCGATCCTTCCGACGAGAACCACGGCGCGGTGGTTTGATTCACTTTGGCCAAGCTAGCTCTCCCAAAGTTGCCCAGACCGATGCATTGAAAAGTGACGCCCTTGACAGTGGCAAATACTTCTTGATCAATCCTTCAGTATTGAGGTAATGTCCTCGACACCATGCTCAACCAGCATGGTGGGGCGCAGATGTATGACGTGGCCGTTCGTGTGGCTCCTGAACTTGGCGAGTTGGCCAACGATGTCGTGCGGGATTTTGGCTGCACGGATGACATGCCAATCAGCGTCGAATACGACTGCGACCAGAAAATCAAACTCGCGTCGCTCTAGACTTCTGATAACTCCAAGTTGGGCAGATGGGTTTTCTGGTGTCACGCGACGCCCTTTGATCTGATAACGGGACCCATGGGAATCTGTCGCGTCGAAGCCTCTGGCCGAGTTGTTTTCCAGGGTGAGTCCAAGACGCTCAGAAACCAGCCATTCTGCATAGTCTCCGGTCGGATTGTTCGTCGAGCGCAGAATGCCACGCTTCCTCAGTTCTTCGAGCACAGCACCATGTGTCGACAGCAGTTCTGCAACAGACAGATCTTCCAGATGATTCAAATTCATGGAATCACCTCACGCTGCCTTGTCCAGCAGCCAGCCTGTCAGACCACCCCTGACGGCTTGACCGGACAGCTGCTCGACGTCCCACAAAATGAAGGCGGGGTCATCGGACACTTCGGCTTCTCTGCGGAGATCCGTGGTTGGTGAGTGTGTGACGAAGTAGAACCTGGAGAACCCCCGCATGTCGGCGTATTTTTCTCGGTATGCTCGCCAAACAGCAGCATTCGCTTTTGACTTGACTTGTACGGCGATTCGTTCGCCCGTAACGGGGGAAATGAGATCGAGGTCGATGTCCTTCTCCGTCCCCCCTGCTACACCTACACGCTGCCATCCAGATTGCCGGAAGATCAGATCGGTCAACGTCTCCAGGTCTTTGTGGTGAAGCTTTCTGATGACAGGAACCAAGGCTGTTCTTAGGCCCTCATAGGCTGTTTGGGCGGCAGCGACATGCGGTTCAACTGTGCCGTTGATTTTGTGCAGCAAGTAATTGAGTTCGGAAACCGTGCAGATGGTGCCCTGAAATCCTTGAGTAGCCAGAAGCTTTCCGCTCAATGTTCCCTTGAGCAGAGGCCTGCCGTAGATGTCCGTATCGTTCCACCCTCCCAGCGTTCGGCGTTCCTTGTCGTTTCCGGGGAGGACGTATACATCTTGGCTGGAGAAGCACCACCACAACCTGTCGGCGTGGAACGTGATCCAGAGAACGGATTCATCCGTTTCGTAGAACAGTCTGATTTGGTTGACGTGCCGCGTCGCGGAGCCCTGATCACGGCTGAATCCGCGGGCGACCTGCTCAACTCCAGACCAGTCGCCAGCAGCGCACAGATCGTGGGGTATCTCGCGGTAGCCAAAGCGGAGCGTACCGTCCCGAATGCAGGTGGCCTCCCATCTGCCACCCTCGCCCAGTTTGATGAACAACGCTTTGCCTGCTTTTACCTGTTGCATCGTCTGTTTCCCGCTTATTCGCTTGAATGGTATCCCCCAGACTCACTTGGGGCATACGGGATGGGTCCGTCTTGGATGCAATGATCAGTGCCATTAGAGGCACTGTCATCGATCAGACCTGCGGTGTCGACGAATTTTGACTTGTTCAACAGAACTCATCAGCCGCAACGTATTGGCGTGGGTTGAGAGCAGATACAAAGTTTCCTGCATGCTCGAATAAGCAGATTCGGACAGGATGACTGCATTTCCACCTGTGTCTCGATGGATCAGTACCGCGCGCTGGTCCTCGTTGACCGCGTCCATGACCGAGGACAACGAACGGCAAAAGTCAGAATAGTTGATGAGTTGCATCGCGTTCGTGATTGCCGAGTGCGCTCAAGAGGTCAGCGGTTCCAGTCGGAACACGGCCTTGCAGCCGGTGGCCTCAGCATACCGCTGCACGGTGGTCATGGAGGGTGTGCGTTTGCCGCCTTCCAGTCGGGCAATCACGCTTTGGGTGGTGCCCATGCGCTCGGCGATCTCATTCTGGGTCAGCCCGGCGCGCATGCGGGCGGCGATCAGCTCACGGACGATGGAGAACTCGGCGCCTTGTGCTTCGTAAGCGGCTTGCACGCCGGCGTTGGCCAGCAATTCGCGTTTGAGTGCTTTCAGTGTCTTCATTGGCTGGTCTCCAACCGTTGACATGCAATTTGCAAGGCTTTGCGTGGTGTGGTCTGTGTCTTTTTCAAGAACACATGCAGCACCAGCAAACGGCGATCCTGGACTGCGGCATAGATGGCACGGGCAATGCCGTCGCGGCCTGTCATCCTCATTTCCCAGAGCTTGTTTTCCAGTGGCCGGATGTGGGGCAGGCCAACCTGTTGGGGTCCGAACGATTCAAGCAGCTGTGCAATGTGGATGAACCGGGCCTGCAAATCGGCGGCCAGTGCTTTGAGTTCGGGCTCGGCCAAGGAATGAATGACGACGGTCCAGCGGGTGGTAATTATAGCCATTTGGCTATTGGATGGTGTGGTTCGACGGCCCATGCCTCACCCCCGCACCAGCCTTTGGAACAGCCCGCCCGGCAGCCGCTGCACCTCTCCTTCCAGCTCCAGATCCAGCAGCTCGGTCTGCAGGCGGGCGGTGTCCAGACCGCTGCGGGCCTGCAGCGCGTCCAGCCCGACCGGGTCGTGGCCGAGCAGGGCCAGCAAGCCCGTCTCGGACGGCGGGGTGTCGAGGGCCAGCGGCACCTGAGCGAAGGGGTCGGGCACGCGCAGCTCTTCGAGCACGTCCTGCGCCGACTCGACCAGCTTGGCCCCCTGGCGGATCAGGGCGTGGCAGCCCCGGCTTTGTGGCGAATGGATGGAGCCGGGGATGGCGAACACCTCGCGGCCCTGTTCCAGCGCCTGCCGCGCGGTGATGAGGGATCCCGATTCGAGCGCCGCCTCAACCACCAGCGTGCCCTGGCTCAGGCCAGAGATGATGCGGTTGCGGCGCGGGAAGTTCTCCGGGCGAGGTGGCGTGCCCAGCGGGTATTCGGACAGGATCAGGCCTTGCTGCGCGATGCGGTGGGCCAGTGCCAGGTGCTGGCGGGGGTAGACCCGGTCCAGTCCGGTGCCAACCACGGCGATGGTGGCGACCTGGCCGGCCGCAGCGCCGTCCAGCGCGCCTTCGTGTGCGGCGCCATCCACGCCCAAGGCCAGACCGGAGACGATGGTCTGGCCGGTCTGCGCCAGATGTTGCGCAAAGGCCCGGGCGTTGAGCCGCCCCTGCGGCGTGGGGTTGCGGCTGCCGACGATGGCCAGCGCCCGGTTGCAGTGCAGGTGCCGCAGCTGCGTGATGCAGCCCATGGCGTACAGCAGGCAGGGTGGGTCTTCGGTCTGCAGCAGCGGGGCCGGGTAGTCCTCGTCGCCCAGCGTGACGATGGCGCGGTGGGCGGGATCGTTTTGCAGCCAGGCCCAGGTGGCTTCCAGCAGTGTGGCCAGGTCTTCGGGTTCGGTGGCCATGGCCTGCGCCACCCGTTGGCCCACCACGGCGGCCCATGCCGAGGGTGTTTGCTGATGGATGGTTGGTGGCGGCCCGAAGGCCGCGAGCAGCTTGCGCGCCGTTTCAGGGCCAACGCCCGGGGTCTGCAGCAGGCGCAGCCAGGCGCCCAGTTCCTCACGCTCGGTCAGCATGGTCTCCTCCCTTCGGTCCGTGTTCGGACTCTGCAGGCCATTCTGGGTGAAAGCGGAGGCGACGGCAAGGACTTCGCCAGCCTGCGAAAATACACCCCATGGCCCTGCTTTCCATCCTCCGATACCCCGATCCGCGCCTGCACAAAGTGGCCCAGCCCGTGCAGGCTTTTGACGCGCGCCTGCAGCAAACCATCGACGACATGTTCGAGACCATGTACGAGGCCAAGGGCATCGGCCTGGCCGCGACGCAGGTCGATGTGCACGAGCGCCTGATCGTGATCGACGTGTCCGAGGAGCGCGACCAGCCGCTGGTGCTGATCAACCCCGAAATCACCTGGGCCAGCCCCGAGCGCGCCCGGGGCGATGAAGGCTGCCTGTCGGTGCCCGGCATCTACGACGGTGTGGAGCGGTCCACGTCGGTCAAGGTCAAGGCGCTGGACCGCCACGGCAAGGAGCAGCAGATCGAAGCCACCGAGTTGCTGGCCATCTGCATCCAGCACGAGATGGACCACCTGATGGGCAAGGTGTTTGTCGAATACCTCTCGCCCCTCAAGCAGGGCCGCATCAAGACCAAGCTGGCCAAGGCCTTGCGCGACGAACAGCGCTGAGGCACAAGCGATGCGTCTGGTTTTTGCGGGCACGCCCGAATTCGCACGGGAGGCCATGGCGGCTTTGCACGCCGCTGGCCATGAAATCGTTCTGGTTCTGACCCAGCCCGACCGCCCGGCTGGCCGAGGCATGAAGCTGCAGGCCTCGCCCGTCAAGCAATGGGCGCTTGAGCATGCTGTGCCGGTGGCGCAGCCGCGCAGCCTGCGGCTGGATGGCAAATACCCCGATGAAGCCGCTGCCGCCCGCGAGGCGCTGCTGTCCGCCAACGCCGAATGCATGGTGGTGGCCGCCTATGGCCTGATCCTGCCGCAGTGGGTGCTGGACTTGCCGCCCCGAGGCTGCCTGAACATCCACGCCTCCATCCTGCCGCGCTGGCGGGGTGCCGCGCCGATCCACCGCGCCATCGAGGCGGGTGATCCTGAGACCGGCATCACCATCATGCAGATGGACGCGGGGCTGGACACCGGCGACATGCTGCTGGTGCGCACTCTGGCGATCGCGCCCGATGCCACCACCGCCACCTTGCACGACCAGCTGGCCGCGCTGGGGGGTGAATGCATCGTGCAGGCGCTGGCCCATCCTGACGCCCTCATGCGCACGCCGCAGCCCACCGAGGGCATCACCTATGCCCACAAGATTGAGAAAACCGAAGCCGCGCTCGACTGGGCTTTGCCGGCCGATGTGCTGGCCCGCCGTATCCGCGCCTTTGACCCTTTCCCCGGCGTGACGGTGCCGCTCACGCACAACGGCCAAACCGAAATGCTCAAACTCTGGGCCGCCACGGCCGAACCTCGCAGCGCTGAGATGGCGCCGGGCACAGTGGTCAGCGCCGACGCCAGCGGCGTGCGCGTGGCCTGCGGCCAGGGCCAGCTGTGCCTGACGCAGTTGCAGCGCCCTGGCGGCAAGCGCCTGAACCCGGCCGACTTTTTGCGCGGCTGCCCCCTGCAAAGTGGCCAGAGCCTGAAAGCCGCCTGATGTTCTGGTCCCCACGCCTGAACCGCCACCCTGCTTTCCGTGAGGGCATGCGCGACGTGTCGCCGCAGTCCACCGGCATTGCCGCCTGGGGCCTGATGACCGGCGTGGCCATGGTCAAGTCCGGCATGAGCGTGTTCGAGGCGGTGGCCATGACGCTCACCGTGTTCGCCGGCAGCTCGCAGCTGGCGGCGATTCCTCTGCTGGTGGCGGGGGCGCCGGCCTGGGTGATTCTGGCCACCGGCTTTTGCGTGAACCTGCGCTTTGTGGTGTTCAGCCTGCACTTGCGCTCTTTTTTGATGCACCTGCCGCTGTGGCAGCGTCTGGTGCATGGGTACCTCACGGCCGACCTCAGTTATGTGCTGTTCACCCGGCGCTTCCGTCACCCCGGCCAGACCCCCGAGGAAAAGCTCGAGCAGGAGGCGTATCTGTCTGGCAACGACTTCCTCAACTGGCTCAGCTGGATTGGCGCCAGCCTGCTGGGCATCGCGCTGGCCAACATCATTCCGACGGCCTGGGGCCTGGGTTTTGCCGGCATTTTGTGCCTGCTGGGTGTGCAGTGCTCGCTGGCCAGCTCCCGCCTGCGTATTCTGTCGGCGGCGGTGGCCGGGGCTGCGGCGGTGGTGGCTTATGCCCTGCCGCTCAAGCTCAACATCGTGTTTGCAATCGCGGTGGCCGTGATCCTGTGCCTGACGGTGGAGCGCCTGCGCCCGCAAGGAAAAACGGCATGAACGGCACCGATTTCTGGACCCTGGCGGTCATCGTGGGGCTGGCGGGCGTGACGGTGCTCACCCGCTGTTTCTTCTTCATTTCCGACAAGCCCTGGCACCTGCCGGGCTGGGCGCAGCGCGGCCTGCAGTACGCGCCGATCGCTGCCCTGTCGGCGGTGGTGATTCCGGAAATCGTGATGTCGCAGGGGCAGCTGATCGGCACCTGGCAGGACGCTCGCCTGTTCGCTGCCGCTGCCGGGACCGCCATCTATTTCTGGCGCAAGGATGTGCTGCTGACCATCGTGCTGGGCATGGTGGTGTACCTGCCGCTGCACCTGGGTTTGGGCTGGTAGTTACAAAGGCAGCAACGTCTGCGCTTCGGCGGCGGCCCGCGCCTGCAGGCGGTCTTCGGCGGCGCGTTCGGCGTATTTGTTGAAGCGCCAGGAGGTACCCTCCTGCGTGATGCGGTGCCAGACGGCGCGCTTTTCGCCGGCGCTCATTTCGGTCCAGAGCTGCACTTCCTCGAAAGTGCGGCCGCAGCCTTTGCACATCTCGTCGCCCTGGCTGGTCGAGCAAATCGCGATGCAGGGCGTGTCGGGTGTGGTGGCGTACCAGGCCTGAAAAGCCTCGGCGGCGTCGCGGGGCAGCGTGAATTCGTCGGCCAGATCCTGCTTGTAGAACACCATCAGCGCATACACCTCGGCCAGCGCGCGCAGCTCACGCGGCAGCGTCACCCCGTCGGGCGAGGGGTTTCGGGCGCGCCAGTGGTTGATGGCGGCTTCGATGTCGGTGATGTGGATTCCGGCCATGGTGTGATTTGCAGGACGGCGATCATAGCCGCTGCGCACCGCCGATACCCCCCGCCGAAATGGGGATTTGGTGGATGGGTTGTAATCATGGCCTGAAGGGGAGTAGCTCCCTGCGGCAGATTCCGCATCTGCCATCGGTATGCCGTCATTTCGAAGCCCGCAAGGCTTCCGGTGTGCCGGGCCCGGTTCCGCCGGGCTGAGCAAGACCTTCGATGAATGCCTGTGGGGCTTTGTCGAGGGTCTGCACCCAGCGGTCACGCCGCTGCTGTCTTTTCCGGACGAATGTTTCTCAGGTTGGCGAAATTTTTCGGAGAAAGCTGTTCATGGAATTCCGGTCTGCCCCCTGGTGGTCCGCCCTGCTGGCCATTGTCCTGATCGACCTCGTCCTGGCTGGCGACAACGCCATCGTGATCGCCCTGGCGGCCCGCCAGCTGCCCCCCGCCCTGCAGAAAAAAGCCATCGTCTGGGGCACGGTGGGGGCGATTGCCGTGCGCAGCCTGATGACCTTGGGCGTGGTCTGGCTGCTGCAAATCCCCGGCCTGATGCTGGTGGGTGGTCTGGGCCTGTTGTGGATCGCGTACAGGCTGATCGCCGACACCGGCGACGGTGACGCGCACGGCCCGGCTGCCACCACTTTCTGGGGCGCCATGAAAACCATCATCGTGGCCGATGCCCTGATGGGCGTGGACAACGTGCTGGGCGTGGCCGGCGCGGCCCACGGTTCGTGGGACCTGGTGATCATCGGTTTGCTGGTGAGCGTGCCGATCGTGGTGTTTGGCAGCTCGGTGGTGCTCAAACTGGTCGAGCGCTTTCCCGTCATCATCCAGGCGGGTGCTGCCGTGCTGGCTTTCACAGCCGCCAAAATGATCGTGGGCGAGCCGCTGCTCGACCCGGTGTTCGATGTCCCTTCAGGGGACTGGCTGCAGTGGCTGACTTACGGCGTGGCCGTCGTGGGTGTGCTGGCTCTGGGCGCATGGACGAGCCGGCGCAGCCAGTCCCGTAGTGTTTGAACCGGCGGCTCAGCGCTCCCGCTGCATGTCGCGGATCTGTTCCTGGATCTGCCGCACCCGGGTGTCCACGATCGAAGCTTCGATGTGGTCGCCCGGCTGCAGCGTGCTTTGACGCGCCACGTCCTGCGCGGCACGAAAGCGGTCCAGCGCGCCCGGCAGGTCCATGCGCACCAGCTGGGCTTCGCCTTCGGCACGCAGCGCGGCGAGTTTTTGTCCCTGTCCGGCCAGCAGTGTGGCCAGCAGGTTCCAGGCCTGGGCGTCGTACGGTGTGTTTTGCACCTGCTGGCGCAGCTGTTGCACCACGCCGGCCAAGGCCGGGTGACCCTGCAGGTGCGACAGAGACTGGGCCATGGCCACCAGCTCGGGGCGCGGCCAGCGGCTGACCATCGAGGACGGTTGCAGGCCCTGCACCACTTGCGCGTATTCACCGCGTGCGGCCTGCAGCTCGGCGCCCAGCAGGCGGCTCAGGCGTGCGGGGGCGGTCTGGCTGGCGGTGAGGGTTTGCAGCGCCAGCCACTGCTGCCGGGCCTGTGCCGGTTCGCGCAAGAGTTGCCAGGCCAGCGCGGCGGCGTACAGGGCGCCTGCCTTCTGGGCGGCTGTGGCCTTCGGCGGCAGGCTGGCCGGCAGTTGCGTCCACGCCCGCAGGCTGTCCACCTGCGACTGCGACAGCACACGGGCACGCGCCGACACCATGGCCTGCTCCATGTCCTGCTGCGTGGCCACGGCGGTCACGCCCAGGGGCAGCCTGCTTTGCATG
>JAYRQF010000136.1:0-6041 GCA_041910735.1 Limnohabitans sp.
AGCGCCTGCTGGACGCGCAGGGCAGGGCAGATGCGGCGGCCGCCGAGCTGGCGGCCCGCGCTTTGGAAGCCCGCGTCAAGCTCGAAGCCAAGTCGATCGCCGACAAATACCTGGAGCCGCCGCACACCACCGACTTTGCGGTGATGTTCCTGCCCACCGAAGGCCTGTATGCCGAAGTGCTGCGCCGCCCCGGCCTGATGGAGCAGCTGCAGCGCGAGCACCGCGTCACGCTGGCCGGGCCGACCACGTTGATGGCCATGCTCAACTCCTTGCAGATGGGTTTTCGCACGCTGGCGCTTGAAAAGCGCAGCAGCGAGGTCTGGCAGGTGCTGGGCGCGGTCAAGACCGAATTCGGCAAGTTCGGTGACGTGCTGGCCAAGGTGCGCAACCAGACCCAGACGGTGCTCAACACGCTTGACCAGGCGCAGACGCGCACCAACGTGATGAACCGGGCGCTGCGTCAGGTGGATGCCTTGCCCGAGGAGCAAAGCCAGGCCCTGCTTCCGAACGTGTCCGGCGCCTCCGAAGGCGCCGAATGAGGCGTGAACTCACGCGGCTGATTTCCGGGCAAATCTTTTTGCACGCCTGCATGGCCGGCATGCGCATGGCCACACCGCTGCTGGCCCTGCAGCAGGGCTACAACGCGGTGGCGGTGGGTGGTCTGCTGTCGCTGTTTGCCCTCACCCAGGTGTTCATCGCGGTGCCCGCCGGGCGTTACACCGACCGGGTGGGCCTGCGCCACCCGGTGGGCTGGGCGGTGGCGGTTTCCACGCTGGGGGCGGTGCTCTCTGCCGTGTGGCCGGTGTTTCCGGTGCTGTGCCTGGGAGCGCTGTCCATCGGCGGTGCCACGGGGGTGACGGTGATTGCCCTGCAGCGGCATGTGGGGCGGCTGGCGCGCGATCCGGCCGAGCTCAAGGGGGCCTTCAGCTGGCTGTCGATCGGACCGGCGATTTCCAATTTTCTGGGGCCTGTGCTGGCGGGCCTGATGATCGACCACGCCGGGCCGCAGCCGGCAGACCTGTGGGGTTTTCGTGCGGCATTTGCCCTGATGGCCGTGCTGCCGCTGCTGAGCTGGGCGATCCTGCGCCATGTGCCGGAGCACGCCCGCCAAAAGACCGAGGTGGCACGCGGTCCGGGCGGTACGCTGGAACTGCTTCGTGAACCCATGATGCGGCGCCTGCTGATGGTCAACTGGCTGATGTCCTCCAGCTGGGATGTGCACACCTTTGTGGTGCCGATTCTGGGGCACGAACGGGGCTTCAGTGCCTCGGTGATCGGCACGATTCTGGGGGGCTTTGCCGTGGCGGCTGCCGTGATCCGCATGTGCCTGCCCTGGATCAGCCGGCACTGGCAGGAACACCACATCGTGAGCGCGGCCATGCTGTCCACGGGTGTGCTGTTTGGCCTGTACCCCTTCATGCCCAACCCTTGGGCGATGGGCGTGTGCTCGGTCCTTTTGGGTCTGGTGCTGGGCTCGGTTCAGCCCATGATCATGAGCACGCTGCACCAGATCACCCCCGCGCACCGTCAGGGCGAGGCATTGGGACTGCGGCTGATGAGCATCAACGCGTCCAGCGTGCTCATGCCGACCCTGTTTGGCGCGGTGGGGGCAGTGGCCGGGGTGTCACCGGTGTTCTGGGTGGTGGGTGCCAGCGTGGGGCTGGGCAGTCGCATGGCGTGGCGCCTGCGACCGCCCAAACGCCACGGGATCAGCCGCTGATCTGCAGCCTGTAGAAGTCGCAGATGTGCTGCCAGGCTTGCTGCGGTGTGTCCACATAGACGAACAGCTTGAGGTCATCGGCAGAAATGGTGCCCTCGTCCACCAGCACCTGCAGATTGATCAGGCGTTTCCAGTAGTCGCTGCCGTACAGCAGGATCGGCACCGTGTGGGCCTTGCGGGTCTGCACCAGCGTCATGATTTCGAACAGCTCGTCCAGCGTGCCAAAGCCCCCTGGAAACGCCACCAGCGCCTTGGCGCGCATCATGAAGTGCATCTTGCGCAGGGCGAAGTAGTGGAACTTGAAGCTCAGCTCGGGCGTCACATAGGGGTTGGCCTGCTGCTCGTGCGGCAGCACGATGTTCAGCGCCACCGAAGGCTTGCCTGCATCGTGCGCACCGCGGTTGGCTGCTTCCATGATGCCCGGGCCGCCGCCGGTGCAGATGTAGAGCTTCTCGTGTACCGGCAGGCAGGAACAGTGGTGCGAGACGATGCGGGCAAATTCGCGCGCCTGTTCGTACCAGGCCGCATTGCGCAGGGCCCGCCGGGCCTGCTGCAGTGCCAGTGCATCACCAGAAGCCTGCGCCTGTGCCAGTTGGGCCTGCGCGATTTCCTCGCTGACAAAGCGGGCGCTGCCAAACACCACCACCGTGTTTTCGATGCCTGCCTCCATCTGGGCGAGGTCCGGCTTTTGCAGCTCCAGCTGCATGCGGATGCCGCGTGTCTCGCGGCGCAGCAGAAACTCCGGATCGGCAAACGCCAGCCGGTAAGCCTGTGGCTTGATGACCGCCGCCGGGTCCTGGTTGGCCAGCAGTTCGGCCCATGCGCTGGGCAGCGCGGTGTCCTTGATGTCGTGGGTATTTTGCATGTCCGGATTGTGCGGCATGCCCCTGCAAGGCGTGCAGGCCCGCCATGAAAAAAGGCCCTCGAAAGGGCCTTGGTCGAGCAGGGTCTGAATGGATCAGACGCGCTTGCGGTATTCGCCGGTGCGGGTGTCGATTTCGATCTTGTCACCCTGGTTCACGAAAAGGGGCACGGGCACTTCGAAGCCGGTGGCAATCTTGGCAGGCTTGAGGACCTTGCCGGAGGTGTCGCCCTTGACGGCGGGTTCGGTCCAGGTGATCTCGCGCACCACGCTGGTGGGCAGTTCCACCGAGATGGCCTTGCCGTCGTAGAACACCACTTCGACTTCCATGCCGTCTTCGAGGTAGTTCAGGGCGTCGCCCATGTTTTCGGCTTCAACTTCGTACTGGTTGTACTCGGCGTCCATGCAGACGTACATCGGATCAGCGAAGTAAGAGTAGGTGCAGTCTTTCTTGTCCAGAATGATCTGGTCCATTTTGTCGTCGGCCTTGAACACGACTTCGGTGCCGAAGTTGGCGATCAGGCTTTTGAGCTTCATGCGCACCGTGGACGAGCCACGGCCGCCACGCTGGTATTCGGTGCGCAGGATCACCATGGGGTCCTTGCCGTGCATGATCACGTTGCCGACGCGGAGTTCTTGAGCGGTTTTCATAATGTTTCTGTGAAAAATGGGGGTAATGGGGGGCTGTGAGCCAAGCCCCTGATTCTAACCCGCTGGAATGGACCGTCCATGGCCGCTCAGGGCCACGGTCATTCCCGCGCCGTCATGCCGTGCACGAGGCCGCCCAGCACGATGCCGGCCAGCGCCCAGAGGATGTCGGTGTTGCCCGTGCCCAGCGCTGCAATCGCCGGACCGGGACAGACCCCGGACAGCCCCCAGCCGATGCCGAAAATGGCCGAACCGATGAGGGTCTGGCGGTTCCACTGGGCCGGCTGCGTCAGGAACTGGCCGCCCAGCAGCGGACGGGTGAACCAGCGCGGAAAGCCCTTGTAGGCCACCAGTGCCAGACCGGCGGCGCCGCCCATCACCAGCATCAGGCCCCAGTCCTGAAAGCGCAGAAAACCCAACACGACTTCGGGCTGGATCATGGTGGCCAGCGACAGGCCAAAGCCGAACAGCGCACCGGCCAGCAGGGTGACCAGCGCTTTGGGCAGGGTGAGGGTGTTCGTGTTCATGCGAGCCTCATCAGGTTGGCGGTCAGAAAGGCGGTGCCCATGAAGGTCAGCACCGCACCCAGCGAGGGCAGCTGCAGCGAACCCAGCCCGCAAATGCCGTGGCCCGAGGTGCAGCCATTGCCCAGCCGCGCTCCATAGCCCGCAAGAAATCCGCCCACCAGCAGCTGCCAATGCGGCACGCTGGTGTGTTGCGCCTCACCGCCCGCCAGCGCAAAACGCCAGACCAACGCCCCCAGCACCACGCCCGCGGCGTACACCAGCCGCCAGTGGCGTGAGCTCAGAAAGCGCTCCTGCTGAAAGAAGGGGCGATTGAACACCCAGGACCACGAGCTGGAAAACACCGTGCTCATGCCGCCCACCCAGCCGTTGAACAGGTACAGCAGCGCGACGCCCGCGCCAATGGTCAGGCCGCCCAGCAGATAGTGCTGCCAGCCCAGAGGAAAGAGGGTGTCGATCAAAGTCATGGGGCGGGATTATCCGGCAGTCATGCCGGGTCAGATGGATTCAGAACCCCAAGTTGGGCTGTTGACCATTTTCAGGATGTGCCGCATCACCTGGACTTCCTTGTTTCTGAATCCGTGCTGTGTGAACGCCTGACACGGCTGGCCTTTGAAGTCATTGCCACCACTGACGGAAATCAGAGGGATGTTGTATTTATCGGCCACAGACCGGATGTAGCTGTACTGCGTGATGGAACATGGATCGTCCACATGGTGCACAAACGCTTGTGGGATCGAAATGTCGCTGTAGTTCAGTTGCGACAACTGTGGATAGGATCTCGGGGCAGTGGGGTCAATGCTGGCTGTATGGATCACGCCAGCAAACTGTTTCTGGCCATGCATGGCCATGAAGCCGGAAGAAATGCTGCCCATGCTGGTGGACAACAGATAAACCTGCTGGATGGCGGGTTGCCGTGCTTTGGCGGCGGTGATGGCTGCCATGGCATGTTTGTAGCGATCCTCGGAGGCTTGGTAGTCGGCGCTGCAGAGATCGACAAATTTGCTGTGGCAGTCGAGCAGCAGGGTGATGGTTTGGGGTGTTACCAGATGCCTTCTGGCCCTGATGAGGAAATTGCCGAGTTGCGGGCTGCCGACCATCACACCGTTGCCCATTTCCGGGCGAACAACGCCAGGATGGCCCGGCAAGAGCACGATGAGCCTGGAGGCTGCCTCCGACTCTGCGCGTTTGGAGAGCACGGCTCTTTGGATGCCCCCGTCGACGGGCACTTCAATGAGTTCCTCCTGCAGGCCCTCGGCATGCACAGGCACGGGCTGGGCATGGGCGGCGCACCAGCAGAGCAAAGCAGCGGTCAGTGCCTGAATTTGTAGACGCATGGTTTGAATCCTCATGGAGTCGACACCGAAACAACAGCGCACAGGGCTCGGTGTTGGCATAGAGCTGCTTAAATTTTGTCCCGGTGCTGTGTCGCGATGGACACCAGATTGGAGACCAGATCATTTTGCATTAAGAGTGTCTGTTGGGCAGGTCGAATGCACTGGTGCCAGTTCAAGGTGCTTGCCGAGTCCAGTGCATGCAGTTCGCCCTCTGTCATCCCGTTCCAGACGCGGTGAAAGCGCCGCAGACTTTCAGGCGCCTGCAGCCAGTCCAGAAACGCGTCGAGCTTGGCATGGTGTGCCTTGTCGTCCTGCGGGTAGATGTGCCAGACAAAAGGCTGACCGGCCCAGAGGGCGCGCACCAGCGAGTCTTCGCCGCGCACGAAGTTCAGGTCGCAGGCCCACAGCAGTTCGTCGTAGGCGATTTGCGTGAACCGCGGCAGGTATGAAATCGATAGCTGCTGGCGCTGACTGGAAGGGCGCTGCAGCCGGTTTTCCTGCTCAAGCACTTGCTCCACCGCCTGCCTGGCGCGGCCGGCGGTGACCAGCAGGCGCGTCGGTTCGGGCGAGCCGCGCAGCTGCGCGATCCAGGTCGCCAGCGCGGGGGGCTCGTAGCAGAACAGCGAGATCAGCCGCTCGCCTTGCCAGTCGATGCCTTGCCCGGCCAGCCAGGCGCGGCGATCGAAGGCGGCCTGGCGCGCCGGCAGGTCGTCTTCGCGCAGCAGCCCACCGGGGGCCGGGGTGAAGCCGGGGTAGACGAACCACTGGGTCCAGCCGCGGGCGGGCCCCTGCAGCACCGGCGAGGGCAGGCCGTGCATGCGCTCGACGTACCCCTCGGCGCTCAGGTACTCGAGGTTGATCCATACCGGTGGTTTCAAGCCTTTGTGGTTCGCAGCGCTTATCCTTTCAGCGCCGGCAGCTATGAATTCAGTAGCAATCTGGCAGCCGAA
>JAYRQF010000137.1:0-19122 GCA_041910735.1 Limnohabitans sp.
CGCGCATCTGGCGCAGCTGCTGCACGGCACGCGCGTGCTCGCCGGGTTTGCCCAACGGCTGGCCGGCCAGATCGGCCACCTGGTCCGAGCCGATCACCACCGCCTCAGGGTGGCGGGCAGCCACGGCACGGGCTTTGGCCAGGGCCAGCCGCAGGGCCAGATCGCGGGGGGCTTCACCGGGCTGCGGGGTTTCGTCCACCTCGGGGGCAGCGACTTCAAACGGCATGTTCAGGCGCGAGAGCAGTTCGCGGCGGTAGCGCGAGGTCGAGCCCAGCACCACGGTGCGGGGCAGGGAAGGGGCATTCGGGGTCATGGGGGGGATTCTCTTACACTCGAGAAATGGACAAAACCTTCGATCCCCGGCGCCTCGACATCAAGGCTTTTGCGCAGGCCGGCGCCGAACTGCAGGGTCAGTCGCCACTGGCGCAGTGGCCCCGTTTGCTGGACGAGCAGATGGCCGGCACCCCCCCGCATGAGCACCTGGTGCGCTGGCATCTGCAAGGGCAAATGACGCCGGTCACCGGCGGGCCCGCGCGCATTGGCATGACGCTCACCGCCGAGGCCGGGCTGCCGATGCAGTGCCAGCGCTGCCTGACCCCGGTGGTCGAGACGGTGAAGGCTGAGCGCGCCTTCGTGTTCGTGGCCGATGAAGCCACCGCCGAAGCGATGGACGAAGAGTCGGAAGAGGATGTGCTGGTCATGAGCCGCGACTTCGACGCCCTGTCACTGATCGAGGACGAGCTGATTTTGGCCTTGCCGCTGGTGCCGCGCCACGAGGTCTGTCCGCAGGACCTGCCTGCCCGGGCGGTGGACGAGGCGTTTGAGGCGGCCAGCGAGCGTCCCAACCCCTTTGCCGCGCTGGCGGCCCTCAAAAAGGGCGGTTGAGCCGATTTCTGGACCGGCCTGCGCGGTTGGTCTATAATGGCAGGCTTCGCGCGGGATAACCCTTACCGCTGCGACATCCGTTCAACCCGAAGCTGCGCCTGCCTGTTACAGCGCGGCGTCAGCAATCAAGGAGCCATCATGGCTGTTCAGCAAAACAAAAAGTCGCCCTCCAAGCGCGGCATGCACCGTTCGCACAATGCCCTCACGGTGCCGGGCATCGCCGTGGAACCCACCACCGGTGAAACCCACCTGCGTCACCACATCAGCCCCAACGGTTTCTACCGTGGTCGCAAGGTCCTGAAGACCAAAAACGAGGCCTGATCGGCCCGTTTCGAGCCATCCAAGGCCTGAAGGCCCGAAGCTACTGCATCCGGTAGCATCGGGCTTTTGTTTTTTCGGACCTGCGCTTTTGTCTGTTCTGGCATGACCCATCCCACTCCCATCACCTTGTCTGTGGACTGCATGGGCGGCGACCATGGTCCCCGTGTCACCCTGGCGGCCTGCCGCCGCTTTCTGCAAAACCACCCGGACGCGCACCTGCTGCTGGTGGGGCGCGCGCAGGCCCTGAAGGCGTGGTCCGATCCACGGGTTCGCATCGTGGAAGCTGCCGAAGTGGTGGAGATGGACGATCCGGTGGAGGTGGCGCTGCGCAAGAAGAAGGATTCTTCGATGCGCGTGGCGATCGAGCAGGTCAAGACGGGGCAGGCACAGGCGGCAGTCTCTGCGGGCAACACCGGCGCCCTGATGGCGGTGGCCCGCTACCTGCTCAAGACCCTCGACGGCATCGACCGTCCGGCCATTGCCACCCAGATGCCCAATGCGGCGGGCGGCGGGACCACGGTGCTGGATCTGGGCGCCAATGTCGATTGCACGGCCGAACACCTGCTGCAGTTTGCCGTCATGGGCTCGGCCCTGGTGTCGGCCCTGCAGGACAAGGACCAGCCTTCGGTGGGCTTGCTCAATATTGGTGAAGAAGTCATCAAGGGCAATGAAGTCATCAAAAAAGCGGGTGAACTGCTGCGATCTGCTGGCAATTCCGGTGATTTGAACTTCATTGGCAATGTCGAGGGCAATGACATTTTCAAGGGCACGACCGACATCGTGGTCTGCGATGGCTTTGTGGGCAATGTCGCTCTGAAGGCCAGCGAAGGTCTGGCCACGATGGTGGGGGGGTTCCTGAAAGAGGCGTTTTCGCGCAATATCTTCACGAAAATGGTGGCGATATTGGCGCTTCCTGTGCTATCTTCGTTTAAAAAGAAGGTGGACCACCGTCGCTACAACGGCGCAGCGCTGCTGGGCCTGCGCGGGCTGGTGTTCAAAAGCCATGGCTCGGCCGACGAGGTGGCTTTTGAGCAGGCCCTGATCCGGGCTTATGATGCAGCCCGAAACCAATTGCTGGACCGTGTCCGCACCCGGATCGCGCATGCGGCGCCCCTGCTTGCAGGGCAGGCGCAGGCGCCGGAGGCCGCGACAGCCACTCCGACATGAGCATTTATTCCCGCATTCTGGGCACCGGCAGCTACCTGCCCCCCAAGCGCCTGACCAACGCCGATCTGGCGGCCGATCTGGCCCAAAGAGGCGTTGAAACTTCCGACGAATGGATCGTGGAACGCACGGGCATCCGTGCGCGCCACTTTGCTGCGCCCGAAGTGGCCTGCAGCGATCTCGCCGTCGAAGCGGCCCGCCGCGCCATCGAGGCCGCAGGCATTGGCGCCGATGACCTGGACCTGATCATCGTGGCCACGTCCACCCCCGACATGGTGTTCCCGTCCACGGCCACCATGGTGCAGCACAAGCTGGGCACGGCCGGCTGCCCGGCCTTTGACGTGCAGGCGGTGTGCAGCGGTTTCATTTATGCGCTGACCGTGGCGGACTCGATGATCCGCGCCGGTTCGGCCAAAAAAGCTTTGGTGATCGGCTCTGAAGTCTTCAGCCGCATCCTGGATTTCAAGGACCGCACGACCTGTGTGCTGTTCGGCGACGGTGCCGGCGCCGTGGTGATCGGCGCGTCGGACGAGCCGGGCATTCTGGCCACCGACATCCACGCCGACGGCAAGCACCGCGACATTTTGTGTGTGCCCGGTCACGTATCGGGCGGCAATGTGCTGGGCGATCCGGTGCTCAAGATGGACGGTCAGGCCGTGTTCAAGCTGGCCGTGGGCGTGCTTGAGGAAACCGCGCGCGCCAGTCTGGCCAAGGCGGGACTGCAGGACAGCGACATCGACTGGCTGATCCCCCACCAGGCCAATATCCGCATCATGCAAAGCACCGCCAGAAAGCTGAAGATGCCCACCGAAAAAGTGGTGGTCACCGTCGACCAGCACGGCAACACCTCGGCCGCATCGATTCCGCTGGCGTTGGACGCGGCCGTGCGCGACGGACGCATCCAGCGTGGCCAGCGCCTCATGCTCGAAGGCGTGGGTGGCGGCTTCACCTGGGGCTCGGTGCTGGTCAAGTACTGATTCACTGCTTTCAGACAGAACAAGATGACGACATTCGCTTTTGTATTCCCCGGTCAGGGCTCGCAATCGGTGGGCATGCTGGACGCCTGGGGCGACCATCCTGCCGTGCTCGAAACACTCAAGGAAGCTTCGGATGCGCTGGGCGAGGACATCGCCCAGCTGATCAAGGAAGGCCCCAAAGAGGCGCTGGCGCTCACCACCAACACCCAGCCGGTGATGCTGGTGGCCGGGGTGGCGGCCTACCGTGCCTGGTTGGCCGAGGGCGGCGCCAAGCCGGCCGTGGTGGCTGGCCATTCGCTGGGTGAATACAGCGCGCTGGTGGCTTCGGGTGTGCTCACTTTGCAGCAGGCCGCTCCGCTGGTGCGCCTGCGCGCCGCCGCCATGCAGGAAGCCGTGCCGGTGGGCGTGGGTGCCATGGCTGCCATTCTGGGGCTGGCCTCTGACAAAGTGATTGAAGGCTGCAAAGAAGCGCAAGCCAGCTTTGGTGCGGGCAGTGCCGAGGTGGTCGAGGCTGTGAACTTCAACGATGCGGCGCAGACTGTGATCGCGGGCACCAAGGCAGGCGTGGACAAGGCCTGCGAAGTGCTCAAGGGCCTGGGCGCCAAGCGCGCGCTGCCGCTGCCGGTGTCGGCCCCGTTCCACTCCAGCCTGATGAAACCCGCCGCCGAAAAACTGCGCGAGAAACTCGCCACGCTTGAACTGGCCACCCCGCAGATCCCGGTGGTCAACAACATCGACGTGGCCGTTGAAACCGATGCCGACCGCATCCGCTATGCCCTTTACCGCCAGGCTTTTGGTCCGGTGCGCTGGGTGGAGTGTGTGCAGGCGATCAAGGCCCGCGGCATCGGCACTTTGGTCGAATGCGGTCCCGGCAAGGTGCTGGCCGGCATGACCAAGCGCATCGACGCCGAACTGAGCGGTGTGGCCCTCTACGACCCGGCCACGCTGGCCGAAGTGAAAGGAATCCTGGCATGAGCGACAAGCAAGTGGCCCTCGTCACCGGTGCCTCGCGCGGCATTGGCGCTTCAATCGCCCAGCAGCTGGCCCGCGAAGGCTTCATCGTGGTTGGTACTGCCACGTCCGACGACGGTGCAGCCAAAATCAGCGACGCCCTGTCGGCTTTTCCCGGTTGCCGTGGCGCCAACCTGAACGTGAACGACGCCGCAGCCGCTGAAGCCCTGATTGACGGCATTGTCAAAGAGCATGGTGGCCTGCAGGTGCTGGTCAACAACGCTGGCATCACCCGCGATACGCTCGCCATGCGGATGAAGGACGAGGACTGGGACGCTGTGCTTGAGACCAACCTCAAGGCGGTGTTCCGCATGAGCCGTGCCGTCATCCGCCCCATGATGAAGCAGCGCTACGGCCGCATCATCAGCATCACCAGCGTGGTGGGCGCTTCCGGCAACCCGGGGCAGGCCAACTACGCCGCCGCCAAGGCTGGTGTGGCCGGCATGACCCGCGCGCTGGCGCGCGAACTGGGCAGCCGCGGCATCACCGTCAACTGCGTGGCCCCCGGTTTCATCGAGACCGACATGACGGCTGCCTTGCCTGAAGCGCAGCAGCAGGCTTTGCTGGGCCAGATCCCGTTGGGCCATCTGGGCAAACCCGAGGACATCGCCCATGCGGTGGCCTTCCTTGCCGGCGCCAAGGCTGCCTACGTCACCGGTCAGGAGCTGCATGTCAACGGAGGCATGTTCATGGCCTGACAGGCCACCGGAACGAAGCCACAGGACAAGCGGGTAAAATCACATTTTTTCACAACCCCCAGAGGGAAACCATGAGCGATATCGAAGCACGTGTCAAAAAAATCATCGCCGAACAACTCGGCGTGGAAGAGTCCCAGGTCACCAATGAAAAAGCCTTCGTGGCCGATCTGGGTGCCGACTCCCTGGACACGGTGGAACTGGTGATGGCACTCGAAGACGAGTTCGGCATCGAGATTCCCGACGAAGACGCCGAGAAGATCACCACGGTGCAAGCCGCGATCGACTACGCCAACAGCAAGAAGGCCTGATCGCCCATGACCCGGCGCCGCGTTGTTGTCACGGGTTTGGGATGCATCAGCCCCGTGGGCAACACGGTGGCGGATGCATGGTCCAACCTGCTTGCCGGTCAGTCCGGCATCGGTCTGATCACGAAGTTCGACGCTTCGGCACTCGCCTGCAAGATCGCCGGCGAGGTCAAGAACTTCGATCTGGAGTCCTACATCAGCGCCAAAGAGGCGCGCACGATGGACACCTTCATCCACTACGGCATTGCCGCTGCTGCACAAGCGGTGGCCGATGCGGGCCTGGCCACTGGCGAGGCACTGGGTGAAGAAGAAGCGACCCGGATCGGCGTGGTCATCGGCTCGGGTATCGGCGGTCTGCCGATGATCGAAGAGACCCACACCGAGTACACCAACCGCGGCCCGCGCCGCATTTCCCCTTTCTTCGTGCCGGCCTCGATCATCAACATGATCTCGGGCCATGTGTCCATGCGTTGCGGCTTCAAAGGCCCGAACCTGGCCGTGGTCACCGCCTGTACCACCGGCCTGCACAGCATTGGCGAAGCCGGCCGTCTGATCGAATACGGTGACGCCGACGTCATGGTCGCCGGCGGCTCTGAAGCCACGGTCTCTCCGCTGGGTGTGGGCGGCTTTGCCGCCATGCGTGCCCTGTCCACCCGCAACGACGACCCCACGGCCGCCTCCCGTCCCTGGGACAAGGACCGCGACGGCTTTGTGCTGGGCGAAGGTGCCGGTGTGCTGGTGCTCGAAGAGTACGAACACGCCAAGGCCCGTGGCGCCAAAATTTACGCCGAGTTGGGCGGCTACGGCATGAGTGCCGATGCCGGTCACATGACCGCGCCCAACATGGACGGTCCGCGCCGCGCCATGCTCAACGCCTTGCGCAACGCCGGCGTCAATGCCGACCAGGTCAACTACCTGAACGCGCACGGCACGTCCACGCCCCTGGGCGACGTGAACGAAACCAACGCCATCAAGGCCGCTTTGGGCGACCATGCGAAAAAGATGGTGGTCAGTTCCACCAAGTCCATGACCGGTCACCTGCTCGGTGGCGCCGGTGGCATCGAGAGCGTGTTCACCGTGCTCGCGCTGCACCACCAGAAAGTGCCGCCAACCATCAACCTGGTCAACCAGGACCCCGAGTGCGATCTGGACTACTGCGCGAACACCGCGCGCGACCTCAAGATCGACGTCGCTGTCAAGAACAACTTCGGCTTTGGCGGCACCAACGGCACTTTGGTGTTCAAACGCGTCTGACCTCGGAGTTCGCTCCATGCGCAACGCCCCACCCGTGCTTGTCCCGGTGGGGCGTTTTGTTTGGGGTGGGCGCATCGCGCTGCTGCTGGCGTTGCTGACCGCTCTGGTGTGGCTGGTGCTGGCGGGGATGCAGGTCATCTCTGCCCGCCGCACGGCGCTGCTGGGGCTGGTCTGCCTGTTGACTGCAGGGCTGTCCTGCCTCGCATGGCAGCGCGAACAACTGCTTCCCGGTGAGCTGGCCTGGGACGGTGAAGGTTGGTGGTACAGCACCCCCGGGGGGGCGAGCCTGGCGGTCCGCGTGACGCTGAACTGGGATGCCGGCCGCGCCATGCTGCTGAGTGTGCAGGCCCGAGAGGCAGATGGCTGGCATGCGCAACACCTCTGGTTGCAGGCCCGCAGCCTGCCCTTGCAGTGGCACGCGCTGCGGTGTGCCGTGTATGGGCGCGACACTTTGTAACGGGCCTGAGTCGGTTTTCACCTTGAGTTGATGGTTTTTGGCCTTATCTTTCGGTCGTTCTGCCTGTACCCATGAAGGAGTGATCCATGGCTCAACACGTCTGGAAAAAAAGTGTGGTGGCGGCGGCCCTGGTGCTGATGGGCGCCAGCGGTGCCGTGCTGCTGCAAGGCACGCATGTCCATGCGCAGCAGGCGCCGCAGCCGTCGGCGACAGTGGTGCGCGGCTTGCCCGATTTCACCGATCTGGTCGAGCAGGTGGGGCCGTCGGTGGTGAACATCCGCACGCTGGAAAAAGTCCGCCAGAACGACGCGGCCAATGGCGGTCCTGACGAAGAGATGCAGGAGTTTTTCCGGCGCTTCTTCGGCGTGCCCATGCCCAATCTGCCGCGCCAGGCGCCGCGCCAGAACCGCCCCCAGCCTGAAGAATCCCAGCCGCGCGGGGTGGGCTCGGGCTTCATCCTCACCTCGGACGGCTACATCATGACCAACGCCCATGTGGTCGATGGCGCCGACGAGGTGGTGGTGACGCTGACCGACAAGCGCGAGTTCAAGGCGAAGATCGTGGGAGCCGACAAGCGCAGCGATGTGGCGGTGGTCAAGATCAGCGCCAACGGCCTGCCTGCCGTCAAGGTCGGCGACGTCAGTCGCCTCAAGGTTGGTGAATGGGTGATGGCCATCGGTTCGCCCTTTGGTCTGGAAAACACGGTGACCGCCGGCATCGTCAGCGCCAAGCAACGCGACACGGGCGACTACCTGCCCTTCATCCAGACCGATGTGGCCATCAACCCGGGCAACTCGGGCGGACCGCTGATCAACATGCGCGGTGAGGTGGTCGGCATCAACAGCCAGATTTATTCGCGCTCGGGCGGCTTCATGGGCATTTCGTTTTCCATCCCGATGGACGAGGCGATCCGCGTCAGCGACCAACTGCGCGCCAGTGGCCGGGTCACGCGCGGCCGTATCGGTGTGCAGATCGATCAGGTGACCAAGGAGGTGGCCGAATCCATCGGTCTGGGTAAGCCGCAGGGGGCCCTGATCCGCGGGGTGGAAGAAGGCTCCCCTGCCGAGAAGGCTGGAATTGAGGCGGGTGACATCATCACCAGGTTCGATGGCAAAGCCATCGACAAGGCTTCTGACCTGCCACGCCTGGTGGGCAACACCAAACCGGGCAGCCGGGTGAATCTGACGGTGTTCCGACGCGGGGCCAGCAAGGACCTGAACATCACCGTGGCCGAAGTGCAGCCGGAGAAGGCCGTGGCCCAGAAGGGGTCGGAAGAACGCAAGGGTTCTGCCGGTGCGCCGCTGGGTCTGGTGGTGGCCGACCTGAGCGATGCGCAGAAACGCGAGTTGCGGGTGCGCGGTGGCGTGCGCATCGAATCTGCCGGTGAACCGGCCGCGCGTGCCGGCTTGCGCGAAGGGGATGTGATCCTTGCGATCGCCAACACCGAGGTGCTGGGTGTGCGCGATTTCGAGACCATCATGGCGCGTGTGGACAAGAGCCGACCGGTGAGTCTGCTGATCCGCCGGGGGGATGTGGCGCAGTACGTTCTGGTCCGTCCAGGGCGCTGATTGCCGGCTGTCAATACCCCCAGAGGTTTGCGGGGGCATTGCAGCTGCCGGCGAAAGATTTGCAACAGGCTGAAAATTTTTTTTCGGGTATCTGGTGCATTTTCCGAAGTTGGTGCCAGCTAACTTTCTGGGGCTTTGCACGCTGTTTTCGTTAAAATTTGGCACCTTGACCGATGATTGATGGCATCGAAAGCAGGTCTGGATTCACGATGCGGGATGTTCAGAAACAGTCCACCAGTGATCCACAGCAAGCCCACAAGTTGTTCAAACGCTGGCATCAGAAATTGTGAATAACTTGTGGATAAAAATGCTGTTGCAACGCTGCAACGACCTGAAACACGCGGTGGCGGGGCTTTTTGATCTGGGCAATTTGCCTACAATGAAGTCCCAACTATCGCAGTTGCCATAGATTGTTGGTTCAGGGCGCGTCACCACTCGACGCGCCCTTTTTTCTTGTGTGGGCCGTGTGCCCACAAGCACTTGCAAGTCGTCCTTGATGAATCACATCCGAAACTTCTCGATCATTGCGCACATCGACCATGGCAAATCGACGCTCGCCGACCGCCTGATCCAGCGCTGTGGCGGTTTGGCCGAACGCGAGATGGAAGCCCAGGTGCTCGACTCGATGGACATCGAGAAAGAGCGCGGCATCACCATCAAGGCGCAGACCGCTGCGCTGCAATACAAGGCCAAGGACGGCCAGACCTACAACCTCAACCTGATCGACACGCCCGGCCATGTGGACTTCTCTTACGAAGTGAGTCGTTCGCTGTCGGCCTGCGAGGGGGCCTTGCTGGTGGTGGATGCCAGTCAGGGGGTGGAAGCGCAGACCGTGGCCAACTGTTACACGGCCCTCGATCTGTGTGTGGAAGTGCTGCCGGTGCTCAACAAGATGGACCTGCCGCAGGCCGACCCTGACAACGCCAAGGCCGAAATCGAAGACGTGATTGGCATCGACGCCACCGATGCCGTGCCGTGCTCGGCCAAGACCGGTATGGGCGTGGACGAAATCCTCGAGATGATCGTCGCCAAGGTGCCGGCGCCGCGTGGCAACCCTGACGCACCCCTGCGCGCCATGATCATCGACAGCTGGTTCGACAGCTATGTGGGTGTGGTGATGCTGGTGCGCGTGGTGGACGGCCGTCTGGCCAAGAACGAGCGCATCAAGCTGATGGCCACCGGCGCCTGCTACGAAGCCGGCAACCTCGGTGTGTTCACACCGGCCAACCAGCCGCGCGACAGTCTGGAAGCGGGTGAGGTGGGCTACATCATCGCCGGCATCAAGGAGCTCAAGGCCGCCAAGGTGGGTGACACCATCACCCTGGAAAAGAAGCTGCCCAACAACCTGGGCTCGGCCACCGAGGCGCTGCCCGGTTTCAAGGAAATCCAGCCGCAGGTGTTTGCCGGCCTCTATCCGACCGAAGCCAACCAGTACGACGCGCTGCGCGATGCGCTCGAAAAACTCCAGCTCAACGACGCCTCGCTGCAGTACGAGCCCGAAGTCTCGCAGGCGCTGGGTTTCGGCTTCCGCTGCGGCTTCCTCGGTTTGCTGCACATGGAGATCGTGCAGGAGCGTCTGGAGCGCGAGTTCGACCAGGACCTGATCACCACCGCGCCAAGCGTGGTCTACGAAGTGGTCAAGGGCGATGGCGAAGTCATCATGGTGGAAAACCCCTCCAAGATGCCCGAGCAGGGACGCATTCAGGAAATCCGTGAACCCATCGTCACGGTGCACCTGTACATGCCGCAGGACTATGTGGGCCCGGTGATGACGCTGGCCAACCAGAAGCGCGGCGTGCAGATCAACATGGCTTACCACGGCCGTCAGGTCATGCTGACGTACGAGATGCCGCTGGGCGAGATCGTGCTGGACTTCTTCGACAAGCTCAAGTCCGTCAGCCGCGGCTACGCCTCCATGGACTACGAGTTCAAGGAATACCGTGCGTCCGACGTGGTCAAGGTGGACATCCTGCTCAACGGCGAGAAGGTCGACGCCCTGTCCATCATCGTGCACCGCAGCCAGTCGCAGTACCGCGGCCGTGCGGTGGCGGCCAAGATGCGTGAGATCATCTCTCGCCAGATGTTCGACGTGGCCATCCAGGCCGCGATCGGCTCCAACATCGTCGCCCGTGAGACCATCAAGGCCCTGCGCAAGAACGTGCTGGCCAAATGTTATGGCGGTGACATCACGCGCAAACGCAAACTGCTGGAAAAGCAGAAAGCGGGTAAAAAGCGCATGAAACAGATCGGTTCGGTCGAGGTGCCCCAAGAGGCCTTCCTCGCCATCCTGCAGGTAGAAGATTGATGCCCATCCTGACCGCTTTCATCCTCGCCGGTTTTGCCGGTTACGCCGCCGGCTGGTACCTCGGCTTCATCGAGGGCAACTTCGCGCTGCTGCTCTTGCTGGCTACGGTCGTGACCGGCATTTACTGGCTGGCCGAACGCTTTTACTTTTTGCCCCGGCGTCAGGCCGCCGCTGTCCGTCTGGAGGCCGACACCGCCAGCCGCCGCGCCGAACTGCAGCGCATGGGCATCGAGAAGGTTGACACCGACACCCGCGAAGCCCAGCAAAAACTGCTGGCCCAACCCTGGTGGCTGGACTGGACCGCGGGCCTGTTCCCGGTCATCGTGGTGGTGTTCCTGTTGCGCTCCTTCCTGTTCGAGCCCTTCAAGATTCCTTCGGGCTCCATGATCCCGACGCTGCAGATCGGTGACCTGATTCTGGTGAACAAGTTCCACTACGGCATCCGTCTGCCGGTGGCCAACACCAAGGTCACGGCCGGCAACCCGGTGCAGCGCGGCGATGTGATGGTGTTCCGTTACCCTCCCAAGCCCAGCGTGGACTACATCAAGCGCGTGATCGGTGTTCCGGGCGACGAGATCGCCTACCTGAACAAGAAACTCACCGTCAACGGTCAGCCGGTGGCCAGCGAAGCGCTGCCCGAGTACTTTGACGAATCCACCATGCGCTACTTCCGCCACGAGCGCGAGCAGCTGCCGGGCAAGACGCACGACATCATCATCGACAACGAACGCCCCGCCTTCATCCCCGGCGCGGACGAGTTCCCGATGCGCGAGAACTGCCGCTACAACGTTGAAGGTGTGGTCTGCAAGGTGCCCGAGGGCCATTACTTCATGATGGGCGACAACCGCGACAACTCGCTCGATTCGCGCTACTGGGGCTTCGTGCCCGACAGGAACATCGTGGGCAAGGCCTTCTTTGTATGGATGAACTTTGGCAACTTCAAGCGCATCGGTTCGTTTGACTGACCCCGTGAGCACGCCTGACCTTCTTTCTGCGCTGCAGATCCGCCTCGGTTACGCCTTCCGCGACCGGGCCTTGCTGCAGCAGGCGATCACCCACCGCAGCTTCAGTGCCGACCACAACGAACGGCTCGAATTTCTGGGCGATTCGGTGCTCAACCTCGCGGTGGCGCACCTGCTGTATGCGCAACTGAGCCAGTTGCCCGAAGGCGACCTTTCGCGCGTGCGTGCCAACCTCGTCAAGCAGGACACGCTGGAAACGCTGGCCTTGCAGATGCAGCTGCCCGACGTGCTGCGGCTGGGCGAGGGCGAGCTGCGCTCCGGTGGCCGCAAGCGGCCCTCCATCCTCGCGGACGCGCTGGAGGCCGTGATTGGCGCGGTCTATCTGGACGGCGGCTACAGCGCCGCGCAGACGCTGGTGGAGCGCCTGTTCAGAAACGTCGAGATCCAGCCGCAGATGCAGGCGGCCGCCAAAGACCCCAAAACCGAGTTGCAGGAGTGGCTGCAGGCGCGCAAACTGGCGCTGCCGCAGTACGCCGTGATGGCCACGACCGGCGCTGCCCACCGCCAGACCTTTGAAGTGGCCTGCGAAGTGCGCGAGCTGCGCCAGTCGCAGCGCGGCATGGGCCCCTCGCGCCGCGCTGCCGAACAGGCCGCAGCGGCTGCATTGCTCGACATTCTCAAGAACACCCACGCATGAACGATCCACGCCAACCCGACGAGTCCAACCCGTCCACCCCGGCGGTCCATCGCCGTGCCATCGACATCCCCGGCATCACGGTGCAGCCCCGCAGTGCCGACGAGGCCGCGCAGGCCGGCATCGAGCCTGAGACACCGGTGCCAACGGTGTCGCCGGATGGCCAGCGTTGCGGCCTGATCGCCATCGTCGGCAAGCCCAACGTGGGCAAGTCCACTTTGCTCAACGCACTGGTGGGCCAGAAGATCAGCATCACCTCGCGCAAGGCGCAGACCACGCGCCACCGCATCACCGGCATCCGCACGCTGAACCAGAGCCAGTACGTGTTTGTGGACACCCCGGGCTTCCAGACCCGCCACAGCACCGCGCTCAACAAATCGCTCAACAAGACCGTCATGGGCGCGGTGGGCGATGTGGACCTGGTGCTCTTCGTGGTGGAGGCTGGCAACTTCACGCTGGCCGACGCCAAGGTGCTGTCCCTGCTCAAGCCCGGCATCCCGGTGCTGCTGATCGCCAACAAGCTCGACATGGTGCACCGCCGTGCCGAAATTGCGCCGTGGTTGCGCGACATGCAGGAGCGCCATCCCTTTGCCGAGTTCGTGCCCATGTCGGCCAAGCAGCCCAATGACATCGAGCGCCTGCTGGGCATCTGCGACAAATACCTGCCCGAGCAGGGCTGGTGGTACAGCCCCGACGAGCTGACCGACCGCAGCGAGAAGTTCCTCGCCAGCGAAATCATCCGTGAAAAGCTGTTCCGCCTCACGGGTGACGAGCTGCCTTACACCTCGACCGTGGTGATCGAGAAGTTCGACGAAGAACCGGGCAAGACCGCCAGCCGCATGGTGCGGATTGCCGCCACCATCGTGGTCGAGCGCGAAGGGCACAAGGCCATGGTGATCGGCGAGAAGGGCGAAAAGCTCAAGCGCATCGGCACCGAATCGCGCATGGAGCTGGAGAAGCTGCTCGACGCCAAGGTGTTCATTGAACTCTGGGTCAAGGTGCGTTCGGGCTGGGCCGACGACGAGGCGCGTGTGCGCAGCTTCGGTTACGAATGAATGTGTACCCCCACGCTTTTCACTGCGTGTAATGCGCTGCCCCCCGAGGGGGTGCGTTTTGCCTTGGGACGGCCCGGCGGCAAAACCTCCTGACCCCCATGGCTACCCGACGCATCAGCGACGAACCCGCCTACGTGCTGCACCGCTACGACTGGAGCGAAACCAGCCTGATCCTGGAGGTCTTCACGCGCCAGCACGGGCGCGTGGCCTTGGCGGCCAAAGGCGTCAAACGCCCCACCTCGAGTTTCCGTCCTGTCCTTCTGCCGCTGCAGCCCCTGTCCATCACCTACGGGGGCGAGGGCGATGTGCGCACCCTCAAGGGTGCCGAATGGGTGGGCGGCCACGTCATGCCCACGGGAGAGGCGCTGCTCTCGGGCTACTACCTCAACGAACTGCTGATGCGCCTGCTGGCGCGCGACGACCCGCATCCGGCGCTGTTTGATGTGTACGCCGCCACCGTTCGCCTGCTGGCCAGTGGCGAACCCGAGGCGCTGCAGTGGGCGCTGCGGGGCTTCGAGCTGCTGCTGCTGCGCGAGCTGGGCTTTTTGCCCGCGCTGGATGTGCAGACGCTCAGCCTGCAGCCGCTGGTGGCCCAAGACCGCTACGCGCTGGTGCCTGAGGCCGGTCTGCAGTGGGTGAGGCCCGATGAGCGTCAGGCCCTCACGGGCGCGCAGTGGCTGGCCCTGCAGCAAGCCCTGGACGACCCGGTGCCTTTTGCGGCGCTGCTGCGCGAATGCGCCGATCTGCTGGCGCTGCTGCAGCGGCCACTGCGCCACCTGCTCAACTACCATTGCGGTGTGGGCGCCTTTCGCACCCGCCAGATGATGCTGGACATCCAGACCTTATGAACGCCAAAAATTCCTCTGTGGCCCTGTCGGTCAACGTCAATAAAGTCGCGCTGCTGCGCAATTCGCGCCATCTGGGCATCCCCAGCGTGACGCGGGCAGCAGAACTCTGCCTGCAGGCGGGCGCGCAGGGCATCACCATCCACCCGCGCCCGGACGAGCGCCACATCCGCGCCTGCGACGTGACCGAGCTGGCCGTGCTGATGAAGGCCTGGCCGGACCGCGAATTCAACATTGAGGGCAACCCTTTTCACAACCTGATGGCGCATGTGCGTGCGGTGCGTCCCCATCAGGTGACCTTTGTGCCCGACAGCGAAGGCCAGTTCACCAGCGACCACGGCTGGGCCTTCCCGCAGGACGCCGAACGCCTGCGCCCTCTGATCGCCGAATGCAAGGCGCTGGGCGTGCGCGTGAGCCTGTTCATGGACCCGGTGCCTGAGCAGATGACGGCCGCCCGCGCCGTGGGCGCAGACCGTGTCGAGCTCTACACCGAGCCCTATGCGGCAAGCTGGGGCATGCCGGAAAACGCTGCGCAACTGCAACGCTACGCCGCCGCCGCGCAGGCCGCGCTGGATGTGGGGCTGGGTCTGAACGCCGGCCACGACCTCAACCAGGACAACCTGCCCGCCTTTGTGAAAGCGGTGCCCGGCCTGCAGGAAGTCTCGATCGGCCACGCCCTGATCGGCGATGCGCTGGAGCTGGGCTATGCCGCCACGGTGCAGGCCTATCTGGCCTGCCTGCACAAATGATCTACGGCATCGGCACCGACATCTGCGACATCCGGCGCATCCGCAGCAGCCTTGAAAAGCACGGCGAGCGTTTTGCCGCCAAGGTCCTTTCAGAAGGCGAAATGGCCACCTGGAAGGCGCGCAGCGCGCGCTGGCCCGAGCGCGGTATCCGCTACCTGGCCACACGCTTTTCGGCCAAGGAAGCCTTCAGCAAGGCGGTGGGCCTGGGCATGCGCATGCCCATGACCTGGCGCTTGTGCGAGATCGCCAAGCTGCCCAGCGGCCAGCCCGTGATCGTGTTGCACGGTGAGCTGAAAGCGTGGTTCGAAGCCAAGGGCCTGCAGGCCCACATCAGCGTCACCGACGAAAGCGAATACGCCGCCAGCTTCTGCGTGGTAGAGACCTCTTGAATTGCGCGGGCCCGGCCCGACCTTGGATGGACACCCCATGACCTTGCACGCCCCCCTGATTCTGGACATCGCCGGCACCGCATTGAGCGATGTCGACCGCCGCCGGTTGGCGCATCCGCTCACGGGTGGCCTCATCCTGTTCGGCCGCAACTGGCAAAGCCGCGCCCAGCTCACCGCCCTCTGCGAGGACGTCAAAAGCCTGCGCCCCGACCTGCTGATTGCCGTGGACCACGAAGGCGGCCGCGTGCAGCGTTTTCGCACCGACGGCTTCACCCACCTGCCGCCCATGCGCGCCTTTGGAGAGATGTGGCTGCAGGACGGCAAGGGCTTGCCGGGCTCAGGCGCACTCAAGGCCTGCGAAGCCGCGACCTCGGCCGGCTTTGTACTGGCCAGCGAGCTGCGGGCCTGCGGCGTGGATTTCAGCTTCACGCCTGTGCTAGACCTCGATCACGGCGAGAGTGGTGTGATTGGCGACCGCGCCTTTGCCCGCGACCCGCGCATGGTCAGCCTGCTGGCGCGCAGCCTCATGCAGGGCCTGCTGCAGGCCGGCATGGCCAACTGTGGCAAGCACTTTCCCGGACACGGTGCCGTCAAGGCCGACTCACATGTGGCCCTGCCGGTGGACCGGCGAAGCCTCAAGGCCATTCTGGCCGACGACGCCTTGCCCTACACCTGGCTGGGCAGCGTGCTCACGGCCGTGATGCCGGCGCACGTCATCTACAGCAAGGTCGATGACCGGCCAGCAGGCTTTTCTTCACGCTGGATCACCGACATCCTGCGCGGCCAGCTGGGCTTTGATGGCGTGGTCTGCACCGATGACCTGTCAATGGCCGCAGCCCGCCAGATTGGTGGGCGCGAGCTGAGCTACACCGAAGCGGTGCTGAGCGCGCTGCAGGCGGGCTGCGATCTGGCTTTGCTTTGCAATCGCTCCACGGTGGACGGCGGTGCCGAACTGGACCAGGTGCTCGACGATCTGGCAGAAGCCCAGCTCAAGGGCCGCTGGGTGCCTGACGAGGCGAGCGAAGAACGCCGCCTGAACCTCCTGCCCCGCACGCCGGCCCGCCCTTGGGACGAACTGGTGCGCGCGCGCGACTACATGCAGGCGCTCGACCGCCTGCCCTGATGTTCTGGAGCTGCCCCGATGAACTGGATCGCCAAAATTTTCATGGGCCTGCTGGGGCTGGGTTTGCTGGCCGGCCTGCTGCTGGCGCTGGGCGCCTATACCGTGTTCGCCACGCTGCGCTGGCTGCTCACCGGCCGCAAACCTCAGGTGGTGCTGGTCTGGCAGCAGTTCAGCCAGTTGCGCAAGGGCGCAGCCTGGGGCGCAGGCGTGGGGCAGCCCTTTGGCACCGCTCCAGCTGCAACAGATGATGTGGTCGATGTGGAGGTGCGCGAAGTGCGTGAACATGCACCGCGACTGCCCGACGGCAAATCCTGACGCGACGGACCCCCCAAAGCAAAACGCCCGCAAATTCAGTTTTGCGGGCGTTTTTGTTGGAGACCAAGGCGGTCAGGTCAGGTCGTGCTCGCGGCGCAGCGCCGGGAACAGGATGATGTCGCGGATGCTGGGGCTGTCGGTCAGCAGCATCATCAGGCGGTCGATGCCGATGCCGCAGCCGCCGGCGGGCGGCATGCCGTATTCGAGGGCGCGAACGAAGTCGTGGTCAAAGAACATGGCTTCGTCGTCGCCTCCGTCCTTGGCCGCCACCTGGGCGTGGAAACGGGCGGCCTGGTCTTCGGCGTCGTTCAGCTCGGAGAAGCCGTTGCCGAATTCGCGGCCGGTGATGTAGAGCTCGAAGCGCTCGGTCACCTCGGGGCGGGCGTCGTTGGCACGGGCCAGCGGGCTGATTTCGGTCGGGTGTTCCATGATGAAGGTCGGCTCCCAGAGCTTGTCTTCCACGGTTTCCTCAAAGTAGAGCACCTGCAGACTGGCCAGGCTGCGTGTCGAGAGCTTTTCCTTTTCTTCCATCATGCCCAGCTTTTTCAGGGCGCTGATCAGCCAGGCGGCGTCGTCCACATGGGCGCCTGCTTCGGTGTGGGCGTAGATGGCTTCGCGGATGGTCATGCGCGCGAAAGGCTTGGACAGATCGACCGGACGACCGTTGTAGCTCAGTTCCAGTGTGCCCACGGCCTTCATGGCGGCGTCACGCACGAGCTGTTCGGTGAAGCCCATCAGGTCCTGGTAGTTCCAGTAGGCCGCATAGAACTCCATCATGGTGAACTCGGGGTTGTGGCGCACCGAGATGCCTTCGTTGCGGAAGTTGCGGTTGATTTCGAACACGCGCTCGAAGCCGCCCACCAGCAGACGCTTGAGGTAGAGCTCGGGCGCGATGCGCAGGAACATTTCCTGCTCGAGCGCGTTGTGGTGCGTCACGAAGGGGCGGGCGTTCGCACCCCCGGGGATGGGGTGCAGCATGGGCGTTTCGACTTCGAGGAAGCCGTGCTGGACCATGAATTCGCGGATGCCGCTCACGGCACGCGAGCGGGCCGTGAAGCGGCGGCGGGCAGCTTCGTCGGTCATCAGGTCGACGTAGCGCTGGCGGTATTTGACTTCCTGGTCGTGGATGCCGTGGAATTTGTCGGGCATCGGTCGCAGGCTCTTGGTCAAGAGACGGATGCGGGTGGCGTGCACCGAGAGTTCGCCGGTGCGCGTCTTGAAAAGGTAACCCTCCACGCCAACGATGTCACCCAGGTCCCAGTGCTTGAACCCGGCGTAGACCTCTTCGCCCACATCGTCGCGCGTGATGTAGGCCTGGATGCGGCCGGTGGCGTCCTGCAGCGTGGCAAAGCTGGCCTTGCCCATGACGCGCTTGAGCATCATGCGGCCGGCGACCTTGACCTGCACTTTGGTTGCCCCTTCGCCGTTCAGGGCTTCGGGCGCGGTCTCGCCGTACTGGCCGTGCAGTTCTTCGGCATGGTGCTGTGGCTTGAAATCGTTCGGGAAGGCCACGCCCTTGCCTTCGGCCTGGGCCTGGCGCAGGGCTTTCAGCTTTTCGCGGCGCTCGGCAATCAGCTGGTTCTCGTCTTGCGGGGCGGCGGTGGGGGTGGCGTTCTGTTCAGACATGTCGGAGGACCTGACGGGTTCAGGCAGTGCAGGAGGTGGAATGCACGCGGCAGCCTCGGGGCCGTGGGCGTACACAAAACCCTGTATTTTAAGGTGGCGGGATGTGCAGGGCCGCTTTAGCGGGATGGGGTTTGTGGCGAGACCATGTCCCCGATCAATTCGAGCCGCAGCAGGGGCTCACGCAGGGCCAGCAGGCGGTATTTCATGGCGGTGGGCAGGGGCAGCAGCTCGGCCCAGCGCCGCGACAGCCAGGCGCAGTCGTCCACCTGCCATGGCTGGGGCCATGGCAGAGGGGCCATGGCAGGATCCTGCAGCCTTTGCAAGGCCTCCAGCATCTGGTCCGACAGGTAGCGCAGGTGCCCGGGTACGGGCAAGGTCGGCTCTGGCGGCTGGTCCAGCACCTCGCCCAGCCACAAACC
>JAYRQF010000138.1:0-4637 GCA_041910735.1 Limnohabitans sp.
CATCTGGTAGCCGTCGATCATGGTCACCACCGACGAGGCTTCACCGGGCAGGTTCACCAGAATGGCGGTGGTGGAACCACCGTACTGGGCCCCGTAGTAAATACCGGCCAGCATGATCAGCGCGGCCACCGGGGGCAGCGCATAGGTGGCGGGCAGCAGCATGGCGATCGTGGCCACCGGGCCAACGCCAGGCAGCACGCCGATCAGCGTGCCCAGCAGGCAACCGACAAAGGCGTAAATCAGGTTCTGGAAGGTGAAAGCCACCCCAAAACCAAGAGCGAGGTTATTGATCAGGTCCATCTTGTTCTACTCCTCAGCCAGCGATGAAGGTCGGCCAGACCGGGAACTGCAGTTTGAGCAGCAGGATGAAGGCGGCGTAGCTGCCGATCGACAGGATCACCGACAGGATCAGCACTTCCTTGAGCTTGAAGCTCTCGCCGGCCAGGCTGGCGACGATGGTCAGTGCAAAGATGCCGGCGATCAGGCCCATGGGGGGCAGGCCGATGCTGGGCAGGCCGCCGATCATCACGCCGAACAGCAGGTTGGCCGCAATGATCAGGAACAGGGGCTTCCAGGCCCACTTACCGATCTTGTCGCCACCGGGGGCTTCGACCACCAGAGCCTTGAACATGATGATGGCACCCAGGATGGCCAGGATGACGCCCAGCAGCAGCGGGAAATAACCCGGCCCCATGCGACCGCCCGAACCGACGCTGTAGCCGGTGGCCCCGTAGGCGAATGACGCACCAACCACGGTGAACATCAGCCCCGAGAAAAAGTCTTTCTGACTTTTGATGAGCACGATAAAACTCCTCCAGAATTTTGGATGCCGCGATTGTGTTGGAGGAATGGCAGCGCCAGCATGTGGGTTCCACCTATGTCCCGCGGGCGACCAGACAAGGGTAAACCCCAGTATTTGCGCGGCTGGCAACCGGATTTTCAGGCCCGCACGGGGCTCATTTGGTGAAGGGTTTGAACACCCTCAGCCACTTGGTCGCCGGCAGCCCCCATTTGGCCTCGATGCGCTCGGCAGCCTCCAGCAGTTGTTCACGCTTGAGGCGCATGGGCGTGCGCTGCGCCAGCACCACCGTGTTGCCCTCGCGTGTGGGCTTGAACGCCCAGACCGCTTCCTCGCCAAAAGCCGCGCAGATTTTCTGCAGGCTGGCCTCGTAGCTCGACGAGCGGCCGAACAGGTTGACCGTCATGCAGGCATTCGGACTCAGCAGGGCGCGGCAGTCGCGGTAGAAGTCTTCGCTGTCGAGCACAGGCGCTGCCGCCTCGTGGTCGTACAGGTCCACCTGCAGCGCATCGACCACACCGGTCCATTCGGGCGAGCGGATTTCCTGCGCCGCATCGGCCAGCACCACGCGCAGGCGCTCATCGTCGGGCGGCAGCCTGAACCACCCACGGCAGGCGTGCAGCACACCGGGGTTGAGCTCGATGGCGGTGCAGGTCATCCTGAGTTTTTTGTAGCAGAACTTGGTGATGGTGCCAGCGCCCAGCCCCAGCTGCATGGCGTGGGCACCGGCCACTTCGGTCGGCGGCATGAACAGCAGCCAGGCCATCATGCGCTGCACATATTCGAGTTCAATGTCGTAGGGCCGGTCTATCAGCATCGAGCCCTGGATCCAGGGGCTGGCCAGATGCAGGTAACGGATGTCCCCATCCTCGGAGAAGTTCACCTCGGGCAGTGCAACGGTTTTCTTTCGGCTCATGCCAGCAATCCATGTTGGTGCATCACCGCGCGCCAGGCGGCGAGTTTGCGTTCAAAAGTCCACGAGGCATTGGCCGGGCTGGTCGAGGGCAGGGGGTGGATCTGCACCCGACCGGCCAGGCCAGCGTGGGCCAGCGATTGTTCCACGGCGCGCGCGTGGCGAAAGCTCTCGCCGCCGTTGTGCGCGATGCCGGTCAGCAGCGGGCATTGGCGCAGCAAGCCGGGAAAATCGTTGAGCTGCGCCTTGCGGATCGCACTGTCCAGACTGCCTTCGCGTTCGCAACTGGCATACACGTCCCAGATGCCCAGCCCCTGCGCCAGCGCGCAGGCGCAGCGCCGCGCGTAGTCACCGTCTGGCGGCCAGCCGGCCTGCGGCCACAGCTGCTGCAGGATCGGCCAGAACCGGTTTTGCGGGTGTGCGTAATACTGCTGCAGCTGCAGCGACCTCACCCCCGGAAAGCTGCCCAGCACCAGCACCCGCGTGGTCGGCGAAACCAGCGGCGCCAGACCCTGCAGTCGGGTCATGCCAGACGCTCCAGTCCAGGCAGCACACGCCGCGCGTTGCGGCTGCTCGCCTGCGCGAGCGCCGCGGTGTCCATGCCCCGCAGACGGGCCAGCACCTGCGCGATGCGTGGCAGTTCGGCCGGTGTGTTGCGTCCTTGCGGTTCGCCATTGGCGCGGGCCTCGGCGGTGCGGTAGAGCCACTGCGGCGGGATGTCGGGTGCGTCGGTTTCCAGCACCAGCGCCTCCAGCGGCAGGGTGCGCGCCAGCGCGCGCAGGGCGGTGGCCCGTTCAAAGGTCACGGCACCGCCAAAGCCCAGCGCAAACCCCAGACCGGTGAAAGCCTGCGCCTGCTGCAGGCTGCCATTGAAAGCATGGGCGATGCCACCCTGCACCCCCACCTGACGCAGCCCCTTGAGCAACAGGTCGGCCGAGCGCCGCACATGCAGGATCACGGGTAGGCCATGCTGGCGCGCCAGTTGCAACTGCGCCAAATAAAAGCGCCACTGACGCTCGCGCATGGCCGGTTCGCACAGCGCAGGCACAAAAAAATCCAGCCCAATCTCGCCCACCGCCACCAGACGCGGATCGCCACGGGCAGCCGTGAGCGCCTCGTCCAGTGCGAGCAGGTCTTGCGCATCGGCCTGCGGCACATACAGGGGGTGGATGCCCAGCGCGTACGCATCGCCATGCTGCTGCGCGAGCGCCTGCACCCCCGCCCAGTCGCTGCGCTGCACCGCCGGCAACACGCACAGCGCCACTCCCGCTGCCCGCGCTTGCTGGCGAACCGCATCGCGGTCCACGTCAAACTCGGGCGCGTCCAGGTGGCAGTGGGTGTCGATCCACACGGTGTCAGGCGGGCAGTTCGGACAGGTGACCCTGCACCAGCTGCAGCTGACGGTCGCAGCGCGCGGCCAGTTCGCGGTCGTGTGTGACCAGCACAAAGGCCATGCCACGCTCGCGTGCGAGTTGCAGCATCAGGTCGAACACGCCGTCGGCGGTGGCCCGGTCGAGGTTGCCCGTGGGCTCGTCGGCCAGCACGCAGGCCGGTTCGGTCACCAGCGCACGCGCGATCGCCACGCGCTGGCGCTCACCGCCCGACAGTTCGGCCGGCCGGTGCTGCAGGCGCTCACCCAGACCCACGCGCGCAAGCCACTGGGCGGCCTGCGCCATCGCCTGCTCGCGCGGCATGCGGCGGATCCACAAGGGCATGGCCACGTTTTCCTGCGCGGTGAATTCGGGCAGCAGGTGGTGGAACTGGTAGACAAAACCCAGATGCCGATTGCGTTGCGCCCCCTGCAGGGCGGGCGACAGCGCGGTCAGCGAATGGCCCATCAGCTGCACCGTGCCCGAGCTGGGCGCGTCCAGCCCCCCCAGCAGATGCAGCAGCGTGCTCTTGCCCGAGCCGGAAGCACCCACGATGGCCAGGGTTTCGCCCGCGTGGACCTGCAGGTCCACGCCTTGCAGGACCTGGACTTTGAGCGGGCCTTCGGCAAAGCCCTTGTAGAGCCGGTAGGCCTGCAGCACCGGTGCGCCTTGTTCACTCATAACGCAGGGCCTCCGCCGGATTGACACGGCTGGCGCGCCAGCTCGGGTACAGGGTGGCCACAAAAGCCAGAATGAGGGAGATCACCGCGATCGGCACGATGTCGCTGGCCAGCGGTTCGCTGGGCATGCGGCTGATCAGGTAAATGTCCTTGGGCAGAAAGCTGGCGTTGAACAGGCGCTCAAGCGCCGGCACGATCACGTCGATGTTGAAGGCCACCAGCAGGCCCAGCGCCAGACCGCTGAAGGTGCCGATCACACCGACCGCCGCGCCCTGCACCACAAAAATGCCCATGATGCTGCGCGGGCTGGCGCCCAACGTGCGCAGGATGGCGATGTCGGCGCGCTTGTCGGTCACGGTCATGACCAGCGTGCTCACCAGATTGAAGGCGGCCACCGCCACGATCAGGGTGAGGATGATGAACATCATGCGTTTTTCAACCTGCACCGCGGCAAACCAGGTTCGGTTCTGCTGCGTCCAGTCGCGCACATAAAACTCGCCCCCCAGCTCCTGCTGCAGCTCGGCCGCCACCTCGCGGGCCTGGTGCAGGTCGCGCAGCTTCACGCGCATGCCGGTGGGACCTTCCAGCCGGAACAGACGCGCGGCGTCGTCCACATGCATCAGCACCAAGGCCGAGTCGTATTCGTAGTGGCCCGAGGAAAACAGGCCAGCCAGCCGCATCTGCTTGAGCCGCGGCAAGGCGCCGGCCGGCGTGACCTGACCGGAGGGTGAAATGAGTGTGACGGACTCGCCGGGCATCGCGCCCAGCGCCATGGCCAGATCGCGCCCGACCACCACGGCAAAGCTGCCGGCCGCCAGCGACTGCAGCACCCCGGCCTGTCCACCCTGCAGGTCGCTGACCTGCGGCTCCAGCGC
>JAYRQF010000139.1:0-2764 GCA_041910735.1 Limnohabitans sp.
GCACACGCCGCGTGCGGCCGAGCAGCGGGTGATCCTGTCCAAATTTGCCCTGCTGGCGGTGGCCATGCTGGCCGCGTTTGTGGCCGCGCTCAAGCCGGCCGAGATCCTGGCGCTGGTGTCGACCTCGTTTTCTCTGGCGGCTTCGGCGTTCTTTCCGGCCATGGTGTCCGGTTTGCTGAGTGCCCGGGTAGACCGCCGAGCGGCGGTGGCGGGCATGCTGGTGGGGCCGGCGGTCACCATCGGCTACATGGTGCTCAACGCCCCCGGCTTTCGCCATTTCTGGGGGCTGGCGCCGGATGCCGGCCTCTGGTGGGGAGTGCAACCCATTTCGGCAGGTGTGTTTGGCGTGCCTGCCGGCTTTGCCGCCATTGGTCTTGGCCTGCTTGTCAGCGCCACATGGCCCGCCCCTCCGCCTGCCGAGGCCAGTCAGAATTTTTCCGGTCCTGGGCTATAATTCCAAGTTCCCTTGCTGCACCCCGAACCGACGCCGGGGGCAGCTTCCATCATCCACAAGGAGTTTCAATGCGTCATTACGAAATCATTTTGCTGATCCATCCGGATCAAAGCGAACAGGTTCCGGCCATGCTGGAGCGTTACAAGGGCATGATCACCACCGGCGGCGGCAAAATCCACCGCGTGGAAGACTGGGGTCGCCGTCAACTGGCTTACCAGATCAACAAGCTGGCCAAAGCCCACTACCTGTGCGTGAACATCGAAGCCGATCTGGCTGTGATGGCTGAACTCGAGCACGCCTTCAAGTTCAACGACGCCGTGCTGCGTCACCTGACGGTTCAGAAAAAGAAAGCCGACACCGCGCCTTCTTCCATGATGAAGACCGTCGAGCGTGAAGAAGCCCGCAAGGCCCAGCAAGCCGAATTTGCAGCCTGATCCTGCCTGAACAAGGGGAGTGAACCACACCGACCTGACCGCCTGTATCGCCGAGCTGTCCGCTTTGCGCTACACGCCCGCTGGCTTGCCTGCACTGGACCTGATGCTTGAGCACAGTTCGCAGCAGACCGAAGCAGGGCACCCAAGGCAGGTGAACCTGAAGATTCGCGCACTGGCCCTGGGCAACCAGGCAGAGCGGCTTTCCAGACAGGTGGTGGGCAGCCAATGGCGGTTCCAGGGTTTCCTGGCCACCCCCCGACAAGGCAGGAGCGTTGTGCTCCACATTCAAGAGTTTCAGCAAGATTAATTTCAGGAGGCCCCCATGGCCACTTTCAAAAAATTCGACAAGAACAAGCGCCCCAAGCGCAACACCCAGTCCCTGCTGTTCAAGCGCAAGCGCTTCTGCCGCTTCACCGTGGCTGGCGTGGAAGAGATCGACTACAAAGACGTCGACACCCTGCGTGACTTCATTGCCGAAAACGGCAAGATCATCCCCGCCCGTCTGACCGGCACCCGCGCCATTTACCAGCGCCAGCTCAACACCGCCATCAAGCGTGCCCGCTTCCTGGCCCTGTTGCCCTACAGCGACCAGCACAAAGTCTGAGGAGAACAACCATGCAAGTCATCCTGCTCGAAAAGGTTGTGAACCTGGGTAACCTCGGCGATATCGTCAAGGTCAAAGACGGCTACGCCCGCAACTTCCTGATCCCGACGGGCCGCGCCCGCCGCGCCACCGAAGCCAACAAGGCTGAATTCGAAGCCCGCCGCGCCGAGCTCGAAAAAGCTGCTGCCGCCAAGCTGGCCGAAGCCCAGGCTCTGGGTGAGAAGCTGGCCGGTCTGACCGTCAAGCTGACCCAGAAGGCCGGCGTGGACGGCCGCCTGTTCGGCTCCGTCACCAACCACGACATCGCCGAAGAGCTGAACAAGCAGGGCTTCGCCGTGTCCAAGGCTCAGGTGCGCATGCCCAACGGTCCCATCAAGATGGTGAGCGACTCCACCGTTTCCGTGGCCCTGCACACCGATGTGGTGGTCGACGTGAACGTGACCGTGTACGGCGAAACCGCCTGATCGGACCCGTTCCGCAAAGCCGCCGCCCGCGAGGGCCGGCGGCTTTTTTCTTTCAGCCCTCCGGTTTTCCCGCACTTTGCACCGGCTGCGCACGGGTTGTCCACAGGGTTGTCCCATGACGCCCGCCGTGCCAGACGGTACGATGCGGTTTTGACGTTTTTCCCATGTCCGCTGTTTATTCCGATCACCTGAACGAGCTGCCCATCGACTTCTCGGCCGACCAGCAGGTGGCCCAGCTGCGTGTGCCACCGCACTCCATCGAGGCCGAGTCCAGCGTGCTCGGCGGTCTGTTGCTGGACAACAGCGCATGGGACCGGATGGGGGACCTGCTGGTCGATGGCGATTTCTACCGCCATGAACACCAGCTGATCTATGCGGCCATCGGTTCGCTGATCAACGCCTCCAAACCGGCCGATGTGATCACGGTGTTCGAGCACCTGCAGAACCAGGGGCACACCGAGGCCGTGGGCGGGCTCGGTTACCTGAACTCGCTGGCGCAGTACGTGCCCAGTGCCAGCAACATCCGCCGCTACGCCGAAATCGTGCGCGAGCGCTCCATCCTGCGCAAACTGGTCTCGGCCAGCGACGAAATTGCCACCGCTGCCTTCAACCCCAAGGGCAGGGCGGTGGACAAGATCCTGGACGAGGCCGAGCAGAAGATCTTCAACATCGGCGAAGAAGGCTCGCGCATGAAGCAGGGCTTCCAGTCGATGGATTCGCTGGTGGTGGACCTGCTCGACCGTGTGCAGGAGATGGCCGACAACCCCAACGACATCACCGGTGTGCCCACTGGCTTCCACGATCTGGA
>JAYRQF010000140.1:0-2558 GCA_041910735.1 Limnohabitans sp.
AAGGCTGCGGTGAGGGCGAGCACGGCGCCGCGCCAGTGCCCGTGGCTGTAGGCCAGCCCGCACACCCATGCGCCCAGGAAACCACCGCTGTAGTAGGCCATGTAATACAGGCCCGAGGCCAGCGAGCGCCCGGTGTCCACCTTGTGCGCAATGAAGCTGATGGTGGCCGATTGCGTGATGAAGATGCCGCTGGACATGATGGCCAATGCCAGCACGATCATGGGCACGCCCGGCAGCAGGGTGAGCCACAGACCGGCCAGCGAGGTGCCCAGCGCCAGCAAAATGGTGCGGCGAAAACCCAGCCGCGGCAGCAGGCGGCCGGCCATGGGGGTCACCACTACGCCGAGCAGATACACCGCAAAGATGTTGCCCAGCGCGCCTGTGGCGAGGTGGTAGGGGGCATCGGCCAGATACAGGTTGATGTAGGTAAAGCAGCCGACCAGCGCAAACAGCACGCACACGCCCAGGGCGCAGGCCGTCAGGACGGAGCGGTTGCGCAGGTGCTGCCCCAGCGTATGCAGGCCGCTGCGCACCTGCGGATTGGCCACGAAGTGCCGCGATTCGGGCAGGAAACGTCCGACGAGCAAGGCGCCCAGCAGGTTCATGGCGGCCATCAGCAGGAAGGCGCTGCGCCAGTGCATCACCTCGCTCAGATGCCCGAGCAGGAAGCGGCCGAGAAAGCCGCCCAGCACAGTGCCGGCCACATACATCGACATGGCCCGTGCCATGGCGCGGGCGCGGAATTCCTCGCCGATGTAGGCGATGGTGACCACGGTGATGCCCGGCACGGCCAGCCCCTGCAGGAAGCGCAACACGACCATGGTGTGGATGTCGTTGACGAAGACCATCAGCGCGGTGGGCACGGCCAGGAAAAAGACCGAGCCGACAATGAGGGGCTTGCGGCCGACCGCATCGGACAGCATGCCGGTGAAAGGGGCGGTGAGTGCCACGGCCAGCACGGTGGCACCCACCGTGGTGCCCACCTGCACCACGCTGGCCTGAAAATCGTGTACCAGCAAGGGCAGAATGGCCTGCACCGAATACACCTGGATGAAGGCAAACAGGCCGATCAGGCCGAAGGTGAGCAGCAGCATCAGGCCCGGGCTCGCGTCAGCGGGCGATGCGGGCTGGGGTGCGGCGGGTTCGGACATGGGTACTGCGGAGGGGGTGGCGTCTCAGGCGCCGGGCTGGTCCGTGGCGTCCGTCGGGGTGGCTGGGGCTTGCGTCTGTCCGCCATTCAGGATCTGTTCCAGCTGCGCATCCTTGGCTTTCCAGATGCGCTGGATCCAGCGCTGCAGGCCGATTGGGGAGATCGGCTGGTCCGGCGCCGGGCGCAGGTTGTGCGGCACCGGCAGCTGTTGCACCTGCACCACCACCTCGCTCAGGCGGCCGGCCAGCACGTCGCCGAAGGTGGGCACGCCGTTGGGATAGGCAATGGTCACGTCCAGCACCTGGGTGAACATGTCGCCCATGGTTTCCAGCGCCATGCCCACGCCGCCGCTCTTGGGCTTGAGCAGGTGCTTGTAGGGCGATTTCTGCGCGGCATGCTTTTCGGGTGAGAAGCGCGTGCCTTCGGCAAAGCTGATCAGCGAGGTGGGGATCAGGCGGAACTTTTCGCAGGCCTTGCGGGCGTTTTCCAGGTCCTGCTGCACGGTGGCGGCACCGCCGCGCTTCATGAACGGGAAGTCGAGCGCCCACCACACCAGGCCGATCACCGGCACGTAGATCAGTTCATGCTTGATGAAGAACTTCAGGAAGGGCGCACGGCGATTCAGAATGGTCTGCAGCACCAGGATGTCGACCCAGCTCTGGTGGTTGCTGATGACCAGATACCAGGATTTGGTGTCCAGCCCCTCCAGGCCGCTCACCTTCCAGCGCGTGCGGTTGATGGCATTGATCCAGGCACCATTGACGCTGACCCAGCCGGTGGCGATGCTGTTGAGCGCGTGGTCGCACAGCGCGCGCACCGGCTTGAACGGCAGCAGGAACTTGAGCAGGGCGAACGGCAGCATCAGCAGCGCGCCGGCCAGGGTATTGAGGGCCACCAGCAGGCTGGCCAGCACCGTGTAGATTGCGGACATGGACTACGTCAGTCAGTAAGGAAACAGCAGGCCGGCCACCGGGCCGGCACGGCAATCAGGCCAGGGTGCGGAACACCTCGGCGGCGACGGCGATGGACTGGTCGATATCGGCGTCGGTATGGGCGGCGCTGACGAAACCGGCTTCGTACAGCGCGGGAGCGATGTAGACGCCGCCATCGAGCAGGCCGTGGAACAGCTTGTTGAAGCGGGCGCCGTCGGTCTTCATTACCTGCTGGTAGTTCTGCGGCAGCTCGTTCATCAGGAAGAAGCCAAACATGCCGCCCTGGCTGTCGGTGCTGAAGGGGACGCCGGCAGCATCGGCAGCGGCCTGCAGGCCCTGCATCAGGCGCTGCGTCCTGGCCGAAAGGGCTTCGTAGAAGCCGGGTTTCTGGATCTCGCGCAGCGTGGCCAGGCCGCAGGCGGTGGCGACCGGGTTGCCCGACAGGGTGCCGGCCTGGTACACGCCGCCCAGCGGGG
>JAYRQF010000141.1:0-4382 GCA_041910735.1 Limnohabitans sp.
CCAGCCGGAAGGCGAGCCACCGGCGCAGGCCCGCACCGGCCAGCCGCTGGTGCCGATCGAAAAACAGGTGTTCGAGGGGCAGGCACTGATGGTGCAGGTCATCAAGGACCCGATCGGCACCAAGGGCGCGCGCCTGTCCACCCAGATCAGCATTGCCGGTCGCCACCTGGTGTTTTTGCCACAGGACGACCACATCGGCGTGTCGCAGAAGATCCCGGCAGAGCAGCGCGATGCGCTGCGCAGCCGCGTGCAGGCGCTGGTGGGCAGTGCAGGTGGCGGCTTCATTTTGCGCACCAATGCCGAAGACTCGACCGATCAGGAGCTGCAGGAGGACATCGCCTACCTGCGCAAGACCTGGGCGCGCATCAAAGACGCGGCCACCCGGCTGCCCCCCAAATCGCTGCTGCACGAGGACCTGACGCTGCTGCAGCGCGTGCTGCGCGATCTGGTGGGCGAGGCCACCCAGAGCATCCGCATCGATTCCCGTGAGCAGTTCGACAAACTGCTGGCCTTTGGCAAGGAATTCATGCCCAAGGCTGCCGAACGGTTGCAGCTGTACAAGGGCGAGCGGCCGATTTTTGACCTCTACAGCATCGACGAGGAAATCGCCAAGGCGCTGGGGCGGCGGGTGGACCTCAAGTCGGGCGGCTACCTGATCATCGACCAGACCGAAGCCCTGACCACGGTGGACGTGAACACCGGCGGCTACGTGGGCGCGCGCAACTTTGACGACACCATCTTCAAGACCAATCTGGAGGCTGCACAAGCGATTGCCCGCCAGTTGCGCCTGCGCAATCTGGGTGGCATCGTCATCGTCGATTTCATCGACATGAGCCGCGCCGACCACCAGGAGGCGGTGCTGGCCGAGCTGCGCAAACAGCTGGCCCGCGACCGGGTCAAGACGCAGGCGGGGGGCTTTTCCTCGCTGGGCCTGCTGGAGATGACCCGCAAGCGCACCCGCGAATCGCTGGCCCACATGCTGTGCGAACCCTGCCCCAGCTGTCAGGGCAAAGGCATCGTCAAGACGCCGCGCACCGTGGTGTATGACATCCTGCGTGAGATCCTGCGCGAGGCGCGCCAGTTCAACCCGCGCGAGTTCCGGGTGGTGGCTGCGCCTGCCGTGATTGACCTGCTGCTGGACGAAGAAAGCCCGCATCTGGCCGGCCTGTCGGACTTCATTGCCAAGCCGATTTCGCTTCAGGCCGAGGGAGGCATCGGGCCGGAGCAGTACGACATCGTGCTGCTCTGAGCCGCGTGCGGCTAAATTGAAACCGGAGGTAACGATTTTTTCTGGTTTCAGGGCATTTTCACGCCCCGAAACGGGCTGGTGGCCGGTGTACGATCGCGGTTTGTCCAAAAACGCTGTTTTCAAGGCCTGAACCCCGTGCAAATGTTCCGATTCGTGATCGCCTGTCTGCTCATGCTGGCCGGTCCCGTCATGGCGCAGTTCCGTGTCGAGGTGACCGGTGTGGGCATGACCCAGATGCCCATCGTGGTGGCCCCGTTCAAGGGGGAAGCCACCAGCCCGCAGAAAATCGCGGCCATCGTGCAGGCCGATCTGGAGCGCAGCGGCCAGTTCAAGGGGCTGGACGCCTCGGGCGCGGCCATCGACGAACTCAGCCGGCCCGACTGGTCGGCATGGCGCCAGCGCAATGCCGACGCGCTGGTGGGCGGCAGCATGACGCGTCTGGCCGACGGCCGCTACGACATCCGCGCCCGGCTTTGGGACGTGGTCAAGGGGCAGGAAAAAGGCGAATTCCGCGACACCGTGCCGGCTGGCGACCTGCGTCAGGCCTCGCACCGTCTGGCTGACTGGGTCTACCAGCAGCTGACCGGCACCCCGGGCGCCTTTGCCACCCGCATTGCCTACGTGACCAAGGCGGGGGGCCGCTACACCCTCTGGGTGGCCGACTCCGACGGCGAAGGCGCGCAGGCCGCACTGGCCAGCCCGGAGCCCATCATTTCGCCGTCCTGGTCACCCAACGGCAGCCAGCTGGCCTATGTCTCGTTTGAAAGCCGCAAACCCGTCATTTACGTGCACGACATCGCCACTGGCCGTCGCCGCGTGATCGCCAATTTCCGCGGCTCCAACAGCGCGCCGGCATGGGCACCCGACAGCCGCAGCCTGATCGCCACCCTCAGCCGCGACGGTGGCTCGCAGCTCTTCCGGGTCGACATGGGCTCGGGCGAGGCACGCCGCCTGACCACTTCGGTCGGCATCGACACCGAGCCGGCCTTCTCGTCGGACGGCACCGCCCTGTATTTCGTCAGCGACCGCGGCGGCAGCCCGCAGATCTACCGCATGCCGGCTCAAGGCGGCCCGGCCGAGCGCGTCACCTTCAACGGCAGCTACAACATCTCGCCCGCGCCCAGCCCGGACGGCCGCTGGCTGGCGTATGTGAGCCGTGTGGGCGGCCAGTTCAAACTGCATGTGATGGACCTGTCTTCCGGCCAGGTCAGTGCCATCACCGACACCTCTGCCGACGAGCGTCCCAGCTTTGCTCCCAACAGCCGCCTGATCGTCTATGCCACCGTGGCCCAAGGCCGCGAAGCCCTCATGACCACCACGGTGGACGGCCGCATCAAGGCCCGTCTTGCCGGGCAGGGCGGTGACATCCGCGAACCCGACTGGGGCCCGGCCCGTCACTGATTTTTTTCAAGTCCCAATCCTTTTTCTGGAGATTTCCATGCGTAAAACCCTGTTCGTTACCGCTCTTCTGGCTGCCCTGCTGGCAGGCTGCTCTTCTGGCGTCAAACTCAGCGACGTGCCTGTCGAAGACAAGAGCGCATCGGCTTCTGGCATCGGCGACGGCCAGAACAACGCCAGCGGCGTGGCCAATGTGGTGACCGACAAGGCCGGCAGCGGCATCGGTCCGGTGGGCACCGCCCATGTGGTGTACTTCGATTACGACAGCTTCGTGATCAAGGCCGAAGCCCGCCCCGTGATCGAAAGCCATGCCAGGTTCCTGCAGACCAACAAGCAGCGCAAGGCCATGCTGGAAGGCCACACCGACGAGCGCGGCGGCCGCGAATACAACCTGGCCCTGGGCCAGAAGCGTGCCGAGGCTGTGCAGCGAGCCCTGGTCCAGCTGGGCGTTTCTGACAGCCAGATCGAAGCCGTGAGCTACGGCAAGGAAAAGCCGGCCGCGCAAGGGGCTGATGAAGCTTCTTACGCCAAAAACCGCCGCGTTGAATTCAAGTACTGAGTTCGACGATGATGCGCCCCGATTTCAAGCACCACGCGCTGGCGGGTCTGCTGGGCCTGTTGCTGGCGGTGACGGGCCCGGCCCGTGCGGCCCTGTTTGAAGACGACGAGGCCCGCCGGGCCATCCTCGACCTTCGTCAGAAGCTGGAAGCCACCAACAACGCGCTCAAGGCGCAGTCCGAAGACAACGCGCAGCTGCGCCGTGTGCTGGTGGAGATGCAGGGGCAGCTCGACACGGTCCAGGCCGAGTTGGGCAAATCCCGCGGCGCGCAGGAACAGTTGGCGCGCGACGTGTCCGACATGCAGATGCGCCAGCGCGATGCGCAGACCGGTCTGGAGGAGCGCCTGCGCAAGTTCGAGCCGATGAAGGTCAGCGTGGACGGTCAGGAGATCCAGGTCGAGCAGACCGAGAAGCGCGACTACGACGCTGCCATGGACGTCTTCCGCAAAGGAGACTTTGCGGCGGCGCAGCTCAGCCTGCAGCGTTTTGTGCAGCGTTACCCGCAGACCGGCTACCAGCCTTCGGCCCTGTTCTGGCTGGGCAATGCCTCCTACGCTGTCAAGGACTACAAGGCTTCTCTGGCGCAGTTTCGACAGATGCTGACGCTGGCGCCCACCCATGCGCGCGCGCCCGAAGCCATGCTGGCGATCTCGAATGTCCAGATCGAACTCAAGGACACCAAGGCGGCGCGCAAGACGCTGGAAGACCTGATCAAGGCCTTCCCTCAGTCCGACGCGGCGCAGGCGGCCAAAGACCGTCTGCCCAAACTGCGCTGAGGCGCAATGCAGGACATCTCCCTGTCGCAACTCCAGACGTTGGAGACCCAGGTGCTTTGGCTGGCCTTCGGACTGGCCGTGGCTTTGGGCTGGGTGATCCAGCGCACGCATTTCTGCACCATGGGTGCGCTGAGCGACTGGTTGCTGATGCGTGACGCCACCCGGCTGCGCCAGTGGGCGCTGGCACTGGTGGTGGGCATGCTGGGGCTGGGTGTCCTGGCCTATGGGGGCTGGGTGAGTCCACTCAACACGATTTACGCGGTGCCGCGCTTTCCGTGGCTGTCTTATGTGCTGGGTGGTGGCCTGTTCGGGATGGGCATGGTGCTCGCCTCGGGCTGTCCCACCAAGAATCTGGTGCGCCTGGGCGGCGGCAGCCTCAAGGCGTTGGTGGTTTTACTGG
>JAYRQF010000142.1:0-8855 GCA_041910735.1 Limnohabitans sp.
GCGGGGTTTGCTTGTAGACTGTTTCATGGTGGTTGAGTCCTTCTCAGGTTCGATGGTTTTGGTGTCGTAGCCCCCATTGTGAGGACTTGCGACGGTTCAACCACCAACTCTCAACCTTCAACTACGAACGGGACATCGCCTGCTCGCGGTGTTGGGTGCACATTCATCTTGTCTCTGACCAAATTCGGTGCTAAATTCAGTCACTTCGTTCTGTGGAGGTCGTCATGCAGTCCGTAGCCAACATCAAATCCATTTCTTACCTCAAAAGCCACGCTGCCCAGATCGCCGAAGCCGTGGGTGAGGGTGGGGCCCCTTATTTCATTACCCAAAATGGCGAAGCCAGCATGGTGATCGAGAGCGTCAAACAGTTTCAGGAAAAGGAAGTGCTGATTGCTGCGCTGAAAGTCATGGCCATGGGTGAAAAAGCGCGGATGCAAGGGCAGGGGATTTCGGCCACTGACGCGCGCTCCCGTTTGCAGGCTGTCCGTCAAAGCCGTAAATAATGGCGGTCATCGTCCTTCCGGATGCGCTGCAAGATCTGCTTTCGCTTCAGGAATACATGCTGGACAAGTGGAGTGAAGCCGAATGGCTCCACGCCGAAGATGAGATATTTGAAAAACTGCCGTTGGTTGACTCGGGTTTGTTGGCAGGCGCCACCGTCCGGGAGTTGGCGTCTGTGGGCATCTTCGAGTATTTGAATGTCCTGACTTCGCACCACAAACTCGTCTACAGGCGTATCGACGGGGACACTTATGTGTATGCCGTTGCGGGCCATCGGCAGGACTACCCTACGCTCTTGATGAGGCGCCTGCTGGGCAGTATGTGATCTGCTGGCTCCGGGATGTCTGGCCATAATGGGCGCCTTGCAACAAGGGGACCCCATGCAAAGACGCCACTTCATGGCCGCCACGGCGGCAACACTTGCACCCGCGGTCTGGGCGCAGGACAAGTACCCGAGCAAACCCATCACCTGGTTCTGCCCTTACGCCGCAGGCGGCAATGCCGACAGCCGTTCGCGTCAGGTGGCCAAGGTCATGGGCAGTCTGCTGGGGCAACCCATCATCATCGACAACAAGGCGGGGGCGGGCGGCAACATCGGCACCGAAGCGATCGCGCGCGGCAAACCCGATGGCTACACGATCGGCATGGGCAATTTCGCGCCGCTGGCCGTGAACCATGCGCTGTTCAAAAAGCTCAACTTCGACCCCTTCACCGATCTGGTACCGATCCTGCTGATCGAAAAAGGCCCGCTGATCCTGATGGTGCGCAACGATTCGCCGTTCAAGTCGGTCAAGGACATTGTGGCTGCGGCCAAGGCAGCGCCGGGCAAGCTCAGCTACGCCTCGGGCGGGATTGGCGGTACGCACCACCTGAGCGGTGCCCTGTTCGAGCACACTGCCGGCGTGGACATGATCCACGCACCCTACAAGAGCGGTTCGGCTGCCGCCACCGACCTGATGGGTGGGCAGGTGGACATGATGTTCGAGCAGATGTACGCGGCCATGCCTTCGATCCAGGGCGGCAAGATGCGGGCGCTGGCCATCACCAGCAAGGCCCGTTCACCGCTGGCGCCCAACATCCCGACCATGGCCGAGCAGGGCTATGCGGCGGTGGAGGTGCTCAACTGGCAGGGCATCGTGGGCCCCAAGGGCATGCCGGCGGAGCTGATCAGACAGCTCAACGCCGTGGGCAACAAGGCCCTGCAGGACGCCGACCTGCGCCAGAAGATCCTGGGCCAGGGCAACGAGGTGGGCGGCGGCACGCCCGAGCAGTTTGCCGCGCTGATCAAGGCCGAGGCGGCCCGCTGGGGCAAGGTTGTCAGGGACGCCCGCATCGAACCGGAATGACCTTCAGGTGTAGCGCTTGTTGCGCAGGTTGTTCTTCATCTCGCGCAGCACGGGTTGCAGCTCTTCGCCAATGCGCAGTGCCACGGTGGTGGCCAGGATGTCGATGATCAGCAGGTGCAGCAGGCGCGAGACCATGGGGCTGTATTTGTCGTAGCCCTCGGGGTGGTCGGCCGTGAGGTGGATGTGTCCGCTGCCGGCCAGCGGCGAGCCGCTGGCGGTGATCACGATTGTGGTGGCGCCGCGTTTCCTGGCGATGTCGCAGGCGTCCATCAGGTCGCGGGTGCGGCCCGAGTTGGAGATGATGACGGCGCAGTCGCCCGGCCGCAGCATGGACGCGCTCATGACCTGCATGTGGCCGTCGCTGTAGGCGATGGTGTTCAGGCCGAGGCGAAAGAACTTGTGCTGCGCGTCCTGCGCCACGATGCCCGAGTTGCCCACGCCGTAGAACTCGATGCGACGCCCGGTCTTGTGCGTATCGGCCAGGGCCTGCGCGGCGTGTTCGAGCGCGAACGAGCTGGCGTCGTTGCGGTACTTGAGGAAGGCCGCCACCGTGTTGTCGATCACCTTGACGGCCACGTCGCTGGTCTTGTCGTCGGCGTCCACGCTGCGGTGGATGAAGGGCACGACCTCGCTCACGCTGCCGGCCAGTTTGAGCTTGAAGTCCGACAGACCGTCGTAGCCCATGCTGCGGCAAAAGCGCACCACCGTGGGTTTGCTCACATGGGCGCGGTCGGCCAGCTCGGTCACGGGCAGGTTGGCAAAGGCGCGCGGATCGGCCAGCACCAGTTTGCCCACGCGCTGTTCGGCGGGGGCCAGGGAGGGCAGTGAGGCTTTGATGCGGTCAAGCATGGGTCGTCTCCGTTGTCAATGCAATGGTCATTTTGGGCTTTCCAGGTGTCATCCTCGGGCTTTGGGCTTTCCAGTTGTCATCCTCGGGCTTGACCCGAGGATCCATGGATGCCCGATCAAGTCGGGCATGACAGAGCTCAGCTTTCTTCGCCCCAGCAAAAGCCGTCGCGGGCGATCATGGCGCTCGATGCGCTGGGGCCCCAGGTGCCTGCGTTGTACGGGCGCGGACCCACCGGGTCGCCCGACCAGTGCTGCAGGATGGGTTCGACCCAGCGCCAGGCTTCTTCCTGTTCGTCGCTGCGCACGAACAGGTTCAGGCGGCCGTCGAGCACGTCCAGCAGCAGGCGTTCGTAGGCGCCCACGCGTTCGCTGCCAAAGCGCTTGTCGAAGTCCAGGTCCAGATGCACCGGGGCCAGCGTCTGGCCGGCGCCACCGGGGCCGCGCTTGCTCTGACCAGTGGCAAACAGGTGCAGCTCCAGACCGTCCTTGGGTTGCAGGTGGATGACCAGCTTGTTGGCTGGGCCCATGGGGGTCTTGAAGATGTCGTGCGGCGTCGGGCGGAAGTTGATCTCGATGTGCGCCTCGCGCGCGGCCATGCGCTTGCCGGTGCGGATGTAAAAGGGCACACCCGCCCAGCGCCAGTTGCCGATCTCTGTGCGCAAGGCGACAAAGGTTTCGGTGCTGCTGGTCGGACTGACCCCCGGTTCTTCGCGGTAGCCGGGCACCGGCTGGCCGTCCACATTGCCGGCGGCATACTGGCCGCGGATCACATGCTGGCTCAGGGTCTCAGGCGTCCAGCGCCTCAAGGCGCGCAAGACCTTGAGCTTTTCGTCGCGGATGGCGTCGGCATGGGCGTTGATGGGCGGCTCCATGGCTATCGCGCACAAGAGCTGCAGGGCGTGGTTCTGCACCATGTCGCGCAGCGCGCCGGTGCCTTCGTAAAAACCGCCGCGCTTTTCCACGCCCAGTTCTTCGGCCATGGTGATCTGGATGTTGGCGATGTGCTCGCGCCGCCACAGCGGCTCGAACAGGGCATTGCCAAAGCGCAGTGCAAACAGGTTCTGCACCGAGGGCTTGCCCAGGTAGTGGTCGATGCGGAAGATCTGCTGCTCTTTGAAGACCTTGCCGACCGCGGTGTTGATGGCGCGGTTGGACGCCAGGTCGTGGCCCAGCGGTTTTTCGAGCACGATGCGGGTCTGCGGCGTGTTCAGGCCGCTGGCGGCCAATTGCTCGCAAATGGTGGTGAACAGGCTGGGCGCGGTCGACAGGTACATCACCACCGTGTCGGTCTGGCGTTCTGCCAGACGGGCCTTGAGCGCCGCGTAGTCCCCTGCCTGGGACAGGTCCATGCGCACATAGCACAGCAGGGCGGCAAAGCGGGCAAACTCCTCGTTGCTGGGGCGTTTTTCGCCTTCGACCTTCTCGAATTTGGACTGGATGTTCTGGCGGTATTGCGCGTCACTCAGGTCTTCGCGGCCCACGCCGATGATGCGCCCACCTTCGGGCAAAGTGCCATGGCGGAAGGCCTGAAACAGGGCGGGCATGAGTTTGCGCCACACGAGGTCGCCGGTGCCGCCAAAGAAAACAAGGTCGAAAGCCATGGGCCAAGGTTTGTTATTGAGTTACCTGAAAAATGTCGTTGTAATGTAACTTTGTTTCACAGATAATTCAAGCCGTCTGATCTGAAACCAGTTCCAGATCGCTGTTTTTCTCTCGAAACACGCCATGAACCAGCTCCAGGCCCTCAAGCAATACACCACCGTCGTGGCCGATACCGGCGACTTTCACCAGCTCGCCCAGTTCCATCCGCAGGACGCCACCACCAACCCCTCGCTGATCCTCAAGGCGGTGCAAAAGCCCGACTACGCGCCGCTGCTGGCCGAGACCGTGGCGGCCCACCGTGGCCAGCCACTGGACGTGGTGATGGACCACCTGCTGGTGCGCTTTGGCTGCGAAATCCTCAAGCATGTGCCGGGCCGTGTGTCCACCGAAGTCGATGCCCGCCTGAGCTTTGACACCGCCGCCACCGTGGCGCGGGCGCGCCGCATCATGGCGCTGTACGAGGCGCAGGGTGTGGCCCGCGAGCGGGTGCTGATCAAGGTCGCCTCGACCTGGGAGGGCATCCAGGCGGCGGCGCAGCTCGAGCGCGAAGGCGTCCGCTGCAACCTGACGCTGCTGTTTTCATTCTGCCAGGCCGTGGCCTGCGGGCAGGCGGGCGTGCAGCTGATCTCGCCCTTTGTCGGCCGCATCTATGACTGGTACAAAAAAGCCGCCGGCCCGAACTGGGTCGAGGCTGACAACGCTGGCGCCAACGACCCTGGCGTGAAGTCGGTCACCGCCATCTACAACCACTACAAAAAGCACGGCATCCGCACCGAGGTGATGGGCGCGTCCTTCCGCAATATCGGCCAGATCACTGCGCTGGCCGGTTGCGACCTGCTGACCATCAGCCCCGAGCTGCTGGCGCAACTGGCCGCCAGCGAGGCGCCTTTGGCGCAGGCGCTCAGCGTGCAGGCTGCGCAGGCCATGGACCTGAGTGCCGTGACCTACGACGAAGCCAGCTTCCGCCTGGCACTCAACGAAGACGCCATGGCCACCGAAAAGCTGGCAGAAGGCATCCGCGCTTTCTGCGCCGACGCCATCAAGCTCGAAGCGCTGATGCGGGCCGCCTGAAAGACCGACATGCGTTGTGACCAGACGGCGGCCTGGCAGGCCTTGCAGACCCATGCGGCGGGCTTTGCCGGCTTTGACTTGCGCGAAGCCTTCAGGGCCGATGCCAGCCGCGCCACCGGACTGAGCCAGTCCGCGCCCCATGTGTTTGCCGACCTGTCCAAAAACCACACCGACAGCGCCACCGAAGCCCTGTTGCTGGAACTGGCGCAGCAGACCGGTCTGACGCAGCACCGCGACGCGATGTTCCGCGGTGAGCCCATCAACACCACCGAAGACCGCGCCGTGATGCACTGGCTGCTGCGCCAACCGGCCGCCAGCCTGCAGGGGGCGCTGGCCGCACCGCTGGCGCAGGTGCACGACACGCTGGACGCCATGCTGGCTTATGCCGAACAGGTGCGGGCCGATGCGCAGATCACCGACGTGGTCAACATCGGCATCGGTGGTTCCGACCTCGGGCCGCAGATGGCGGTGCTGGCGCTGCAGGACTTTGTCATCCCAGGCAAGCGCTTCCACTTTGTCTCCAATGTGGACGGGCATGAGCTGGCTTCGGTGCTCAAAGGGCTGAAGCCGCAGAACACGCTGTTCCTGATTGCCTCCAAAACCTTCACTACCGTCGAAACCATGACCAACGCGCGTTCGGCGCTGGCCTGGTTCAAGGCACAGGGCGACCATGACGTGGCGCGCCACTTTGCGGCGCTCAGCACCAATGTGGAGGCCGCAGCCGCTTTCGGCATCAGCACCACTTTTGGTTTTTGGGACTGGGTGGGCGGTCGTTACTCCATGTGGTCGGCGATTGGTTTGCCGATCGCCATCGCCATCGGTGCGCAGGGCTTTCGGGACCTGTTGGCCGGCGCGCACGCCATGGACCAGCACTTCCAGAGCGCGCCGCTGGCGCAGAACCTGCCGGTGCGTCTGGGCCTGCTGGACGTCTGGTCCCGCAACTTTCTGGGCTACACCAGCCGCAGCATTGCGCCCTACCACAGCGCGCTGCGCCGCCTGCCGGCATATTTGCAGCAGCTGGAGATGGAGAGCAACGGCAAACGGGTGGACCGCAACGGGCAGGCGCTGCCATACGGCACCTCGCCCGTGCTCTGGGGTGAGCCCGGCACCAATGGCCAGCACGCCTACTTCCAGATGCTGCACCAGGGCACCGACGTGGTGCCGCTGGAGTTCATCGCGGTCAAAAAGCCCACGCACGCCCTGGCGGACCACCACGAGCTGCTGCTGGCCAATGCGATCGCACAGGCGCAGGCACTCATGCTGGGCAAGGACGATGCGGGTGGCCACAAACACTTCACCGGCAACCGGCCCAGCACCTTTTTGCTGCTCGACGAACTCACGCCCGCCAGCCTGGGCGCGTTGATCGCGCTGCAGGAGCACCGCGTGTTCGTCAGCGGCGCCATCTGGGGCATCAACAGCTTCGACCAGTGGGGTGTGGAGCTGGGCAAGGTGCTGGCCAAGGACATCCATGCCCGTCTCCTGTCGGGCGACGCGACGGGGCTGGATGCCTCCACCGCGGGCCTGCTGGCCCGCGTGCGCTGATCAGTGCCTGTGCGTGCTGTGGTCGTGCACGGCTGCTTTCGGCGTGGCCCCGGCGTCTGACACCTTGACGGTGCCCCGCATCCCGGCCTCGTAGTGGCCGGGGATCAGGCAGGCCATCTGCAAGGTGGCTGCCTGGTCGAACTTCACCACCAGCTCACCCTTGTGTCCGGCCGCCACGGTGATGGCCGCGCCGCTGCCGTGGTCATCGTGGTGGTTCTGGCCTTGCTGCATGGCCTGGGCGTGCTCGCGGATTTCGGCATCGCTGCCCAACACCATTTCATGCGCGGTCCGGCCGGTGTTGTGCACCACGAAGCGGATGGTTTCGCCTGTGCGCACTTCGATCTCCGAGGGTGTGAAACGCATCTGGTCGTCCATGCGCACCTCGATGCTCCGGCTGACCACCAGTGCCGTCGGGCCTGCGTGCGGCGTGTGGTCGTCGTGCGGTGTGGCGTCGTTGTGGCCATGGTCATCGGCATGTCCTGCGTCGTGAGAATGGCCGGTGGCCGCCCATTCGGGGTGGCTTTGCAGCCACTGCCAGGCGCCGTAGCTGCCCAGGGTGACCAGTGCGCCCACCACCAGCACATACGCCGAGGTGCCGCGCTGCCAGGCGTGCGAGGTGCTCAGCGCGAGGGCCAGCACCGAGACGAAAAAGCCCAGCGGCACCACCCAGGCGCTGCGCGCCGGCGAATCCGGAAAGTGCTGCAGGCCGCCGGTGAAGAAGCCCAGGCCAATGGAGAGCAGAGCCCCGAGCGCCAGCGTGCGCAGCAGGCCTGCCTGGGCCGGCTCGGCCTCGCTGTCGGTTAATCGGTGTTCGAGTGCCGCACCCAGCACGAAGAGCACCATGCCGATGGCGGCCGTCCACAAGGAGCGCTCACCGCTGAAAAAGCCGTGGTTGACGGCGCCTGAAATGAAGCTGATGCCGGCGTATTTGAGCAGCATCGCGCCGTGGTGGTGTTGAAAAGCAAAAGTCATGGATTTTCCTGTGCGTCCGGTGGACGCGAATGAACAGAGATCGTCTGCTTTGGGGCGCAACGATCAACAACAGTCAAGACAGAAAATCAGATCGGCGGGCGCAGATCGGGCCGCAGGCTCAGGCTGGCCCAGGGGCCGTGCCGGCTTGTGGGGGCGGCCTGGGGCAAAGGCGGCAGCAAAGGCTGCATGGCCGCACCGATGCAGACTGCGCAGCAGTGGTGGCTGTCGGGCTGGCTGGAGCCGGACAGGGCCTTGCCGGCGGTGTGATGGGTGTCCGTGCCACTGGCCGCCTGCACGGCGGTGTCGTGACAGTGTGCGCTGTGTTCGGTGGCCTGCGCGCCACGCCAAGCCCAGGCACTGCCCGCCAGCAGCTGAAGCAGCAAGGCAAAAAGCAGGGTCCAGACGGTGTGGCGCATGACCTGAATGATACGGGCAAGAAAAAAGCCCCGCGAAGTCTCGCGGGGCTTTGGCAGCCATGGACCCCGGAGCAAGTCCGGGGTGACAGGCCTGGGGCTTACATGCCCATGCCGCCCATACCACCCATGCCGCCCATGTCGGGCATGGCCGGAGCAGCTTCAGCTTTGGGGGCTTCGGAGACCATGCACTCGGTGGTCAGCATCAGGCTGGCCACGGAAGCGGCGTTTTGCAGCGCAGTGCGGGTCACCTTGGTCGGGTCCAGGATACCCATTTCGATCATGTCGCCATAGGTGTCGTTGGCGGCGTTGAAGCCGTAGTTGCCCTTGCCGGCCAGCACGTTGTTGACCACCACGCTGGCTTCGCCGCCGGCGTTGTAGACGATCTCGCGCAGCGGGGCTTCGATGGCCTTGAACACCAGGGCGATGCCGTGGTTCTGGTCTTCGTTGTCACCCTTGAGGGTACCGACGGCCTGACGGGCGCGCAGCAGGGCCACGCCACCGCCGGCCACGATGCCTTCTTCCACGGCAGCGCGGGTGGCGTGCAGGGCGTCTTCCA
>JAYRQF010000143.1:0-6741 GCA_041910735.1 Limnohabitans sp.
GCAACCGCGACGTCATCACCTTCGAGCACATGGCCGCCATGAAGGACCAGGCCATCGTCTGCAACATTGGCCACTTTGACAACGAGATCCAGGTTGCCAAACTCGAAGAAAAGTGCCAGTGGGAAGAGGTCAAGCCCCAGGTTGACCATGTGATCTTCCCGGACGGCAAGCGCATCATCCTGCTGGCCAAGGGCCGTCTGGTGAACCTGGGCTGCGGCACTGGCCACCCCAGCTTCGTGATGTCGTCTTCGTTTGCCAACCAGACGATTGCCCAGATCGAACTGTTCACCCACCCCGAAGGCTATGACGTGGGTAAGGTCTACGTGCTGCCCAAGCACCTGGACGAGAAAGTGGCGCGTCTGCACCTCAAGAAAGTCGGCGCCATGCTCACCGAGCTGACCGACGACCAGGCCGCCTACATCGGTGTGCCCAGGCAGGGCCCCTACAAGCCGGACACCTACCGTTACTGACCGTGCGTGCCGATCAGCTGCTCGTTGAACGAGGCCTTGCGGCCTCGCGCTCTCAGGCGCAGCGGCTGATCACCGCCGGAGTGCAGTGGCGCCTGGGCGCTGGTGCTTTCAGGCGTGTCGGCAAAAACGGCGATGAGGTGCCTGACAGCGCCGAGCTGGTCTTGCTGGACGACGCGGAAGCGCGTTACGTTTCGCGCGGCGGACTCAAGCTCGAAGGCGCCCTCAAGACGGCTGGCTGGAGTGCCTCGGGCTGGCGCTGTCTGGATGTGGGGCAGAGCACCGGAGGCTTCACCGATTGCCTATTGCAGCAAGGCGCTGCGCAGGTGGTTGGGGTGGATGTCGGGCATGGCCAGCTGCATGCGCGCCTGCGCAGCGATGCGCGGGTGGTGTGCATCGAAGGGCTCAATGCACGAGAACTGCAGCCCTGTGATGCCCGCATTCCCGGCGCAGACCAAGGCTTCGATCTGGTGGTGGGCGATGTGTCCTTCATCTCGCTCACGCTGGTGTTGCCGGGTGTGGTGCCGATGCTCCACGCCGGCGGGCGACTGCTGATGCTGGTCAAGCCGCAGTTCGAGCTGCAACCCGGGCAGATCGGCAAGGGGGGCATCGTGCGCGATCCTGCCTTGTATGCGCAGGTGGAGGTTCGCATCCGCGAGGCGTGTGCGGCAGTCGGCCTGCAGGTACAGGCCTGGCTGGACAGTCCGATCGAGGGCGGTGACGGCAACCGCGAATTTTTTGTGCAGGCGATCCAACCTGCGAGTTGAAGGAGAGGCGCGATGAAGCTGCCCGTGAGTTTTGAATTTTTCCCACCCAAGACGCCCGAGGGGTCTGAGAAGCTGCGTGGCGTGCGCCAGCAGCTCTACAAGCTCCAGCCCGAGTTCTGCTCGGTGACCTACGGCGCGGGTGGCTCCACCCAGGAAGGCACTTTTGCCACCGTGGGCGCGATCATTGCCGAAGGCGTGGCTGCGGCTTCGCATTTCTCGTGCATCGGCGCCACCCGGGCTTCGGTGCGTGCGCAGCTGGCCACGCTCAAGGGCATGGGCGTCAAACGCCTGGTTGCCCTGCGTGGCGATCTGCCCAGCGGCTATGGTGCGGGCGGTGAGTTCCAGTACGCGAGCGACCTGGTGGCGTTCATCCGCGCCGAGACGGGCGATGATTTCCAGATCGAAGTGGCTGCCTATCCCGAGGTGCACCCACAAGCGAAATCCCCTGAGGCCGATCTGCAGGCTTTTGCCACCAAGGTGAAGGCCGGTGCCAACTCGGCCATCACCCAATACTTCTACAACAGCGATGCCTACTTCCGTTTCGTCGACGAGGCGCACAAGCTGGGTGTGGACATCCCGGTGGTGCCGGGCATCATGCCGATCACCAGCTCCTCACAGCTGCTGCGTTTTTCGGACGCCTGCGGCGCAGAAATTCCGCGCTGGATCCGTCTGCGTCTGCAGGCCTATGGCGACGACATCGCGTCCATCAAGGCCTTTGGTCTGGAGGTGGTGACCGACCTGTGCGACCAGCTGATCTCGGCGGGTGTGCCTGCGCTGCACTTCTACACGATGAACCAGAGCGTGGCCACCACGGAGATCCTTCAGCAACTCCAGCGAATATGAACATTTCAGCGCGGTACAGGGAGGCCGCCCTGTGGCTCATTCTGGGCATGGGGACGGTCACTGCGTGGGCCACAGTGCCCGAAACAACTTCAGACTTGACCGTCCCAGACCCGACAGAGGTGCAGACGGCCGCAACAACATCAGAGCACGCTTCTGGCCAACCGGGGCACGGCTGGCACAGCAGGGGTCTGGCCACATGGTATGGCAAACGCTTTCATGGCAAGAAGACCGCCAGTGGAGAGCGTTTTGACCGGCATGCCATGACCGCCGCACACCCCAGGCTGCCGATGGGCGCATGGTTGCGGGTGGTCAATCCGCGCAACGGGCGGCATGTGCATGTCCGCATCAACGACCGCGGTCCCGTGAGCAGGCGTTTCATTCTCGATCTGAGTGAAGCCGCTGCTGAGCGACTGGGATTCCGGCATCAGGGTGCAGCACTGGTGGAGGTCTACCGCAGTGCGAAACCTCACAGCGCTTCAGATCAAAACCCGGATTTTGATTTGCATCAAAAATAAGCTGGATCAGTTTCATGGTTTTCCCGGGTTTGATGCATCTCAAAACCCGAGAGACGGGTCTCGAATGTAATGACTTCTGAAGCGGTTGTGCTTCTCAATCAGAGGATAAAAACCATGAAAAAAATGATCGTTCTGGCGGCTCTGGCCGCATGTGCCGCAGGTGCTGTGCAAGCTCAGGAAAGCCCTTGGATGGTGCGTTTCCGCGCGACGAACCTGGGTATGGAAAACAAGAATGAGACCACGCTGACTGGCTTGGCTGCCAGCGACAAGACCATTCCTGAAGTGGACATCAGCTATTTCTTCAACAAGAACCTGGCGGCTGAGCTGATCCTCACTGTGCCGCAAAAGCACGATGTGAACACCAGTACGGCGCATTTGGGTACCTTCAAGCACCTGCCACCGACCCTGCTGGCCCAGTACCACTTCACCAACTTCACCGGCTTCAAGCCGTATGTGGGTGCAGGTATCAACTACACCAAGATTTCCAGTGTCCAACTGATTCCGGGTGCAACCTTGGACAACCACAGCTGGGGTTTTGCTTACCAGGCGGGGGTGGACATTCCTCTGGACAAAAACTGGTCGCTGAACTTTGATGTGAAAAAGATCCACATCAAATCCAATGTTTACCTCAACGGCGACAATCTCGGTACTTTGAAGCTGAACCCCGTGGCTGCCAGCGTTGGCGTTGGCTACCGCTTCTAAGCCCTCTCGGCTTTCAAAATGAAAAATGCCCCGCATGCGGGGCGTTTTTCATGGTGCATCCAAAAGCAGCTCAGCGTTCGTCGAAACTCACCACCACACGGTCGCTGGTCGGACGTGCCTGGCAGGACAGCACGAAGCCGGCGTCAACCTCGGGTTTTTCGAGTGTGAAGTTCTTGTCCATCTCGGTTGAACCCTGGGTGACTTTGCAGCGGCAAGTGCAGCACACGCCGCCCTTGCAGGAATAGGGCAGGTCCAGACCCATGGCGAGTGCGATGTCGAGGATTTTTTCGTTCCTGTTCATCGGCATCTCGTAGGGCTTGCCGTCGAGCACCACAGTGAGCTGCACTTCGCCGCCATCGCGCGTGGCTTTGTGGCCCAGTACGGCTTTGGCTTTCTGCTCGGGACTCAGTGCTTCCAGTGTGGGCGAGGTGAAACGCTCGGTGCGGATGCGGTCGGCCTTCACGCCGGCGTCCAGCAGGGTTGTTTCGGTCTCTTCGATCATGGCCTCGGGGCCGCAGATGAACACCTCGTCCATGCTGGCCACGGGCAGGAAAGCGTCGATGACAGCACGCACCTTGGCGGCGTCGATGCGGCCTTCGAGCAGCGGCACTTCCTGGGCCTGGCGCGAGAGGATGTGGATCAGGGTCAGGCGCGAGGGGTAGCGGTCCTTGAGGTCCTGCAGGGCCTCGTTGAACATCACGCTGTCCATGCGGCGGTTGCCATACACCAGGGTGAATTTGGATTCGGGCTGCTCTTCGAGCGTGCTGGCCATGATGGACAGGATGGGCGTGATGCCTGAGCCGGCGGCAAAGCCCACGCGGTGGATGGCACGCTGCTTTTGCACGGTGAAGCGACCATCGGGTGGCATCACGCGCAGGGTGTCGCCGGCTTTGAGTTGTGCTGCTGCCCAGTTGGAGAACACGCCGCCTTCGACCGGGCGGATGCCCAATTCCAGTTCACCGTGTGCGAGGCGGCTGCGCGGCGAGCTGATCGAGTAGCTGCGGCGCACATCGCTGCCTCCGATGTCAGCGCGCAGGGTCAAAAATTGACCCGGCTGGAATGCAAAGGTCTCGCGCAGATCGGCGGGAACATTCAGCGTGATGGCCACCGCGCCGGCGGCTTCGGGCGTGACACGGGAAACAGTCAGGTCATGAAAGCGCATGGTGGGTCGCTCTTTGTGCGGTTCAGTAGGGTTTGAAATAGTCGAACGGTTCCATGCAATCCAGGCACCGGTACAGGGCCTTGCAGGCGGTGGAGCCGAAATGGGAGGTTTCGGTCGTGTTGGCCGAGCCGCATTGCGGGCAATGCACCGCTTCGGCTTTTTGCGGGCGGGCGGCAAACTGCACGACGTTGGCACTGCCGGCGTGCCCGCTGGCGCAGGCATGCGGCGGGGCGATGCCATATGCACGGAGTTTTTCGCGGGCTGCTTCGGTCATCCAGTCGGTCGTCCAGGCCGGGGCCAGTTGCGTGACGACCCGGGCCTGCAGGCCGGCGTTGGCCAGGGTGGCTTTCACATCGTCCTCGATCTGGCCCATGGCCGGGCAACCGCTGTAGGTGGGGGTGATGACCACTTCCAGACCCTCAGAGCCCTCACGCACTTCACGCAGGATGCCCAGTTCGCGCAGGGTGATGACCGGGATTTCAGGATCACTCAGGCCCTCCAGCAACTGCCAGGCCTGTTCTGCGCGGGTGAGGGTCGTGGTCATGCGGCTTACCAGGTGGCGCCGGGGTGCTGGCGCGCCAGGCTCTGCATTTCAGCCAGCACGAAGCCCAGGTGTTCCGAGTGGACGCCTTGCTTGCCGGTGGGCAGGAAGGCGCTGTCGGCGGGGCGCTGGAGCGTGGCTTCAGACAGCGCGGCGTCAACGATGGTGTTCCAGTCGGCCTTGAGGGCGGCCACATCGATCCCGCTGCCATTGGCCAGCGCGGCCTGTTCTTGCGGGCTGCTGACCCAGAACTCGCGGGTGTAAGGCAGCAGTGCATCGATGGCGGCCTGCATGCGCGCATGCGATTCTTCGGTGCCATCGCCCAGACGCACCAGCCAGTCGCGCGAGTGGCGCAGGTGGTAGCGCACTTCCTTGAGCGACTTGGCGGCGATGGCTGCCAGCTGTTCGTCTTTGGACGACTGCAGCTGGTCCCACACCAGCACCATCAGGCTGCTGTAGAGGAAGTTGCGGGCGATCGTGGTCGCAAAGTCACGGTCACCGCAGGCGGTGGCCGACATGAGTGGCAGGTGCGGCAGTTCACACAAGGTGTAGTTGCGGAAGTCGGGCACGTCGCGGAAATACGCCAGCGTGTCTTCGGTCGCGCCCTCGCCGATCAGCGTGGCGGCGTGCTGGTAGAGCAGCCGGGCCTGACCAATCAGGTCCAGGCTGTTGTTGGACAGCGCAATGTCTTCCTCGAGGATGGGGCCGTGGCCGCACCACTCGGCGTTGCGCTGACCAAGGATCAGCGCGTTGTCTGCGAGGTGCAGCAAATAGTCGACAGGCGCTTTCATCACATGTGTCCCACTTCTTCGGGGATCTCGTAGAAGGTCGGGTGGCGGTAGACCTTGTCGCTGGCGGGCTCGAAGAACTCGCTCTTGTCATTGGGTTCGCTGGCCGAGATGGCGGCGGACGGCACCACCCAGATGCTCACGCCTTCCTGGCGGCGGGTGTAGACGTCGCGAGCCATTTGCAGTGCGTGCTGCGCATCCGAGGCGTGCAGACTGCCGCAGTGTTTGTGCTCCAGGCCTTGCTTGCTGCGGACGAAGACTTCCCAGAGGGGCCATTCTTTGAGTGCGGGTGTGGTGCTCATGCAGCCTCCTTGAGTTGGCGTTGTTGTTTACGGCTGTGGGCGAGGGCGGCTTCACGCACCCAGGCACCGTCGTTCCAGGCCTTGACGCGGGCGCCCAGGCGTTCCTTGTTGCAGGGGCCGTTGCCGTTGACGGTGGACCAGAATTCGTCCCAGTCGATCTGGCCGTAGTCGTGGGCCTGACGGGCTTCGTTCCATTTGAGGTCGGGGTCCGGCAGGGTGACGCCCAGCACCCTGGCCTGCGGCACGGTGGCGTCCACAAATTTCTGGCGCAGGTCGTCGTTGGAGATGCGCTTGATGCCCCAGCGCATGCCTTGCGCGCTGTTGGGACTGTCGGCGTCGGGCGGCCCGAACATGGCCAGGCACTTCCACCACCAGCGGTTGACGGCGTCCTGCACCATGTCTTTTTGCGCCTGCGTGCCCTGCATCATCACCAGCAGGGCCTCGTAGCCCTGGCGCTGGTGGAAGGATTCCTCTTTGCACACGCGCACCATGGCACGAGCGTAGGGGCCGTAGGAGCAGCGGCAGAGCGGGATCTGGTTCATGATGGCCGCGCCATCCACCAGCCAGCCGATCACGCCCACATCGGCCCAGTTGAGCGTGGGGTAGTTGAAGATGGAGCTGTACTTGGCCTTGCCGCTGTGCAGCGCGTCCAGC
>JAYRQF010000144.1:0-2553 GCA_041910735.1 Limnohabitans sp.
CCTACATCGAACGCCAGCAGCACACCGGCACCGACCCCAACGCCGCCCAGGACAGCCAGCGCTACCAAACCGTGTTTGCGCGCGCCCCCGGCGCCGTGGCCGCACCCACGGCCGCGCTGCATTTCGACGATGCGGTGCTGGCCGCGCTGGCGGACGGTGGCATCGAGACCGCCAGCGTCACCCTGCACGTGGGCGCCGGCACCTTCCAGCCCGTCAAGACCGAGAACCTGGCTGAACACCGCATGCACCACGAGTGGTACGACGTCCCGCTGGCCACCCTGGCTGCGCTGGAACGCTGCCGCCAGCGCGGTGGCCGCGTGGTGGCCGTGGGTACCACCACCGTGCGCACGCTCGAATCCTGGGCGCGCCGCGGCCAGACCACGGGCGAAACGGACATCTTCATCACCCCCGGCTTCGGCTTTCGGGTGGTGGATCTGCTGGTGACCAACTTCCACCTGCCCAAAAGCACGCTGATGATGCTGGTGAGCGCCTTTGCCGGTTACGACCAGGTCATGGCCCTGTACCGCCACGCCATTGCGCAGGAATATCGCTTCTTCAGCTATGGGGATGCGATGCTGCTGGAGCGCCTTCGCGATCCGGATCGCTCTGCTCTCAGGCGCTGACCGCACCCCACCTGCGTGAAACTCCATCGGGCGCCCTGAGCGGCAGCCCGTACCCCTGGCGTCGCACCGCTTTGGTGCGCATCTATGGCACTGGCGCGCCAACAATTCGATATAATTGATAAAAATAGCAAAACAACAACACCATTGGCAGGAAGTCATCACACGACACACGCGGTCGCTCACGTTCGTCAACCTCCCTGCGCCCCGGTGCCCGCATCCAAAAAAGCTGCCTGGCCATGCTGAACATCGATCCACGCACCATCGTCCTCCTGGCCAGTTTTTTGAGCCTGCCTCTGGCGATTGCACTGCTGCTGCTCAAACGCATCTATCCGCCGTCGATTCATGGCATCCGGGAGTGGGCGATCAGCCCGCTGCTGTTCTTCCTGGCAACGCTGATGTTCGGCAGTTTCGGCACATTGCCCGACATGGTGTCCTTGCTCGGCGGCAACACGATGGTCCTGTCGGGAGCATTGCTGCTGTATTTCGGTAGCCAGCACTTTTTCGGCGTCCGGCCTGCGCACTGGCCGTGGATGGTCGCTCTGGCCGTAGTCATTGGTCTGACGGCCTGGAGCGTGCTGGAACCAGCGCGCTACGCCGAGCGCCTGATCGCGGTCAACACATTCCTTGCCGGGGTTCTGCTGAAGCACGCCGTATTCCTGTTCGGGCGCCGTCACGACAACATCTTCGTCCGACTGACGGCACTCGCGCTGTTCATGCTTGCCATCATCACCGTCGTGCGCGCAGGCACGGTCGCCTACGGCATGGAGATCAGCGGCGTGTTCGACCCGGCCACGGCGCAAGTCGTGTACCTTGCCAGCCTTGCCCTCGGCATCCTGCTGATCACCATGGGCACCGTCCTCATGGCCAGCGAGCGCATGCGCAGAGAGTTTGAGTATCTGGCCAACCACGACACGCTGACCGGCACCCTCACCCGCCGTGCATTCATCGCGGCGTGCGAGCAGGAGATGGACCGATTCCGCCGCAACGACCGTGCCTTGACCATGATGATGCTGGATCTGGACCACTTCAAAAAGGTCAACGACACCCACGGACACCTGGTGGGCGACAAGGTCCTGGTGGACTTTGCCCAGCGGGTATCCGCGCAGCTGCGCAGTTTTGACAAGCTGGGGCGCTACGGCGGCGAGGAGTTCGTGGTCATGCTGCCCGAAACCTCTCTGGATGGCGCCACGGTGGTCGCCCAGCGCATCTTGAACATGGCCCCCAACAAAAAGGGGCTACCCCACTGCACGGTCAGCATCGGCCTGGCCGCCATCCGGGCCGACGACCCGTCCATAGACACCTTGCTGGCCCGGGCCGACGCAACGCTTTACCAGGCCAAGGCCAACGGCCGCAATCGCCTCGAGAAGGCCGAGCACTGAACACGCGCGCCGACCCAAGGTGTCGGCAGCCATATCCGGCCTGATCTCCTGCTTCAAGAGCAGGTACGGGGCATCGCCATACGCGGCGCCGCACCCATGGCGGGCGGCTGGTTGGTCGATGGAATCTCCACGCAATACACGGCGCCCCCCCCGCTGCACCCGCGTGACGCGTCCGCCGCCGACCGCGTGCTGCTCGCTCAGGCGAACGTTGTCGCCCACCTGCCCATTGTGGGCAGTTTCAGCCGTCCAGCGCTGGTGCGGCACGATGCGTCCCCACCGACGCTCCTGCGCACCGTCATCCTGGGCGGCACGGCGCAGGTCTTCTGGCCCCCAGTGCAGGGGCGGGGCAGATTCAGATGCTGGCGTGGAGGGCGCATGGGCCACAGGATCGGGCTCCACTGCCTGCGCCGGGGCCACTGTGCGCGCCTGCCGTGCGCCAGACGCCACTGCCACAGGCCTTGCCCGCGCGGAGGGCCCGTGCGCCCGGGGTGCTGGCGGCGAACCAGCGTCTGGTGCTGCCACTGCCGCCGGGGGTACCGGCGCGGTGATCC
>JAYRQF010000145.1:0-4842 GCA_041910735.1 Limnohabitans sp.
CTGCAGACACGCCTGCGCGAAACGCAAAGCCGCGTGGACCAGATCCGGGCGCAGCTGGCGCAAGGTGGCAGCAGCCAGCAGGCCTGGCAGGAGGCGCCCATCCAGTCGCCCGTGGCGGGCCTGCTGTGGCGCAAGTTTTCGGCCAACGGCAGCGAGGTGATTGCCGGGGCAGAACTGGCGCAGGTGATCCATTGCCGTGACGCTTTTGTCGATGCGGCCGTCCCGGAAAGCCAGCTCAGCCACATGACGCCAGGCACCCCGGTCAAATACCGCCTGCTGGGCACCGACACCTGGCGTGAGGGAAAAGTGCGCGCTACCAGCGGCAGCGGCAGCAACAGCGCCGACCCAACGCTGGCCGCGCAGTTGCCCCGAGAGCGCAAGGAGGGCCGCGTGCTGGTAGACATCGGTCAGGACGGCTGGTCTGACCCCGAGGCCCACCTGTGCTATGCCGGGCGCATGGTCGATCTCAAGATGCCGCGTGGCTGGAGTCCCAAGGCGCTGCTCAGCCGCATGACTGCCCTCGCCGGAACGTGACAGCCACGGATTTCTTGCCGCTGCTGCTGGTGTCGGGCCTTTTCGCCCTGCTGTGGGACAGCCGGCGTGATCACCCGCAGGTCCGGGCGGTGGTCGCGCTGGTGCCCGCGTTGCTGGTCTTGCCCTACCTGGTCTGGCGGGTCAGTGAAACCCTGGTGGTACCCGATGCACAGGGCACTTTGGCCCAGGTCTGGGTCTGGCTGGTGGCCGCGGTGGAGTTGCTGGCGTTTGTGGAGATGGGCACGTTTTTGCTCATCATGAGCCGCATCAACCAGCGCAGTGCCCAGGTCGACGCGCCTGGCCCCGGCAACATGATGGGAACGCCCCCGGTCGATGTGTTCATACCCACCTACAACGAGCCGCTGGAGGTGCTGGAGAAAACCATTGTGGGTGCTCTGGCGATCGACTACCCGGCCAAGACGGTGTGGGTACTCGACGATGGCCGGCGTGACTGGCTGCGCGCGCACTGCGCGCAAAAGGGCGTGCGCTACCTGACCCGACCGGACAACCGGCACGCCAAGGCCGGCAACCTCAACCACGCCCTGGGGCACGCCAGCGGGGCCTTTGTGTGCGTTTTCGATGCCGATTTCGTGCCCTCCCGCGCTTTCATCCGCCGCACGCTGGGGCTGTTTTCAGACCCCAAGGTCGGCATCGTCCAGACACCACAGCACTTCTACAACAAAGACCCGATTCAGACCAATCTGGGCCTGATGCAGGAGTACCCGGACGAGCAAAGGCTGTTTTTTGACCAGATGGCGGCATCCCGCGACGCCTGGGATGCCTCGTTTTGCTGTGGCTCGTGCAGCATCATGCGCCGGGAGGCAATCGATGCGGCGGGCGGGATTCCCACCGAAAGCATCACCGAAGACCTGCTCACCACGCTGGTGATGCTCAGAAAGGGCTACCGCACGGTCTACCTCAATGAACGCCTGAGCATGGGGCTGGCGGCCGAATCCATCGAGGGTTTTTTCGTGCAGCGCGAGCGCTGGTGCCGCGGTGCCATCCAGTCGCTTTTCCTGCCCTGGGCTCCATTGGGGCCGGGCCTGACGCCGATGCAACGAATCCTGTTTTTCCCGACCAGCTGGCTGACGCAGTATTTTGTGCGCCTGTTTTTGCTGCTCATTCCGCTGGTCTACCTGCTGCTGGGCCTGATGCCCCTGCAGTTCACCTACACCAGCGATCTGGTGTTCTACCAGTTGCCCCTGATGTTGTGCCTGTTCCTGTCCACGCGCTGGCTGGTGGGCTCACACCACGCCCCACTGGTGTCGGTACCGGCCAGCGTTTTTGCCAGCTTCAGGCTGGCCCCGACGGTGCTGGCTTCACTGATCAAGCCCTTTGGCAAACCTTTTCGCGTGACGCCCAAGGGCTCGCTTTCGGTGCAAGGCCGCAAGGTGGACCTGGTCACGCTGAGCGTGATCCTGGTCACCCTGGCGCTGACCTTGCTGGGGCTCATCATCAACGTGATTCCCGAGCTGGCTGTGGTGCCTTTCAACGAGTTTTTCCCGATTGCCGTGTTCTGGTCCGGGCTCAATGTGTTTGTGCTTGCGCTGGCGGCCCTGCTGTGTATTGAGGGGCCGAGGCTGCGCAGCGAAGAGCGTTTTGTGCTCAATGAGCCGGCGGTTTTGCAGCTGGCGGGGCAGACGCACGACTGTGTGCTGGTCGACGCCAGCGTGGACGGTTTTCACCTTCGCCTCGTCCACCCCCTGCCGATGCCACTGTCTCCAGGCGATGTGGTCAGTCTGCAGGTCCGGGACGTGGGGAACGTGGCTCTGAACATCGTGCGCAGCGCCGGCCAGAGCCTGAGCGGGCGCTTCGTGCCGGGGCCCGGGCAGCGCGACGACCTTATCCGCAAGCTGTTCTCGGGCGACTACAGCAACCAGGTGATGCGGGTGCAGACGCTGCCCATGCTGCTGCGCCGCCTGTGGGCCACAGCCATGCACTGACCATGGTTTGCCCGGCCCTTGGCCGGTTTTTCAGTTCCCCGCCCGGGCCTCAAACCTGTGGGCGGCCAGATGCGTCGCCAGCGAAGGCGCCAGCGGCAGTGGCTCGCCTTCGAGCTGTGCTGCGATCAGCTCGCCACACAGCACGCTCAGGCTGATTCCGCGCGCGCCCATGCCGGCGCACACCAGCAGGCCCGGCAGGGTGTCCGGGTTCACCGGACCGACCACAGGCACGCGGTCGGGCAGGGTGCAACGCAGGCCGGCCCAGGCCAGCACGCGGTCCAGCGCAAATGCAAGCCGCATGGGCTCGCTCAGCGCGGGCAGCAGCGTGGCCAGCCGGGCATGGTTGGCGGCGTGGTCTTCGTCGCGCAGCACCGCCTGCGGGCAGGCGCGCTCAAAGGTCGAGCCCAGGTACCAGCCAGGGGCGCCGCCGAACTCGGGTGGCAGCGGCACACCGGCGATGAAGCTGCCGTGACCGTTGACCGGCAAATCCGGCAGGTGAGCCCGAAGGGCCGGCGGCAAAATGTCCAGCGGCCCCATGCTGATCTGACCGCGCAAGGGGTTGAGCGGCAGGGTGACACCGGGCAGCAGGGCGCGGGTGTGAAAGCCGCCGGCCACGATGGCTTGTCCAGCTTCTGCCAGCACTTGCCCGTCGGCATCGAGTGCCTGCCAGCCTTGCTCGCTGTGGCGCAGCGTCTGCACGCGTGTGCTCCAGCGTGCCGCGACGCCCGGCGTGTCCAGTTGCGCTGTCACCAGCTGGCGCGGGCGCAGCCAGGCAGCCATGGCATGCCACAGGGCCTGCGCTTGCTCCGGCAGACCGGCCTGGGTGATTTGTTCGGGTGTGGCCGGCGTGCTCCATTCGTGGCCCTGCGCGGGCCAGACGTCGGCGCCGGGCAAGGCGCGCTTGCCTTCGACGCGGTGCTCCAGTACGCCTGACCAGGCCCAGTCGCTGCCCGGCTGCAGCAATTGGCTGCAGCGCTGCAGGGTGGCGCGCACCCCGGCGCGGGTGATGCGCGAGAGCACGCTGTCGTCCGGCGAGACATGCGGTGCCGTCAGGCCGGCGGGCAGGCCGGAGGCCCCGGCGCCCACACCGTCGCCCGCGTCCAGCACCGTGACCTGCCAGCCGCGCCGCGCCAGGCTGCAGGCCACCGCCGAGCCGGACAGGCCCGCCCCCAAAACCAGCGCAGTGCGGCTGGGCTCCGTGTGCAAAGCCGGGCGCAGTTTGGTACGTGGTGTCCAGGCGGGCTGGAACACGGCTTCCAGCCGGTGCGATTTGGGCGGCAGGCCATCGGCGCGCGTGACGGCAAAGCCACACTGCGTCAGGTCTTCGCGCACACCGCGTTGCACGCACCAGGACGCCACACGCGTGCCGGTGCGGCACAGCCGTGCCACGGCCTTGAGGGTGTGCCGCGACCACATGTCGGGGTTGAGGTCGGGGCTGAACCCGTCCAGAAACACGCTGTCGGCGGCCACATCCATCTCGCGCAACATTTTGCCCACCGGGCCGATGCACAGCGTCAGCTGCACGCGGCCACCTTCAAATGCCAGACGGTGGACACCCGGCAACAGGCCACGCCAGGCAGCCGCCAGCTGGTCGGCCACCGGTTGCAGCTCAGGCCAGGCCTGCACACTGCGCAGGATGTCCTGCGCCGCCACTGGCCAGGCTTCGATGGAGGTGAAGAACAGGCGATCCGGGCGCCGCGGGTCCTGCAGCCAGGCTTGCCAGGTGGCCAGAAAGCTCAGGCCCAGGCCAAAGCCGGTTTCGAGCACATGCCACTGGCGCCGGCCTTGCCAGGCCAGCGGCGCTGGCGCAGGTGACCACAGACCGCAGCCTTGCAGGAACACATGGTGTGCCTGCAGCAGGCCGCGGTCCATGCCATGGAAGCCGCGGCTGCGGTAGACGTCGTCAAACAGGGTGCTGCGGGGCGTGCCGTCCGGTCCCCAGATTACGGGGGAAGTCACGGGGCCGATCAGGCCTGGGATGGGGGCACGTAGCCCTGGGCGGCATCTGCGCCTTCGCCAAAGAAGTGTTTTTCCATCTGGCGGGCCAGGTACTGACGGGCACGCTGGTCGGCCAGGTTCAGGCGGTTTTCATTGACCAGCATGGTCTGGTGCTTGAGCCAGTCGGCCCAGGCCTGCTTGCTGACGTTTTCCCAGATGCGTTTGCCCAGCTCGCCAGGGTAGGGCGGAAAGTCCAGGCCTTCTGCCTCTTGGCCGAGTTTGATGCATTGGACGGTGCGTGCCATGGGGGCCCTTCGGAGTTGTTTTCAGATAAGTTGGTCATAAGAAACTGAAAACTCAGTAGTTCCAGTTTTAAAGAGCGCCTTCCAGAATCCAACCCATCGAAACTTCCTGATTCCGAAAGCCA
>JAYRQF010000146.1:0-2080 GCA_041910735.1 Limnohabitans sp.
CAGCCGTCTGTTCGGCAACCTGGAATGGCGACCCCGGCAATGGTTTACCGGCAACCTGGGGTTGGCGGTCGAGCGGGACAGTTTCGCCGGGACGCATCTCTCCAACCGGGCCAGTGCCAACTTCCACCTGGATGAGCAAAATACCCTGCGCCTCGGCTATGCGCGGGCTTACCGGGCGGCCAGCATTGTCGATTACGTGGGCGATCGCCGCCATCTGCCGTATGCCACGGTATCGGGCACGCCGGTCGAGGCGGGCAGCGTCTATCGCCGCCGTTTTCTCGGGGACGGGGCGCTGGGTGTCGAACGTCTGGATACGTACGAGATGGGCTATCTGGGTGAGTTGAAATCCTGGCGGATGTCCGTGGATGTGCGTGCCTTCATCGAGAAGATTCCCAATCGGTTCATGACGCCGGTCGAACGCACCTTGGCCGACGGCTACTGCAACGTGCTGGGCATCGGTGCCGTACCGGTCTGCACCGGGATCAAGGCTGATTACACAACCCCCATCCAGGCCGTGCAGATCAGCGGTCTGGAGTACCAATGGCGCTGGCAACCGCTGGAGGGAACGCGGCTGATGCTGAGCCAGGCCTTTGTCAAAATCACCTCGGATTTCCTGCCTGGGGTCGCGTACAAAGAGTCGTTGCGTCTGCTGACCAATGAATCTTCGCCCACCCACAGCACCTCCTTGTTCTGGATGCAGAAACTGCCCCTCGGGCTGGAGTTGTCGCTGGCCGGCTACTGGGTCGGCCATCACCGCTGGTCGCAGAACACGGCGGTCCCTGGCTACCGGCGTCAGGATGCCCGTCTGGCCTATCCCTTCCGCTGGGATGGGCTGCGTGGCGAACTGGCCTATACCGTACAGTCCCTGGATGGCTCGCAGATCGAATACAAGGGTCCGGTCCCCACCAGTGCCGATTCAGCACTGGCGGCGCGGATTGTCGAACGGCGCCAGTGGGTCGGAGTTCGGCTGGATTTCTAAGCGTCGAGCAGCGGCCCGAAGGCCGCGCTCATCAGGGCGAATCAGGCGCGCTGGATCAACTCGATCTTGTAGCCATCCGGGTCTTCGACGAACGCGATGATGGTGCTGCCGTGCTTCATCGGCCCGGCCTCGCGCACCACCTTGCCGCCACGTGCCTTGATCTCGGCGCAGGCCTTGGCCGCATCCGGCACGGCAAGGGCGATGTGGCCAAAACCATTGCCCAGGTCGTACGAGGGCGTATCCCAGTTGTGGGTGAGTTCGAGCACGGCATCGCTGTCTTCGTTGCCGTAACCGACGAAGGCCAGGGTGAAGCGGCCTTCCGGGTAGTCCTGGCGACGCATCAGGTGCATGCCGAGGATTTCGGTGTAAAAAGCGATGGCGCGATCGAGATCGCCGACGCGGATCATGGTGTGCAGAATGCGCATGCTGTTTCCTTGGTTTTAAGCGTAAATCGGAAGTTGACCGCCGAGCTGGCGCAGCGCGAGGCGCTGGGCTTGCCAGTCCGGGCAGAGGGTTGCCACCACAGACCAGAAACGCGGACTGTGGTTCATTTCCTTCAGGTGGGCGAGCTCGTGGCAGACCACGTAGACCGCAATCGGCAGCGGTAGAAAGACGAGGCGCCAGTTGAGCGCGATGTGGCCCCGGCTGTTGCAACTGCCCCAGCGGGTGCGGGCCGAGGATAGCCGGAGCGGCGGCGTCGGCACGCCGAGGCGTGCGGCATGTTCTGCCAGCAGGCCGTGCAGCACTTGCCGGGCATGGGCCTTGAGGATGGATTCAAGGGCTTTCGGAGCGTCGACCGTCGGACTGGTGGAGACCTGAAGCAGTCCGTCTTCAAGTCGACCGCCTGCACGTTTGCCCTGCGTCAGGTGCAGCGGGATGTCGGTCCCGAATACCGGAATGAGGGTGCCATCGCACAAGGGGATTGCGTTGGCCCGTGGCCGGCTTTCCCACTGCATGAGCTTGGTGAGCACCCAGTCGGCGTGCTGCCGGATCAGGGTTTCTATGTCACTGAGACGGGCCCGTGTCGGTGCGCCAACGCGCAGGCCGCGCTGGTCGATGGAGAGGCCGATGCTGCGGCGGCTGGAGCGCCGCAGGCGGTAG
>JAYRQF010000147.1:0-14501 GCA_041910735.1 Limnohabitans sp.
GGCATCAAGGAGCGCCTGACGTTTGAGAAGACGGCAGTGGGCTTCTATTTGTCGGGCCACCTGTTCGATGCAGTGGAGCGCGAGGTGCGCCAGTTTGTGCGCCGCAAGATCGACGGGCTGATCGACAGCCGCGAGCCGCAGCTTATGGCCGGCATCGTGAGCGACCTGCGCATCATCAACGGCCAGCGTGGCAAGGTGGCGATCTTCAAGCTCGACGACAAATCGGGCGTGATGGAAGCCACCGCCGACGAGGGGCTGATCAACTCGGCCCGCCACGCGCTCAAGGACGACGAGCTGATCATCGTCATGGCCAAGATGCAGATGGACCGTTTCTCGGGCGGCTTCCGCCTCAAGATCGAGCAGATCTGGGACCTGGGTGCGGCGCGCTGTCGCTTTGGCAAGTTTTTGCGGGTGGCGGTCAACGGGCATGCGCCGGACATCGCGCGCATCGTGCGCGAATTTCCGCCGCAACGGGAGGAATCCGAACACGGTGAACTTGTCAAAGGCCTGCCGGTGCGCCTGGCTCTGCAGCGGCGCTCGGGCGAGCTGGCCGCCAAAGCCGAACTGGCGCTGGGTGAGCGGGCGAGGTTTTTCCCGTCAGACGCCGCTCTGGCGAGCTGGATGGCACAAGCCGAGCAGGGTCAGGCGCAGATCGTCTACGAAGACAACGGCCACAACATCGTGGCCGTGCGCACGGTGACGATGTAAGCCAGCCTCAGTCCAACGGCCTGAAGCCCAGCACGATCACCGGCGGCACACGCCCGTCAGTGTCGCGCGGCAGCACTTCGGTCTTGTCGATCGCCCGCAGCACGGCGTCGTCCCAGGCCTTGTTGCCGCTGGACTGCACGATGCGGCGGCTCAGGATGGTGCCATCGGCGCCCACCTTGACTTCGATTTCGGCACGCGGGTTGCCGACCACGTCACCGGGGTAGGTGATGTTGGGCTTGATGCGGGCCACCAGACGGCCGGCGTAGCTGGCCGAGGGGCCTGAAGATTTGAGGGCGGTGCCGGTGGAGTGTTCACCACCGGTGGCGCCGGCCAGCCCTTGCATCCGTTTGAGGTTTTCCCTGCGCAGGGCCTCAGTGCGGGCGGCCTCGGCCTTGTCCCGGGCCTCTTCGGCCTTGCGTTTGTCGGCTTCGGCCTTTTTCTTCTCGCGCTCTTTTTCTTCGCGGGCCTTTTCTTCCTTGAGTTTCTGCTCCTTGAGCTTCTTCTCTTTTTCGGCTTTTTCTTTCTCTGCTTTTTCTTTTTCCAGCTTTTCCTTGCGCAGCTTCTCGGCCTTCTCCTTTTCAAGGGCCTTTTTCTTGTCTTCTTCCTTCTGTTTCTTCAGGGCGATCTCGGCATCGTGCTTTTGCACGTCCGGCTCAGGCTGGGGGGCAGGGCGAGGCGCAGGTTTGGGCGGTTCCGGTTTGGGCTCAGGTTCAGGCGACGGGGCAGGCTCGGGTTCGACCAGCCGAGGCGCCGCCTGCTGGGGCACGGCAGACCAGAGTTCGGCCTCGGCGGTGACGACCTGCTCCTGCGTGGTCCATCGCGTGACCAGACCCAGTGCGGCAAACAGCAGCACATGGGCGGCCGCTGCCATGGCGAAAGAGCGCCCCCGCGCCGGCTCGGGCGGCGGAGCGAATTCGGCCTGGTAGGTGACGCCCTGGTTCAATTCTGCGCTCCGTTCAAAAAGCGATTCAGGGGGCCAGCTGGACCGACAGGCCCACCCGCTGGATGCCCGCGCGCTGCAGGGTGTCCATGACTTTGACCACGTTCTCGTACTTCACGTTGCGGTCGGCGCTGATGACCACGGCGGTGCTGCCTTCGGTGCCTTGGGCGTTCTTCACTGCCTCGGCCACGCCGCCGATCATCAGCTTGCTGGTCTTGCCGTCGGCCACCAGTTCCAGACTCTCGTCTTTCTGGATCACCACCTGCAGCACCTTGTCGGGCTGCTTGTTGGCCTTGCCCACGCTGGGCAGGTCGATCAGGCTGGGCGTGATCATGGGCGCAGTGACCATGAAGATGATCAGCAGCACCAGCATCACGTCGATGAAGGGGACCATGTTGATCTCGTTGACGGCGCGACGGCCGCGTCCGCGGTGGGCGACGGCTGGCATGTCAGGCCTCCTGCCGAGCCGCCTCAAAGGAGGCCTCGCCCCCTCGGGGGGCAGCGATGATACGAAGTGAAGAGCGTGGGTGCATCATGTTCAGTGTCCCGAGGCGGAAGCGCCCGAACCCAGGCTGCGCTGGAGGATGTTGGAGAACTCCTCGATGAAAGTCTCCAGCTTGATTGCCACGCGGTCGATGTCGCGGGCAAATCGGTTGTAGGCGACCACGGCCGGGATGGCGGCAAACAGGCCAATGGCGGTGGCTACCAGCGCTTCGGCAATGCCGGGGGCCACCGTGGCCAGCGTCACCTGCTGCAGGCTGGCCAGACCGGTGAAGGCGTGCATGATGCCCCAGACCGTGCCGAACAGCCCCACATAAGGTGAGACCGAGCCGACCGAGGCGAGAAAGGCCAGCTGCGATTCGGCGGCGTCCATCTCGCGCTGGAAGCTGGCGCGCATGGCGCGGCGGGCGCCGTCGAGCAGGGTGCCTGCGTCGGAAATGCGGCGCTCGCGCAGCTTCTGGTATTCGCGCATGCCGCTGGCAAAAATCCGCTCCATCGGGCCGGCCAGCTTGGCGTTCTGGCTGGCGGCAGAAAACAGTTCGTTGAGGCTGGTGCCTGACCAGAACACGCGCTCAAACTCCTCGTTGAGGTTCTGGATGCGCTTGATGGCGGTGATCTTGCGGATGATCGCGGCCCAGCTGGCCACCGAGATGGCGAGCAGGATGGCCATCACGATCTGGACCACAAAGCTGGCGTGCAGCACCAGCGAGACGATGGACATGTCTTGGTTCATTTCAGGGATTCCAGAATGGCAGCGGGAATGCGGGCGGGTTTGAGGGAGGCGGCATCGACCCAGCCGATGCGGATCGTGCCTTCGGCCAGCAGGGTGTCGGTTTGGCCTTCGCGGCGCATCAGCACCTGCTGGGCGATGGTCAGGCTCACGCGGCCGGCTTCAGCCACGCGAGCAGTGACCCAGAGGGCGTCGTCCAGGCGCGCAGGCTGGTGGTATTTGACGGCGGTTTCGCTGACCACGAACATGCCCCCCACCTGTTCGCGCAGCACCTGCTGGTTGAAGCCCAAGGCGCGCAGCCACTCGGTGCGGCCGCGCTCCATGAACTTGAGGTAGTTGGCGTAGAACACGATGCCACCGGCATCGGTGTCTTCCCAGTAGACGCGCAGCGGAAAGCCGAAGGGGGTGGTGCTCATGGGCTCGGTCATGGGTTCAGCAAGGCCTTCAGGCGTTCGATGGCCGCTTGCAGCTCTGCCATCGAGTTCGCGGTGGAAAAGCGGACAAAGTGCGCCGTCTCGGCCGTGCCGAAGTCGCGCCCGGGCGTGATGGCCACATGGGCCTGGTGCAGGGCGGCATGGGCAAAGTCCCAGCTGTCCTTGAGGCCCAGCTTCGCGCAGGCCGCACGGCAGTCCGCCCAGGCGTAAAAGGCCCCGTCGGGCATGACTGGCACCGTCAGACCCAGCGCGTTGAGCGCCGGAATGAAAAAGTCGCGCCGGGCCTTGAACTCGGCGCGGCGCTGCTCGTACAGCGCCAGACTCTCGGGCTCGAAGCAGGCCAGCGCGGCCTGTTGCGACACGGTGCTGGCGCAGATGAACAGGTTCTGTGCCAGACGCTCAACCACCTCGACCAATGCTTCGGGCACCACCAGCCAGCCCAGACGCCAGCCTGTCATGTTGAAGTACTTGCTGAAGCTGTTGATGCTGATGATGTCGTCGCTGATGGCCAGCGCTGTCTGGCCGTAGGCCTCGTCGTGGGAGAGGCCCAGGTAGATTTCATCGATCAGCGTGATGCCGCCGCGCGCGCTCACCACCTCATGGATGCGGCGCAGTTCGGCCGGATCGATCGAGGTGCCCGTGGGGTTGGACGGTGAGGCCAGCAGCACGCCACGCGTTTTCGGGCCCCAGGCCGCCTGCACTTTGGCGGCACTCAGCTGAAAGCGTTCTTGGGCGGTGGTCGGCACCAGCACCGCCGTGCCTTCGGCGGCACTCACGAAATGCCGGTTGCAGGGGTAGCTGGGGTTGGGCATCAGCACCTCGTCGCCCTGCTCGATCAGGGCCAGGCAGGCCAGTTGCAGGGCGGCCGAAGCGCCAGCGGTGACGACGATGCGCCGGGCAGGCACCTGCACGCCAAAGCGCTGGGCGTACCAGCCGCTGATGGCCTGGCGCAGGGTGTCCGTGCCCAAGGCCTGGGTGTACTGCGTCTGGCCCTGCTGGATGCAGCGTTCGGCGGCCTGCTGGACAAGCGGCGGGGCGGTGAAGTCGGGCTCGCCGATGTTCAGGAAGATAACTGGCCGGTCGGTGTGCGCGACCTCGCTTGCCAGGGCGGAGGCCGCCTTGGCCACTTCCATCACGTAAAAGGGTTCAATGCGCTGCGCGCGCCGGGCAATCCGCATGGCTGGCAGGCTCAGTCGCGGGCTTTGCCGGATGCCCGGTCGGATTCGACCTCGGCAGCGCGAAACAGGGGTGCCACGCCGCTGAGCACGGCGTTCACATATTTGTGGCCGTCGGTGCCGCCAAAGTCCTTGGCCAGCTCGATGCATTCGTTGAGCACCACGCGCCAGGGCACATCCAGGCAATGCTGCAGCTCGTACACGCCGATCCACATGCAGGCGTGCTCGATGGGGGAAATCTCGCCCATGGGCCTGTCCAGACGCGGGGCGATCAGGGCATCGATGTCGTTGGCCTGTTCAATGCAGCCGTAGAGCAGGGCGTCGTAGTGCGCGATGTCGGCCTTGTGAAAGCCGGACAGGTCGCGGGTGAAGATGTCGATGTCGGAGGCCTCGTTCTGGCCTACCAGATGCTGGTAAAGCGCCTGCAGGGCGAACTCGCGCGAACGGCTTCGCGCCGGCTTGGCGGAAGACTTGCGGGTGCCGGGGGCCTTGGGCGTGGCTTCGCTCATGCTTGACCCTCGCCGTCCACGAGTTCGGCCAGATCGGCCGACAGGTCGTCGAGCAGGCAGGCCATCTCGACCGCCACGCGGGCGGCATCACGGCCTTTTTCGTGCTGGCGGGCGACAGCCTGCTCCAGGTTCTCGGTCGTCAGCACCGCGTTGGCGATCGGGATGTGGTAGTCCAGACCCACGCGCGTGACGCCGGCGCCGGACTCGTTGGCCACCAGTTCAAAGTGGTAGGTCTCGCCACGGATGATGCAGCCCAGCGCGATCAGGGCATCGTATTCGGCACGCTCGGCCATGGCCTGCAGGGCCAGCGGCACTTCCAGGGCGCCGGGCACGAACACATGGTCGATGTTCTGCACGCCCATGTCCTTGAGCTCGGCGATGCAGGCCTCGGCCAGTGCGTTGGTGATGTCTTCGTTGAAGCGGGCCTGCACGATGCCGATGTGCAGGTGTTGACCGTCGAGTTGGCCGGCCTGGCCCTTGTTGGCGTCTTTCATGGGGATCAGTTCTCTGTTTTGGGGATGTAGCCGGTGATTTCGAGGCCGTAGCCGGTCATGCTGGGCATGCGGCGCGGGTTGCCCATGAGCTTCATTTTGTGCACACCGCACAGGCGCAGGATCTGCGCGCCGATGCCGTAGGTGCGCAGGTCCATGCGGCCGCGCTCGGGCGCCTGCGCGGGGCGGGCGCTGCCTTCAAACTGGGCCAGCAGCTGCGCGGCCGATTCACCGCAGTTGAGCAACACAGCCACGCCCTGGCCCTGTTCGTGGATGTATTGCAGGCTGGTGTCCAGACTCCAGGAGTGCATGGACCGGTGGAGTTCGAGGGCATCCAGCACCGACAGCGGCTCATGCACGCGCACCGGCACTTCGGCATCCGTTCCCCACTGGCCCTTGACCAGAGCCAGATGCACCGACTGGCTGGGCTTGTCGCGGAAGGCGTGCACGGTGAAGTCGCCGTGGGCGGTGCGGATCTCGCGGCTGCCGACGCGTTCGACCAGCGATTCGTTGCGGCTGCGGTATTCGATCAGGTCGGCAATCGTGCCGATCTTCAGACCATGCTCGGCGGCAAACAGCTGCAGGTCGGGCAGGCGGGCCATGGTGCCGTCGTCCTTCATGATCTCGCAGATCACCGAAGAGGGCGAACAGCCGGCCATGGCGGCCAGGTCACAACCGGCTTCGGTGTGGCCGGCGCGCATGAGCACCCCGCCGTCCACCGCCTGCAGCGGGAAAATGTGGCCGGGCTGCACCAGCTCGGTCGGCTGGCTGTTCTTGTCCACGGCCACCTGCACCGTGCGGGCGCGGTCGGCGGCCGAGATGCCGGTGGTCACGCCTTCGGCGGCCTCGATCGAGACGGTAAAGGCGGTGCTGTAGACGGTGCCGTTGCGCGCAGCCATGGGCGGCAGCTTGAGGAATTCGCAGCGCTCGCGGGTGAGCGTCAGGCAGATCAGGCCACGTCCAAAACGGGCCATGAAGTTGATGGCCTCGGGTGTGACGTGGTCGGACGCCAGCACCAGGTCACCTTCGTTTTCGCGGTCTTCCTCGTCGACGAGGATGACCATGCGGCCGGCCTTCATCTCGGCGACGATGTCCTCGACCGGGGAAATGGCCACGGGTTGCAGGGAAGCGGTCATGCCTTGTCTTTCAGGTTGAGGCCGGCGCCGAGCATGCGCTCCACATAGCGGGCCACAGTGTCGATTTCGAGGTTCACGCGGCTGCCGGCTCTCAGGCTGCCGAGCGCGGTGTTCTGCACGGTGTGCGGGATCAGGTTGATGCTGACCTCGCAGCCTTCGCTCAGGTCGTTGACCTTGTTCACGGTCAGGCTCACGCCATTGATGGTGATCGAGCCTTTATAGGCCAGATACTTGCCCAGTGCAGGCGGTGCCAGCACGCACAGTTCCCAGCTTTCGCCCACCTGTTCAAAGCGGCTCACGCGGCCCACGCCATCGACATGGCCCGAGACGATGTGGCCACCCAGGCGGTCGTGGGCGCGCAGGGCTTTTTCGAGGTTGACGGGGCCTGGCTGGTCCAGCCCGCAGGTCTTGTCCAGCGATTCGGCCGAGATGTCGATCGTGAACTGGCGCGAGGCCGGATCGAAAGTGGTGACGGTCATGCAGGCGCCATTGAGGGCGATGCTGTCGCCCAGGCCCACGTCGTCGAGGTAGCCGGCCGGCGCCTCGATGGTCAGGCGCTTGCCGTGCTGTAAAGAGCTACCCAGGTCGTGAAGGGCGACGATTCGCCCCACGCCGGTGATGATTCCGGTGAACATGGGCGCTATTCTCGCAGGTTTGTGTCAGCCCACGGTAAAGCCACACGAAGGTGGCAGGCAGAGGTGGTGGCTCTGCTAAGCTTGCAGGTTTGAATCGCACACAACCTGCCGCCATGAAAAACCTGCGCCTGCTCTGGTCACTTCCCATGATTGCCATCTTGACGGCCTGTGGTGGCAAGGGCAGTTCCGCACCAGCACCTACCGGGTTCACTGTGACGCCGCAGGATACCCAGCTCTACATGACCTGGGATGCCGTGCCCGGCGTCGAATATTGGGTATTTTGCGACCCCAATCAGACCACCATCAGCTCCCATGCGACGGCCCCCACCGGCCGCTTGCGGTACACGGGTATTTTTTCGGGAACCTTCACGGCAACCGGGCTGACCAACGATACACCCTACATGTGTGCAGTAAACGGTCGGATTGACAAAGGGGCAGGAGGGGCTGATGCCGTGGCCTTGGAACCGGTAAGCCCTCGACTTGCAGGTGACACCTGGACGAATGCAGGTGCCACCGGTTTGCCGGGTTTGCGTGCTGCGGCCGTGGGTACCCTCTCTGGTACCACAAATGTTCGTCATGTCGTGGTAGGCCAAAGTGGCGGCATCAAGGTCAGCTCGGACGGCGCGACCTGGAGCTTGCCCACAAGCGTGCCTTCCGGACTGGGTGATCTCAATGCCCTGGTGTTGTTTGGGGACAAGTTTGTAGCTGCCGGGGCGGCGGGCCAGCTGGCTTATTCCACGGATGCCGCGACCTGGACCAGTGCATCCATGGGCAGCGGCTTGACCGATGTGCAGGCCCTCGGCAGCAGTGGGTCCTTGCTGGTGGCCGTCGGGAATGCAGGACTGATCCGCTATTCCAGCAACGGCGTGGATTGGACAGCTGCAAGCAGTGTTCCATCCAGTGCCAACCTTACTGGTGTAGCGTATTCAGCTGCGGGCTACTGGGTGGCCGTGGGTGAAGGCGGGGTGGTTTGGAAAAGCACTGATGCCCAGAGCTGGACGCAAGCAACCGCAGCCAGTCAGAGCCTTCGTGCTGTTGCCGTGTTGCCAATAACTGTTGGTACCACGACCAGTTACAAGCTGGTGGCGGTGGGCGATGGTGGACTGACGGGCTATTCCACCGACGGCGTTTCATGGACATGGAGTTCCATCGCCACGTCCAACTTGACCACCGTTTTTGCGGGAGGCGGGCAATTCATGGCGGCAGGGGTGGGTGGAGTGCTCTACACCAGCACCGAAGGCCAGTCGTGGTCTTCCTCTAAAACCACCGGCCTTTCCGAAAACGCTGCGTCGGTCTTGCGCAATGCTGCCGACAACAGCTGGCATCTGTATGGCGTCAACGGCGCTCAAGCCATTTCCCGTTGATCGGGGCCTGCTGCACCTGCGCTCAGTGAATACCCTGTGGCGGTTTTTCTCTTGCAGGGAGCTCAGCCTTGGGCGCCTAAAATGAAGCGGAATCTATGGATCTGGATCGGCTCGCTCGGTCCGTGCTTGCTTTTATGTCGTCTGCTGCCCATCGTCTGATCAAAAAATATCCCAACCGCCGGCTGTATGACACGAGCGCATCGGCCTACGTGACGCTTGCGGAAATCAAGGATTTGGTGGTTCGCAATCAGCCGGTCAAGGTGGTGGATGCCAAGACGGGTGATGACCTGACGCGCTCAATCCTGCTGCAGATCATCCTGGAAGAAGAGGCGGCAGGTACGCCCATGTTCAGTGAGGCCATGCTGGCCCATCTGATCCGTCTGTACGGCCAGACCATGCAGGGCTTCATGGGGCCGTGGCTGGAGCAGCAGCTCAAATGGTTTGCCGATGTGCAGGCCAAAGGTGCCACGTCGGAGGCCTGGACACAGCTGATGCAATCCTGGCCTGCCTCGGCTGGCACAGGTTTTGTACCGTCCAGCCTCGAGGCCATGCAGGAACAGATGAAAAAGAGCACCGAACAGATGTTGGGCGCCTTCGGCCTGAAGACCTGAAGGTCACGCCCCGTTCCTGTTCTCGGGGACAATCGGGGCATGACCGAGACCACCAATGCATCCGAAACCCCCAAAGTGGGGTTTGTCAGCCTGGGCTGCCCCAAGGCGCTGACCGATTCCGAACTCATCCTCACGCAACTGAGCGCCGAGGGTTACCAGACCTCCAAGACCTTTGCCGGGGCCGATCTGGTGATCGTCAACACCTGCGGCTTCATCGACGATGCCGTCAAGGAGAGTCTGGACACGATTGCCGAAGCCTTGGCTGAAAACGGCAAAGTCATCGTGACCGGCTGTCTGGGCGCCAAAACTGGCGACAGCGGTGCCAACCTGGTGCTTGAAACCCACCCCAGCGTGCTGGCTGTGACCGGCCCGCACGCCACGCAGGAGGTGATGGATGCGGTGCACACCCACTTGCCCAAGCCGCATGACCCCTTTCTGGACCTGGTGCCGGGCGCTTTTGGCGAAGCGGGTCTCAAGCTCACGCCCAAACACTATGCTTATCTGAAAATCAGCGAGGGCTGCAACCACCGCTGCACGTTCTGCATCATCCCTTCCATGCGCGGCGATCTGGTGTCGCGCCCGATTGGCGATGTGCTCAAGGAGGCCAAGGCGCTCTTTGAAGGTGGGGTCAGGGAGTTGCTGGTGATCAGCCAGGATACCTCGGCCTACGGTGTGGACGTGAAGTACCGCACCGGCTTCTGGGATGGCAAGCCGGTCAAGACCCGCATGCTGGAGCTGGTGCAGGCGCTGGGTGAGATGGCACGAGCCCATGACGCCTGGGTGCGCCTGCACTATGTGTATCCCTACCCAAGCGTGGACGACATCATCCCGTTGATGGCCGAAGGTCTGGTGCTGCCGTATCTGGATGTGCCTTTCCAGCACAGCCACCCCGACGTGCTCAGACGCATGAAGCGGCCGGCCAGTGGTGAGAAAAACCTGGAACGCATCCAGCGCTGGCGCGAGATTTGCCCGGACTTGGTGATCCGCAGCACTTTCATCGCAGGTTTCCCCGGCGAGACCGAAGAAGAATTTGAGCACCTGCTGGGCTTCCTGCGAGAAGCCGAAATTGACCGCGCAGGTTGCTTTGCCTACAGCCCGGTCAAAGGCGCCACGGCCAACGAGCTGCCAGGCATGTTGCCCGAAGCCTTGCGTGAAGAGCGCAGGTCACGCTTCATGCAAGTGGCCGAAGAAGTGTCGATTGCCCGCCTGCACAAACGCGTGGGCGCCAGCATGCAGGTGCTGGTGGATTCCGCGCCGGCCATTGGGCGCCGCGGCGGGGTCGGACGCAGTTACGCTGATGCGCCCGAGATCGACGGCACCGTGCGCCTGCTGCCGCCCGAAAAAGCCAGCAAGACACTCAAGGTGGGTGAGTTCACGCGCGCGCGCATCGTGGGTGTGGAAGGCCATGACTTGGTGGCGGTGCCGATTTGAGTCGGATGCCCATGCAAATGGGCTCTGAAACTGGGCGCCACAACGAAAAAAGCCGATGCAATTGCATCGGCTTTTTGAATTTTTGGTGCCCAGGAGAGGACTCGAACCTCCACGCCTCGCAGCGCTAGTACCTGAAACTAGTGCGTCTACCAATTCCGCCACCTGGGCATCTCAGGAAGCTAAGGATTATATATCAAAAAAGTGACTCCAACCAGCGGGATGCTGGAAGAAATCGAAGGACAGATTCAGGGGCACCGTGACGGCCATGGTTTTCTGGTGCGTGAGGATGGTGAACCTGACATCTACCTGCCGGCCAACGAAATGCGCGCCGTGCTGCACAAGGACCGTGTCAAGGTCCGTGTGGTTCGCTTTGACCGCAAGGGGCGACCAGAAGGGCGCGTGGTGGAGATTCTGGAGCGGCCCGAACAGCCCATCATTGGCCGCCTGCTGCAGGAAAGCGGCATCTGGCTGGTGGCGCCAGAGGACAAGCGCTATGGGCAGGATGTGCTGATTCCCAAAGGCGCCACCGGCGCTGCCAAACCGGGGCAGGTGGTGGTGGTGGAACTCACCGAGCCGCCAGCGCTCTATGGGCAACCGGTGGGCCGCGTGGTGGAAGTGCTGGGCGAGATCGACGACCCGGGCATGGAGATCGAAATTGCGGTGCGCAAGTACAGCGTGCCGCACGAGTTCTCGGACGCCTGCCTCGAGCAGGCCAAGGGTCTGCCCGACAAGGTGCGCGCGCAGGACCGCAAGGGGCGTGTGGACCTGCGCGATGTGCCGCTGGTCACCATTGACGGTGAAGACGCGCGCGACTTTGACGATGCCGTGTATTGCCTGCCCACCAAGGTGGGGCGCGCCAAGGGATGGCGCCTCCTGGTGGCCATTGCCGATGTGAGCCACTATGTGCAGACCGGCAGTGCGATCGACATCGATGCCTATGACCGGGCCACCAGCGTGTACTTTCCGCGGCGCGTGATCCCGATGCTGCCGGAAAAGCTCTCCAACGGCCTGTGCTCGCTGAATCCCGATGTGGACCGCCTGTGCATGGTCTGCGACATGATGGTCACGGCCAAGGGCGATGTCCATGCCTACCAGTTTTACCCGGCGGTGATGCACAGCCATGCGCGCTTTACCTACACCGAGGTGGCGGCCATTCTGGCCAACACGCGCGGGCCGGAGGCCACGCGCCGCAAGGAGCGGGTGCAGGACCTGATCCACCTGCACGACGTTTACCGCGCCTTGCTGGCTTCGCGTCAGGTACGGGGTGCGGTGGACTTTGAAACCACCGAAACCCAGATCGTTTGCGACGAAAGCGGTCGCATCGAGAAGATCGTGCCGCGCGTGCGCAACGACGCGCACAAGCTGATCGAAGAAGCCATGCTGGCGGCCAATGTGTGCAGCGCCGACTTCATCCAGCAGGGCCAGCACCCGGGTCTGTTCCGTGTGCATGAAGGCCCCACGCCCGAGAAAAAGGAAATCCTGCGCAACTACCTCAAGGCGCTGGGCATCGGCATGGGGCTGAGCGACGATCCGCACACCTCCGAATTCCAGAAAATTGCCGAAGCCACCAAGGACCGGCCGGATGCGCAGCAGATCCACACCATGCTGCTGCGCTCCATGCAGCAGGCGATCTACACGCCCATCAACAGCGGTCACTTCGGTCTGGCTTACGAGGCCTACACCCATTTCACCAGCCCGATCCGGCGCTACCCGGACTTGCTGGTGCACCGGGTCATCAAATCGATTCTGGAAGGGCAGAAATACGAGCTGCCCGCTTTGCCGACACCCGGAGAGGCGCATGCCAAGCTGAGCAAGCGCCTGCAAAAAAACAAGGCTGGGCAGGGCGCTCGTGCGGCGCGTCTGCCCAAGGTGCACATGTCGGCGGCCGAGCAGCAGGCCTGGGAAGCCGCAGGCCTGCACTGCAGTGCCAACGAGCGCCGCGCCGACGAAGCCAGCCGCGATGTGGAGGCCTGGCTCAAGTGCAAGTACATGCGCGAGCATCTGGGTGAGGAGTATTCGGGGCTGGTGACCGCAGTCACCGGCTTTGGCCTGTTCGTCACGCTCGACAACCTGTATGTGGAAGGGCTGGTGCACATCACGGAGTTGGGGGCCGAGTATTTCCGCTTCGACGAAGCCCGGCAGGAGCTGCGCGGCGAGCGCACCGGCATCCGCTACGCGATTGGTACGCGTGTGCAGATCCAGGTCAGCCGTGTCGATCTGGATGGCCGCAAGATCGATTTCCGCTTGGTGCATCCGGGTGATGTGCTGCTGTCGCGTGCCATGCGCGACAAAGGCGCTGCCGACCAAGAGACCCGGCCTGCCGAGCGCAAGGGCAAGTTCAAAGGGTCAGGGGCCCGTGCCTTGCCCGGCGAGAATGCCCGCTCACCGATTCAGGCCCTCAAAGCCTCGGTGAAAAAGGCGGCAGACAAGAAAAAGGGCAAATCGGCACGCAAGTCCAGGCGGTGACGCACAGGGTCAACTTTTCGGGCATGATGGCGATTGAATTCAATCATCATACGAATAGGAGGCCTTTCTCATGACCGATACATCGCGCATCGCACTGGTGACCGGTGCGGGTTCTGGCGTCGGCAAAGCCGCCGCATTGGCTTTGCTGGCCGCAGGCTGGCGGGTGGCGCTGGTGGGCCGCCGGCCCGAACCCCTGCAGGAGGTGGGCGCGGCAAGTGGGGTGGCTGCGGACCGTTGGCTTGTGGTGCCCGGTGATGTGTCGGACGAGCAGTCCGTGCAAGCCATGTTCGCGTGCGTGGTGTCGCACTTCGGGCGTGTGGACCTGCTGTTCAACAACGCGGGCGTGAATGCGCCTGGCATCCCGCTGGAAGAGCTGTCGCTGGACCAGTGGAAGAACGTGGTGGACATCAACCTGACCGGTATGTTCCTGTGCATCCGCGAGGCGTTTCGCGTGATGAAGGTGCAGTCGCCGCGCGGCGGCCGCATCATCAACAACGGTTCGATCTCGGCCACCACACCGCGTCCCAATTCGATCGCCTACACGTCCACCAAGCACGCGGTGTCGGGCCTGACCAAGACCGCTTCGCTGGATGGCCGCAAGTACGACATCGCCGTGGGCCAGATCGACATCGGCAACGCCGCCACCGACATGGCCATGCGCATGGCCAAGGGCGTGTTGCAGGCCAACGGCGAGGTGGCGGTGGAGCCGCTGATGGATGTGAACATCGTCGGCCAGTCCATCGTCTACATGGCCAGCCTGCCGCTGGAGGCCAATGTGATGTTCCACACCGTCATGGCCACCAAGATGCCTTTTGCCGGGCGCGGCTGAAGCCGCCCGGCGTCTTTCAGCGCAATCGATCCGCCAGCCGGCTGGCCGTCAGGGCCAGGTCGTCGTGCCATGTGTCAGCCATTTGGCCGTGGGTCCAGACCGCATCGCAGGCGGCCTGCCATGGGTTGCCATGGGCGGCCAGCCGTGCGCCAGTCAGGCCGGCCAGCACGTCACCGGTGCCGCCAACCGCCAGCAGGCCGTTGCCCGTGGTGTTGATGTGCGGGGTACGCCCCGGCGCAGCGATCACGGTGCCGGAGCCTTTGAGCACCACGCAGCAGCCAAAACGCTGCGCGAGTTGATCTGCTGCTGCCAGCCGGTCTGCCTGCACCTGCGCCGTGCTCAAACCCAGCAGGCGTGCCGCTTCGAGCGGGTGGGGTGTCAGTACGGTGGCTTGCCGGTGCAGTGTGCGATGCGCCAGCAAGCCTTGTAGCCACGGGTCCTGCGCTACACGGTTGAGCGCGTCGGCGTCCAGCACCAGCCGGGCGCTGTATTGAAGCAGGCGGCCCAGAGCTGCGCCAATCGCCTGTCCGCCGCCGCAGCC
>JAYRQF010000148.1:0-6169 GCA_041910735.1 Limnohabitans sp.
AGCAGCACTTCCTTGGCGTCCTCGATCAGCCCGGGCGCGCGGCGTGCGCGCATGCGCAGCAGGCGGACCACCGGCACGTCCTCGTCGTGGATCGAAAACAGCACGCCGCGGCTGCGCAGATCGGTGTTGTGCTGGTTGAGGATGAAGGCACAGCGCACGGTGCGCGGCTCGTCCTCGTCGGCGATCAGGAAGTCCGAGCGGATGTGCAGTTCGCCGTTGTCTTCTTCATAGAAACGGGCCGACTCCTCGATGTCCTCGTCCATCGCGTCTTCCGGGATGGACAGGCCGTAATACTGCTTGATCCAGCGTTTTTCCTCGACCGTGGGGGATTCGAGGTCGACCCAGATGGGATGGAAGCGGGAGAGTTCTTCCAGGGATTCGATTTCTTCCTGAAAGAGGCGGCCGTTGACGAGGGTGAAGATGTTGAGCATGTCAGGGCTCCATGGGGGCCGAAAGCCAGAAGTTCAAAAGGGGCGGCAAGGTGGTTTGCTGGTGCTTTCGAACGACGGGCCGGTGCTCACGCGTCCGAAAGCTACCGACTCGGGTAGCTTTCCATGTCAAGGTCTCCGGAAATGGGATGGCGGGATTATCGCACCGGGCACGAAGAACCCGCGCCGGCACATTGGGCCACGCGGTCATGACAGCCGTGTGTCAAAGGGGGCGGGGCACCCGACCCAGCCTACTCCGTAAAGATAGCAGCCTCTTTGGCAGAGCGCCAGACATCGCCCGGGAAATCCCGGGGTTAGTGGCTCCAGGGCTTGCCTTTGGCGCAGCGCGGGCGCATAGTGATTTCAGGCAGCGCGGTTTTGAAGGCCTGCTGCCGTGGCAGCCCATGTGGGCGACACACCATACCTTGTCAAAGGAGGCTTTTTATGAACCTGACGATCAGCGGTCACCATCTCGAAGTCACCCCCGCACTGCGCAGTTATGTGACTGGCAAGCTGGACCGGATCACCCGGCATTTCGACCAGGTCGTCGATGTCAAAGTGCTGTTGACGGTGGAAAAGCAGAAGGAGAAGGAAAAACGCCAGCGTGCGGAATGCAATATCCATGTGAAAGGCAACGACCTGTTTGCCGAAAGTGCCCATGAGGACCTCTACGCTGCGGTGGACGAACTGATGGACAAGCTCGACCGCCAGGTGGTCAAGCACAAGACCCGCCTGACAGACCACCACCATGAAGCGCCCAAGCGCATGATGTGACCGGTGGATGGATCGGACGAGGCTGCTTCGGCAGCCTTTTTCGTTTTATTTCGGGCGAATGGTCGAATATTGCTTTTAAAACGAATTTTCTGGCGGGGCTGGCTGGCGGGTGCATAATCCGCCCTCGACCATGAATCGTCTCGCGTCCATCCTGCCCGTTGCCCAGGTTCTTGTGGGGGTTGAAGCCACCAGCAAGAAGCGGGCATTTGAAGAAGCCGGCCTTCTTTTTGAAAACCTGCACGGCCTGTCCCGTGCGCTGGTGACGGACAGCCTGTTCGCCCGCGAACGACTGGGTTCCACCGGTCTGGGCCATGGCGTGGCCATTCCCCATGGGCGCATCAAAGGCCTGAAGGCACCCATGGCCGCCGTGTTCTCGCTGGCGCAGCCAATCGGTTTTGACGCGCCTGACGAGCAGCCGGTCAGCCTGCTGATTTTCCTGCTGGTGCCCGAAGCGGCGACGCAAAAGCACCTTGAAATCCTCTCTGAAATCGCCGAGCTGCTCAGCGACAGCACCCTGCGCGAAGGCCTCAAGACCAGCGCTTCGCAGGAAAGCCTGCACCAGCTGATCGCCCAGTGGCGTTCCGCGCAAACGGTCTGAACCGGCATCTCCCGGACATTCAGGCCCCATGAAACCCACTGTCGTCAGCGCCGACGTCCTCTTTGAAGACCACCGCGCCCAGCTCAAGTGGCAATGGGTGGCGGGCTTGGGGGCTTCGGAGCGGCGCTTTGACGAAGTGGCGGTGCGCGAGGCCACCTCCGGCGCTGACCTCGTGGGTTACCTCAATTACATCCACCCCTACCGGGTGCAGATTTTGGGGCCGCGTGAAGTCGCTTACCTGACCAATTCGACCCCCGAAGACTGCGCCCGCCGCATCGCGCGCATCGTGACGCTGGAGCCGCCGGTGCTGATCCTGTCGGATGGGCAGACGGCACCAGATGCCCTGCTGTCCATGTGCGAGCGCGCCCAGATCCCGATGTTCGCCACCAGAGAGTCATCGGCCTTCGTCATCGATGTGCTGCGGGCCTACCTGTCCAAACACTTTGCCGACCGCACCACCATGCACGGCGTGTTCATGGACATCTTGGGTCTGGGGGTGCTGATCACCGGCGAATCAGGGCTGGGCAAGAGCGAGCTGGGGCTGGAACTGATTTCCCGCGGCAACGGCCTGGTGGCCGACGACGCGGTGGACCTCTACCGCATCAACCAGACCACCATCGAGGGTCGCTGCCCGGATTTGCTGCAGAACCTGCTCGAAGTGCGCGGCATCGGCCTGCTGGACATCCGCGCCATCTTTGGCGAGACCGCGGTGCGTCGCAAGATGCGGCTCAAGCTGATCGTGCACCTGGTGCGCAAGGAAACGCTGGAGCGCGAATACGAGCGCCTGCCGACCGAGCCACTCACTCAGGATATTCTGGGCATTCCGGTGCGCAAGGCGGTCATTCAGGTGGTGGCCGGTCGCAACATCGCCGTGCTGGTGGAAGCCGCCGTGCGCAACACCATCCTGCAGATGCGCGGCATCGACACGTTTCAGGAATTCGTCGACCGCCAGCGCCGCGCCATGGAATGAGTGCCTGACGGTGCTCAGCCTTGCCGGTGTGGGCAGGGCTTGCGGGTGCAGTGGGCGTACAGGCTCAGCGCGTGGTCAGCGATCTCGAACCCCTTGGCCTGGGCCACTGCCTGCTGACGGGCCTCGATTTCGGGGTCGTAAAACTCTTCCACCCGGCCGCAGTCCAGACAGACCATGTGGTCGTGGTGCTGGCCCTCGTTGAGCTCGTACACCGCCTTGCCGCTTTCAAAGTGGTTGCGGTGCAACAGCCCGGCCTGTTCGAACTGCGTGAGCACCCGGTAGACGGTCGCCAGGCCGATGTCGGCACCCTCCTGCAACAGGTGGCGGAACACGTCTTCGGCCGTCATGTGGCGTTGCACGCCACGCTGGAAAACCTCGAGGATTTTCAGGCGGGGGCCGGTGGCTTTGAGGCCGGTGCTCTTGAGGTCGTCGATCTGCATGGGGGTGAGGTCAAAGGTGGGCGGTCAGGCGGCAGGCTGGCCGCTACAATGCCCCGATGATATCGGCCTGCCTCCTTCCATGACAGCCTCATCGACCCTTCGCCTGTTCCTGCTGGCTTTGACATTGCTGGCGGGCCTGTCCGGCTGCAGTGTCACACGCAGCGTCAACCGCGACACCTTCAAGCCTTACGTGCCCGATGTGGTGCAGGGCAACTTTGTTTCGCGCGAGCAGCGCCAGTTCCTGCGACCGGGCATGAGCCGGGCGCAGGTGCGCGATGTGCTGGGCACGCCGCTGGTGACCAGCCTGTTCCACGCCGACCGCTGGGACTATGCGTTTTCGATTCGCCGTCAGGGTGTGCCGCCCCAGCAGTTCCGGTTGACGCTGTACTTCAATCAGAACGACGTGCTCGAACGCATCGAAGGCGACGAGCTGCCCAGTGAGGCCGAGTTTGCCCAGCGCCTGAGTGGTTCAAACGCCGGAGGCAAGGCGCCGGTGCTCGAAGCCACGGAAGAGCAGTTGCGCAAATACCCCGGCCGGACCAACCCGCAACCGACTGCCCCGACGCAGGTGCCGCTGCCTCCCACCTACCCGCCGCTGGAATCGGCGCCCCGCTAACTCTTGTCCGCTGCGCTTGCGCGGATGTTGTGTCCATAACTGACCACCATGACCGCTCCTTCCGTGAATTCTTTTCTGCCCATCGCCGTGGCTGGCGCCACCGGCCGCATGGGCCACATGCTGATCGAGGCCATCCTGGGCACCGACGACTGCCGTCTGGCCGGTGCGCTGGACATTGCTGCCAGCCCCGCGCTGGGCCAGGACGCTGCTGCCTGGTTGGGCAAGGCCTCGGGCGTGGCCGTGGCCAGCGACCTGCGTGTGGGCCTGAAAGATTCGAAATTCCTGATCGACTTCACCCGTCCTGAAGGCACGATGGCGCACCTGCAGGTCTGCCGCGAACTGGGCGTGAAGGCCGTGATCGGCACCACCGGTTTTTCGGAAGCGCAGAAAGCCGAGATCGCCGAGATCGCCAAAGACATTGCCATCGTCATGGCGCCCAACATGAGCGTGGGCGTGAACGTCACGCTCAAGCTGCTGCAGATGGCCGCGCAGGCGCTGGCCACCGGTTACGACATCGAAATCATCGAGGCGCACCACCGCCACAAGGTGGACGCCCCCAGTGGCACCGCGCTCAAGATGGGCGAGGTGATTGCCGAGGCGATTGGCCGTGACCTGAAAGAGTGCGCCGTGTACGAGCGCTACGGCCACACCGGCGAGCGCGACCCGTCCACCATCGGTTTTTCCACCATCCGCGGTGGCGACATCGTGGGTGACCACACGGTGCTTTTTGCCGGCACCGGCGAGCGCATCGAAGTGACGCACAAATCGTCCAGCCGCGCCACTTACGCCCAGGGCAGCCTGCGTGCGGTGCGCTACCTGGCCACAAAGCAGCGCGGTCTGTTCGACATGTTCGACGTGCTGAACCTGCGCTGAAATCATGGGCCCCCACGTTCGTCACTTCGTGTGCTCACTGCCCCCCGAGGGGGCACCGTCCTTCTTGGGGCGGCCCTGCGCAGGACGGCCATGAGCCTGGCCGATTTCTGGCTGCACAGCGACGCCTTCAGCCTGTTTCTGGCGCTGGTGCTGCTGGCGCTGTCGGTGGCCAGCTGGGTGGTGATCGTCTGGAAATGGCGCTTGCTGCGCCGCATTCAGGCCGATCTGCCGCGCGGCATTGCCGCTTTCTGGCAGGCACCGCACCTGACGGCGGCGCGCGAACAACTGCCCGCTTTTGACCGTGACCGCTGCGTGCTGCCGCTGGTCGAGGCCACCGAACAACCCCTGATGGGCACGCTGGCTGGTGCCGGCCTGCGCCACGAACAACTCACCCGCACCCTGCGCGACGCCTTGCACGGCGTGTTGCGTCGCCTGCAGTGGGGCCAGACGGTGCTGGCCACGGCCGGTTCGATTGCGCCCTTCGTCGGCTTGCTGGGCACGGTCTGGGGCATCTTCAACGCCCTGACCGGCATGGCCGAGGCCGGCCAGCTCACCGTGGACAAGATCGCCGGTCCGGTGGGCGAGGCACTGGTCATGACCGCATTCGGTCTGGGCGTGGCGATTCCGGCGGTACTGGGCTACAACCTGCTGGGCCGTCGCATCGGCCAGATCGAGGCCGAGCTGGAAGGCTTTGCCCACGATCTACGCGGTCTGTTGGCCGGCAAGGATTGAGAAAGCATGTCTTTCGGTCGACTCGAGCGCCGCACCGAAGCCCCGCCGATGAGCGAGATCAACGTCACGCCGCTGGTGGACGTGATGCTGGTGCTACTGGTGATTTTCATGCTGACGGCGCCGCTGCTCACCAGTGCGGTGCGCCTGGATTTGCCCAGCGCCGAGGCGCCTCCTGCCGCATCAACCCCCGCAGCGCTCACGCTGGCGCTTGATGCCAAGGGCGACATTTTCCTGAATGACCGCCCGGTCACACCTGAGCAGCTGCGCCAGCGTCTGCAGGAGGTGGCCCGCGCCAATCCGGACGCCGAGCTGCAGCTGCGCGCTGACCAGTCGCTGTCTTATGGCAAGGTGGTGGAGGTGATGGCGCTGGCCCAGAAAGCGGGCCTGTCGCGCATCGGGTTTGTGGCGCAGCCGGTGGGGCACTGATTTTTGACGTTGCTGGTGGGCGGGTCTGGTTTGGGTGGGGGCAAGGCTCCTTCGTCGCAGGCTCAATGTCGTCACCTTGCCCCCACCCAAACCAGACCATGGTGGGGATGAATGCCCCCCACTGACGTCTCCCCCCGCCCCTACAATTACCCCCCATCATGCAAGACAAGTACACCCACAAGGACATCGAAGCCGCCGCACAGGCCCGCTGGGCGTCCCGCGACGCCTACCGCGTCACCGAAGACCAGAGCAAAAAGAAGTTCTACGCCTGCTCCATGCTGCCCTACCCCAGCGGCAAGCTGCACATGGGCC
>JAYRQF010000149.1:0-1704 GCA_041910735.1 Limnohabitans sp.
AGGCCGCGAGCCGCCTCGTCACAATGGGCGAAATGGCGTCGAGCGTGGCGCACGAACTCAACCAGCCGCTCACCGCCATCAACAACTACTGCAATGGCATGATCAGCCGCCTGCGCAACGGCCAGATCGATCAGGAAGCACTGCTCGGGGCGCTGGACAAGACCTCGCGCCAGGCACAGCGCGCCGGCCAGATCATCCAGCGCATCCGCACCTTCGTGAAGCGCAGCACGCCCAACTACTCCGACGCCGACGTCGAGACCATGGTGGTCGAGGCGGTGGAGCTGGCCGAAATCGAGATGCGCCGTCGCAATGTACGCCTGCAGTACAGCGTGGAGCCCAACCTGCCACTGCTGCGCGTGGACAAGATTCTGGTGGAACAGGTCCTGATCAACCTGCTCAAGAATGCGGCTGAGGCGATTGACCTGGCCGGCATGCTGGCCGAGCGCCGCCATGTTCGCCTCCAGGTGGTATCGGCGATGCGGGAGCAGCGCCCGGTGGTGGAATTCCGGATCCAGGACCAGGGTACCGGCCTGTCCCTGGAAACGCTGGACCATCTATTCGAAGCTTTCTACACCACCAAGGCCGAAGGCATGGGCATCGGTCTGAATCTGTGCCGCAGCATTGTTGAATCACACCAGGGCCGATTGACGGCCGAGAACATCTACAATGACAATGTGGTCACGGGTTGCCGCTTCACCTTCTGGTTGCCCATTCCCACCACTCCCGTTCCCCGCGACTCACAGACGATCACATCATGAGCTTGATTCCAGAAAAAGGCACCATTTACGTCGTGGATGATGACGAAGCCGTGCGCGACTCGCTGCAGTGGCTGCTTGAAGGCAAGGGCTACCGCGTGCGCTGCTTCGATTCGGCCGAGAGCTTTCTCAGCCGCTATGATCCGCGCGAAGTCGCCTGCATGTTCGTGGATATCCGCATGGAAAGCATGAGCGGGCTGGACCTGCAGGATCGCCTGATCGAGCGCAAGTCGCCGCTGCCGCTGGTCTTCATTACCGGTCACGGTGACGTCCTCATGGCAGTGGAAACCATGAAGAAAGGCGCGCTCGATTTCATCCAGAAGCCGTTCCGCGAGGAAGACCTGGAAACGCTGGTCGAAAAGATGCTGGATCGCGCCCGCACCGCCTTTGCCGAGCACCAGCAGGCCAGCACGCGCGAATCGCTGCTGGGCAAGCTGACCAACCGCGAAGCCCAGGTGCTCGAGCGCATCGTGGCCGGCCGCCTGAACAAGCAGATTGCCGACGACCTGAACATCAGCATCAAAACGGTGGAGGCGCACCGCGCCAACATCATGGAAAAGCTCAACGCCAACACGGTGGCCGACCTGCTCAAGGTAGCCCTGGGCTCCAACGCACCCAAGTCCTGAGCACGCCCTGCCCTTAGCCTGCATTCCCGCCCGAGCGGGAATGTTTTTTTGATCCCCTCATTTTTCCAGGATCCCCCATGACAGCCCAACTCATCAACGGTAACGAACTCTCCCGGAAACTGCGTAGCGAAGTGGCCGAGCGCGCCGCTGCGCTCAAGACCAGGGGCATCACACCCGGCCTGGCCGTGGTGCTGGTGGGTGACAACCCGGCCAGCCAGGTCTACGTGCGCAACAAGGTCAAGGCCTGCGAGGACAACGGCCTGCATTCCGTGCTCGAAAAATACGACGCCTCCATGACCGAACCCGAACTGCTGGCGCGCGTG
>JAYRQF010000150.1:0-1557 GCA_041910735.1 Limnohabitans sp.
AAGCACCACCCCAGCCAAACCCTTTACCTGGTGGGCGACATCATTGACGGCTGGCAGTTGCGCCGTCGCTGGTTCTGGCCGCAGGCGCACAACGACGTGGTGCAAAAGCTCCTGCGCCGTGCCCGCAAGGGCTGCCGGGTGGTCTTTGTGCCGGGCAACCACGACGAGTTCGCGCGCCAGTTCCACGGCCACCATTTCGGCGGCATCGAGGTGCTGAACGAAGCGGTGCACACCACGGCGGACGGCCGACAGCTCTGGGTGGTTCACGGTGACCATTTCGACGGCGTGATCCAGTGCGCCAAGTGGCTGGCCTACGTGGGCGACAACCTCTACGAATTCACCCTGCGCCTGAACCGGCATCTCAACAGCCTGCGTGCCCGCCTAGGCCTGCCGTACTGGTCCCTGTCCCAGTACCTCAAGCACAAGGTCAAGACCGCGGTGAACTACGTGAGTGATTTCGAGTCTGCCGTGGCGGCGGAGGCGCGCTCGCGCGGCTACCAGGGTGTGGTCTGCGGTCATATCCATCGGCCTGAGATGCGGCACATTGGCGGCACGCTCTACTGCAACGATGGCGACTGGGTCGAGAGCCTGTCGGCTTTGGTGGAACATGTGGACGGCCGGCTGGAGCTGGTGCACTGGCACCCGCAGGAACCCGTACGGCGCGTAAGCGCTTCGGCCGTGGCCCGGGCACCAGCGTGACGACGCAAACCACGCCGGGTGGCGAACAAGCAGTACACGGAGACCACATGAAGATCGTGCTCGTGACGGACGCCTGGCATCCCCAGGTCAACGGGGTGGTGACCACGCTGGTGGAACTGGTGCGGCAACTGCAGGCCATGGGGCACGAGCTGGTGGTCGTGCACCCGGCACTGTTTCGTACCTGCCCCTGTCCGGGCTACCCGGGCATTGATCTGGCTCTTTGGCCCGGCCGGCGCCTGGCGCGCATGATCCGCGAGGCGCAGCCCGATGCCATCCACATCGCTACCGAAGGGCCACTGGGCTGGGCCGCGCGCCGCCACTGCCTGCGCCACCGTCTGCCCTTCACCACGGCTTTTCACACCAAGTTCCCGGATATCCTGCACGTCGCCCTGCGGGTGCCGCTGTCCTGGGGCTATGCGCTGCTCCGCCGCTTCCACCGCCCCAGCCACGCGGTGCTGGTGCCCACCGCAGGGGTGCTGCAGATGCTGGAGCAGCGGGGCTTTCGCAACCTGCGCGAATGGACGCACGGGGTGGACACCCGGCTGTTCGGCTTCTCGCCCGAGGCCGTGCACCACCCGGCGCTGGGGCTGCTGGCACGGCCGGTCAGCCTTTACGTGGGGCGCGTGTCCTACGAAAAGAACATCGAAGCCTTTCTCGACCTGGACCTGCCGGGCAGCAAGGTGGTCTGCGGCGTCGGGCCCCTGGCGGAAACCCTGCGCAGCCGCTACCCCAATGTGCACTGGCTGGGTGTGTTGCCGCGTGCCGAACTCGCCCGGGTGTATGCCGCGGCCGTCGTGTTCGTCTTTCCCAGCCGCAGCGACACCTTCGGCCTGGTGATGCTCGAAGCCATGGCCTGCG
>JAYRQF010000151.1:0-12580 GCA_041910735.1 Limnohabitans sp.
CTGCAGGTGCTGGCGCGAGATGCGGTTCATCTTGTTGATGGTCTCGATCATGTGCACCGGGATGCGGATGGTTCGCGCCTGGTCCGCAATGGAGCGGGTGATTGCCTGACGGATCCACCAGGTGGCGTAGGTCGAGAACTTGTAGCCCCGGCGGTATTCGAACTTGTCGACCGCTTTCATCAGACCGATGTTGCCTTCCTGGATCAGGTCCAGGAACTGCAGGCCGCGGTTGGTGTACTTCTTGGCAATCGAGATCACGAGACGCAGGTTGGCCTCGATCATCTCTTTCTTGGCATCGCGGCTGGCGCGTTCGCCAGCGTTCATGCGCTTGTTGATGTCTTTGAGCTCATCGAGCGGCACCACCACCTTCGATTGCAGGTCCATCAGCTTTTGCTGGATGTCCTGCACCGGCGGGATGTTGCGACCCATGATGGCAGCCCAGGGCTTGCTGGAGGCGGCCTGTTTCTCGATCCACTTGAGGTCGAGCAGGTGCGAGGCCACGCGGTTGCCGTTCTTGTCGCGGCCGCTGAATTCGGCCACGAACTGGTCTTGCGGGTAGCCGCACTTGTCCACGATGATGCGGCGCAGTTCGCGTTCTTTCTTGCGCACATCGTCCACCTGCTCGCGCACCATGTCGCACAGCTTTTCAATGGTCTTGGCCGTGAAGCGGATGGTCATCAGCTCGGCCGACAGCGCAGTCTGGGCCTTGACGTAGTTGGGGGTGCCCCAGCCTTCCTTGTCGTAGGCCTTGTGCACTTTCTCGAACAGCTCGGCAATGCGGTCAAAACGCTCCAGCGCCTGGTTCTTCAGCTCTTCGAGCTTCTTGGTCAGGGCCTTGGAGCCGCCCTTGCCGTCGTCATCGTCGGCTTCGTCGAATTCGTCGAAGTCCTCTTCGGCCACGTAGTCGTCGGCTTCGTTGAGGTTGGTGAAACCGTCCACGATGGTGGAGATGACGACCTTGCCTTCGCGGATTTCGCCCGCCATGGCCAGAATTTCGGCGATGGTGGCCGGCGAGGCGCTGATGGCCTCCATCATGTCCATCAGACCGCCTTCGATGCGCTTGGCGATCTCGATTTCGCCTTCACGGGTCAACAGCTCGACGGTGCCCATTTCGCGCATGTACATGCGCACCGGGTCTGTGGTGCGGCCGAATTCGCTGTCCACGGTGGACAGGGCGGCCTCGGCGGCTTCTTCGGCTTCTTCTTCGGTCGAGCCGGTCGGGGCGTTGTCGGTGATGATGAGGGTTTCGGCGTCAGGCGTCTGCTCGTACACCGCCACACCCAGATCGTTCAGGGTGGCGATCACCACTTCCAGCGTTTCGGCGTCCACCAGCTTGTCGGGCAGGTGGTCGTTGATTTCGGCGTGGGTCAGGTAGCCACGCGTCTTGCCCAGCTTGATCAGGGTCTTCAGGCGCTGGCGGCGCTTGTTCATCTCCTCTTCGGTCAGGACGGTTTCGTCCAGGCCGAATTCCTTCATCAAGGCGCGCTCTTTCGCCTTGCTGATTTTCATGCGCAGGGGCTTGGCCTTTTCGACGCCTTCTGCAGGGGCTGCTTCGGGCTCACCTTCAAGATCGGCTTCGATGTCACCCAGATCCTCGTCCATGCCCTCGTCGGCGGACTTGTCCTTTTTCTTGGGGCCGCGCTTGGCGCCTTTGGCCGGGGCCTTTTTCGCGGCCGGCTTCTTGCCCGGAGCTTCCTCGGCCTCGGCGGCTTTGGCCTTGGATGTTTTCTTCACTTCGGCTTCGGTCTGCTCAGCCTTGGTTTTGGATTTGCTGGTCTTTTCGGTCTCGGTGGCCTTGGAGGCGGTCTTTTTCGCGGGCACTGGGGCGGCTTTCTTCACGGACGGGGCAGGCGCTGCGGCTTTGGAGGCCGATTTCTTGGCCGGTGCGGCTTTGGCAGCGTTGGAGGGGGCAGCCTTGGCAGCGGGTTTGGTTTTTGCAGCAGCCTGGACGGACTTCTTCGGCTTTTGAGCGGGCATGGAACAACCTCAGGACATCAAAAAACAGACAGGAAACACGAACGCAGTCAGCGCCAAAACTCCCGGCGCGGGCTCAGTTTGGAGACAGAGGAAAACCCCATGTGGGGCTGCTTCTGCAGGCGGCAAGGGGGAGGGCGATCATTTGGGATGCAGTCCTTGCGGTGTGTTGGCCTGCCCGCATGGGGGCGCTGCGCGTATGGCGGTGGCCGGTCCGGAGGTGCTGCTGTCGCTCTTGCCAGAGGCTTTGGATTATACCGGTAGCCGAAAGCGATTTTGGACTCAGCCCGCGGGTGATGGCAGAGCTGCCCCGCACTGGAAGCAGTACAGCGCGTCCGGACGGTGCCCTTCACTCAGACAGGTGTGGCAGGTTCGGGTGGCTGTCGCTGACTCGTGGTACTGGCGCCGTGTGGCCATTTCTGCCGTGACGATGCCGGTGGGTACCGCCAGCGTGCCCCAGCCCAGCAGCATCATGACCGAGGAAATCAGGCGTCCGAGGTCGGTTTTGGGCGTGATGTCTCCAAAACCGACGGTGGTCATGGTGGTGATGGCCCAGTACACCGAGGTTGGGATGTTGGTGAACCCGTTGCCCGGGCCTTCGACGACATACATCACGGTTCCCATGACCACGACCACCATCACCACCGCGGACAGGAACACCAGAATCTTGCGCCTGCTGGCTGCAAGTGCGCCAAGCAGGGTCTGGTATTCGGTGATGTAGGCCGCCAGCTTGAACACCCTGAACACCCGCAGCAGGCGCAGCACACGCACATCGATCAGGGCATGGACTTCGGGTATGACGAGTGCCAGATAGGTGGGCAGCACAGACACCAGATCGACAATGCCAAAAAAGCTGGTGGCATAACGCAGGGGCTGCGGGTGGCAGGCCAGACGGGCGATGTATTCGAGCGTGAACACCAGCGTGAACAGCCATTCGAGCGCCGAGAAGGTCAGGCTGAAATGCTCGTGCAGGCTTTGCACGCTGTCGGCCATCACCACCAGCACACTGAGCACGATCAGCGCGATGAGCAGCAGGTCGAACCTGCGGCCGGCCACCGTGTCGGCCTCAAAGATCACGGTGTACCAGCGCAGGCGCCAGCCCGTCCGTGGCGCTTGCCCCGTCATGTGGCCTGGCGAGGAGGGCGGATCGCCGTCTTGGGCCGGAACGCCTTGCAGACCTCGTCGCGGGTTTCCATGTAGGGGCCGCCGATGAGGTCCACACCGTAGGGTACGGCGGCAAAGATGCCATGCACCACAGGTTTGCCGGCCTCGTCCTTCAGACCTTCGAGCGTCTCGGCAATCGATTTGGGCTGGCCCGGCAGGTTGATGATCAGGCTCTGGCCGCGAATGACTGCCACCTGGCGTGAGAGGATGGCGGTGGGCACGAATTTCAGGCTGATCTGGCGCATCTGCTCGCCGAAGCCGGGCATTTCCTTGTCGGCGACGGCCAGCGTGGCTTCGGGCGTCACATCACGCAGGGCGGGGCCGGTGCCGCCGGTGGTCAGCACCAGCGAGCAACCGGCATTGACCAGTTCGATCAGGGTGGAACTGATGCGCTCTTTCTCGTCAGGGATCAGGCGGGGCTCGAAGGTGATCGGGTTGAGCAGGGCCTTGGAGAGCCAGTCCTGCAGGGCGGGCAGGCCCTTGTCTTCATAGACGCCCGTGCTGGCGCGGTCGCTGATGGAGACGATGCCGATCTTGATGGCATCGTGCAGGGGCGTATCACTCATCGTCGTTCTCTTCGGCTTGTGCTTCGCTGCTGTCCGAGCCCTTGAGCGTGGCCTTGACCAGCTGGAAAACTTCGCGGTAGGCGCGACCCTGACGCGGCGCCAGGCCCTGGGACACGGCGGCCTTGTCGGCCGGCACCGCATCCTTGCGGGCCTGACGCACCAGCGCGCGCAGCTGCTGGGTGTCGGTGCCCGGGTATTGGGCAATCCATTCCTGCACCGCATCGTCGCTGGCGATCAGGCGGTCGCGCCACTGCTCGGCCAGGTGCAGCTGTTCGGTGTCGTAGGAGTGGCCCAGGCGCTGCAGTTCCAGCGCATGGCGCACGGCCTGCAGGGTGTCCCCGTCGAGCTGGCGCATGAGTTTGCCGATGAACTGCATCTGGCGGCGCTTGCCTTCGAAGTTGGTGATGCGCTTGGCATCTGCCAGCGCTTCGGCCAGTTTGTCAGGCAGGGGCAGGGGCTTGAACAGGTCACCGCGCAATTCCAGCAATTGCTGGCCGAGTTGCTGCAGTTCTTCGCTTTCGCGCTTGGCGTCGGTCTTGCTGGTGGACTGGCCCCACTTCATGGCCAGTTTGAGCTCCTGGTCGAGCTCACTGCCTTCGGCCACAAAGTGGCCTTTGACGAAATAACCTTTTTTGGGCTTGCGGGACATGGTGGGGATTTGCGGGCCGGGCGCCCGAGTGATTCTCTTGGGCCAGTATCATAGTCGGCCACCCCACAGCACCTACTGCGAAGCCCTTTTGTGAACACCTCCAACTCTTCTGCCCACAGCGGTTTCAGCTACAGCCGCGAGTTTTTTGAACACCTGGTCGACAGCGCACTGCAACACGCCAAAAAGCTGGGCGCCACCGATGCCGGCGCCGAAGCCTCCGAGGGCTGCGGCCTTTCCGTGTCGGTGCGCAAGGGTGAGCTGGAAAACGTGGAGCGCAACCGCGACAAATCGCTGGGCGTGACGGTTTATGTGGGTCACCGTCGCGGCAACGCCAGCACCTCGGACTTTTCGCAGGCCGCCATCGAGCGCACCGTGCAGGCTGCGTATGACATTGCCCGTTTCACCGCCGAAGACCCGGTGGCTGGCCTGCCGGATGAGCGCGACATTGAAACCAAGCCGCGCGAGCTGGACCTGTTTCACCCTTGGGCCATCACCAGCGAGCAGGCGGCCGAGCTGGCCCTGAAGTGCGAGGCCGCAGCCCTCAAGACCAGCCGACGCATCACCAACAGCGAAGGTGCGGCGGTGTCCGCCCAGCAAAGCCACTTCTTCAGTGCCCACACGCACGGTTTCCGGGGCGGCTACGCCAGTTCGCGCCACAGCATTTCGGTCGCTCCTATCGCGTCCTTGCCCGGCCGCAACGCCGAGATGCAGCGCGACGCTTGGTATTCGTCCATGCGCGCCCCCGAAGAACTGGCCTCGCCCGAGGCGGTGGGGCGCTACGCCGCAGAGCGTGCGCTCTCGCGCCTGGGTGCCCGCAAAATCCCGACCACCGAATGTCCGGTGCTCTTTGAATCGCCCGTGGCCGCTGGCCTGCTGGGCGGCTTTGTGCAAGGCGTGAGCGGCGGCGCGCTCTACCGCAAGAGCAGTTTTCTGGTCGATTCGCTGGGCAAGCGTATTTTCCCGAAACACATCCGCATCCACGAAGACCCCTTCGTGCTGCGCGGCAAAGGCAGCTCGCCGTTTGACGACGAAGGCGTGCGTTCGGCCGAGCGCGACGTGGTGGTGGATGGCAAGGTAGAAGGCTACTTCCTGTCGAGCTACTCGGCTCGCAAACTGGGCATGCGAACCACAGGCAATGCCGGTGGCTCACACAACCTGACACTCACGTCGAACCTGACCCGCCCCGGCGACGACTTGGATGAAATGCTGCGCAAACTGGGCACCGGCCTGTTCGTCATCGAGCTGATGGGCCAGGGCGTGAACTACGTGACCGGCGACTATTCGCGCGGCGCCAGTGGCTTCTGGGTCGAGAACGGCCAGATCGCCTTCCCGGTGCAGGAAATCACCATCGCCGGCAACCTCAAGGACATGTTCATGGGCATCCAGGCCGTAGGCGCCGACGTTTACAACATGGGCGCCAAGAGCATTGGCTCGGTGCTGATCAACAAGATGAAGGTAGCCGGGAGCTGATCAGCCCGCCAGCGCTGCTTTCACCGCTGCCGACACTTCGCCCATGTCAGCCTTGCCGGCCAGTTTGGCTTTGACGGCGCCCATCACCTTGCCCATGTCGCCCGGACCCTTGGCGCCCAGCTCGGCCACGATGGCCTGGACTTCGGCAGCCACTTCATCGGCCGACAGGCGAGCCGGCAGGTAGACCTGCAGCACGGCCATTTCGGCTTTTTCCTTGTCGGCCAGGTCCTGACGGCCGGCGCCCTCAAAGGCAGCGATCGAGTCCTTGCGCTGTTTGATCAGCTTGTCGACGATGGCCACCACGCCGGCGTCATCCAGCGTGATGCGCTCGTCCACTTCCTTTTGCTTCATGGCCGCCTGCAGCAGGCGAATGGTGCCCAGGCGCTCCATGTCCTTGGCGCGCATGGCGGTTTTCATGTCTTCGGTGATCTGGTCTTTCAGGCTCATGTCAGTGTCTCTTTAAAAGGGGGAGTGCAGAAACAACAAAGCCCGCCTGAGCGTCCTCAACAGCGGGCTTGGCTTTCAGGGCGGGGCCCTGACAGCAGTGCTTAGTACAGCTTCTTGGGCAGCTGCATGCTGCGCACGCGCTTGTAGTGGCGCTTGACGGCGGCAGCCTTCTTGCGCTTGCGCTCGGTGGTCGGCTTCTCGTAGAACTCGCGGGCGCGCAGGTCGGTCAGCAGGCCCAGTTTCTCGATGGTGCGCTTGAAGCGGCGCAGGGCAACGTCAAACGGCTCGTTTTCTTTAACACGGATGGTGGTCATTGACTCAATTTTCCAGATTTGTGCCGGTCGCAAGCAGCAGGGAAGATCGGGCCCTGACGCTCCGTCACCGGCGGGTTCCCCGTCACAGAACTAGTATTTGGCAGACGGGGTTTTGCCAGCAAAGACTGCGATTATAGCGTTTTTGGGTGTGGATTGACCCGGTTTCAGGCCGGGTGGTTCTGTTGCGCCAGGGCCTGGGCGCAGGCGTGTGCGCTGGCCCACGCCCACTGGAAGTTGTAGCCGCCCAGCCAGCCGGTCACGTCCACCACTTCGCCGATGAAATACAGGCCCGGCTGCTTCGATTCCAGGGTCTGCGATGACAAATCACGCGTGTCCACGCCGCCCAGCGTGACTTCGGCTTTTTTGTAGCCTTCGGAGCCGGTAGGCACCAGACTCCAGCGGCTCAGGGCGTCGGCCAGCTGGGTCAGGGCCTTGTCGGGCACCTCGGCCACCGGGCGCTGCCACAAGGGGTTCTGACCGGTCCATGCCTCGGCCAGCCGGTTGGGCACCAGCTGGGCCAGTTCGTTGACCAGCAGTTTGCGCGAACGCTGCTTGGCGCCCTGCAGACGCTCGGGCAGGTCCACATCGGGTGCCAGATTCAGGCGAATGGGCGCACCGTCCTGCCAGTAGCTGGAGATCTGCAGCACCGCCGGACCCGACAGGCCGCGGTGGGTGAAGAGCAGATCCTCGTCGAAATGCATGCGGGCTTTTTTCTCGCCCGTTTCGATGCCCACGGGCAGGGCGAGGCCAGCCAGCTGGGCGTAGGGCCCCCAGGCTTGGCCGTCAAAGGTCAAAGGCACCAGGCCCGGACGGCGTTCCACCAGCCGCAGGCCGAACTGGCTGGCGATGTCGTAGCCCCAGCCGGTGGCGCCGATCTTGGGGATGGACAGGCCACCGGTGGCCACGACCAGCGCACGCGTATGCACGCTGCCGCGGTCGGTGTCCAGTTCGTACAGGCCGTCGCTGTGGCGCACGGCTTTGACGCCGCAGGGTTGCCAGCGGGTGACGCCGCCCGCATCGCATTCGGCCAGCAGCATGCGGATGAGGTCTTCGGCCGAGTGGTCGCAAAAGAGCTGGCCCTTGTGCTTTTCATGGAAGGCGATGCCGTGCTTTTGCACGAGGGCGATGAAGTCCTGCGGGGTGTAGCGCGAGAGGGCAGAGCGGCAGAAATGCGGGTTCTGGCCAAGAAAGTGCTTGTGCGGCGCAGAAGGGTCAAGGTTGCGGTTGGTGAAATTGCAGCGCCCGCCGCCCGAGATGCGGATTTTCTCGGCCACCTTGTCGCTGTGGTCCAGTACCAGAACCTTGAGGCCCAGCTGTCCCGCCACACCGGCACAAAAAAGGCCGGCCGCGCCGGCGCCCACGATCACCGCATCCCATTGAGTCATGCGGGGAGTGTAAAGGGCTCCCAACAGCGTCCCGGGTTCAGGCGGCGTGGCGTGTAGCCCCTGTTTGGGCTTGCCAGGCGCGAGCACCTTGCACCACGTCCCCCACCACGATGATGCTGGGGCTTTGCAGGCCTTCACGGGTCATGGTGGCTTCGAGCTGGCCAAGCGTGGTCAGGGCTTCACGCTGCTGCGGCAGGCTGGCGTGCTGCACGATGGCCACGGGTGTGCTGGCCGGCAAGCCTTGCAGCAGGCCGTTCTGTATGGTGTGCAGGCTGCTCACGCCCATGTAAATCACAAGTGTGAGTTTGGCCTGGTGGGCGGTGTGTGAAAGTGCGGCCCAGTCGGTGCCAGTATCACCCGGCTTGGCGTGGCCGGTGACGAACACCACGCCGTGGGCATGGTCGCGGTGGGTCAGGGGCGCTCCCAGGCTGGTCAGGCCGGCCAGGCCCGAGGTGATGCCGTTGATCACCTGAACCTCGATACCCTCTTCGCGCAGGTGTTCCACCTCTTCGCCGCCGCGGCCAAAGATGAAGGGGTCGCCGCCCTTGAGTCGAACGACGTTTTCGCCTTCGCGCACGGCCTGCACCATGAGCTTGTGGATGAAAGCCTGCGGCGTGCTCTTGCAGCCACCGCGCTTGCCCACCTGCACGATGCGCGCCCGAGGCGCGGCGTGTTCGAGCACGGCCGGGTTGACCAGATCGTCCACAAACAGCACGGTGGCGCTGGCAATGGCTTTGGCGGCCTTGAGGGTCAGCAGTTCCGGATCGCCGGGGCCGGCACCCACCAGGGTGCAGTGGCCACCGTTGGCAGAAATCAGGGCAGGGCGTTTCATGGCTTCACCTCACGCAGGATGTGTTGCACTTGCAGGGCAATGGGTTCGGGCACCGCGCGATCGCCGCGCAGCACTTGCCGGATGTATTCGGCCGTCGCGGCAGCGTCGATGGCGGGCATGTCGGGCAGTTGGTTCAACGAGCCTTCGCGCTGGTCCTGCACCCGGCGGGTCTGGCCGTCTTTGAACACGTCCATGGCCGGGGTGCGGCGGGCGTCGGCCACCGGTTCGCCTTCGGTGCCGCGCAGCAGCAGGGCGTGCTGTCCGGTCAGCGCGAACGTGGCCGACATGGACTGCAGGTATTCGGGGTGCGTGTAGCTGCCCACCACCAGGGCAGGCGCGTCGCAGGGGTTCATGAGCTTGACCAGGCTGTGGCCACTGTTGCGCAGCCCCACCACGCGGCGCACCGAGAGCAGGCGGTCCAGCCCGCCGTGCAGGGTGGCGGTGCGCACGAACGCCACCTCGCCCGCGCTGACGCTGCCCGCCGTGGGCAGGATGCCCAGTTCGGCCAGCACCGCTTCGGCCGGCACGCGCTTGTCTTCGGTCATGCTGCCGTGCACCACCACGGCAGCGCCTTCGCGCGCCAGCAGCAGGGCCAGCAGGGGCGTGAGCACGGGCAGCTTGCGCGCGCCGTTGTAGCTGGGCAGCACCACGGTGGGGGCGCCGCCCGCAGTCACTTTGTTCAGCCGTGCATGGACGGCGTCCAGAAAGCCGGCCATCTCTTCGGGCGTTTCGCACTTGATGCGCATGGCCAGGCAAAAAGCGCCCAGTTCGAGGTCGCTCACCTGGCCATCGAGCACCTGCCCCATCAGGTCGGCCGCCTGCGCGCGGTCGATCGCGCGCGCGCCGTCCTTGCCGCGGCCGATGTCCTTGATGTAGTGGCTGATGCTCATGGTGTGAGATTGTCGGACAGGTTTGATGACTTCCGGTTATATGGGTATGTGGCCCTCAGGCCGCAAGGGGCACTTGGCGGACGAGGCGTTTGAGCTCAGGCACGCAGGAGCCGCAGCGTGTGCCGCACTGCAGGCGCTGCTGCAGGCCGGACAGGCGTGCTGCCTCGTTGCCCGGCTGCTCCTGCAGGCAGGCGGTGATCGCGTCCTCGCGCACGTTCAGGCAGCTGCAGACCTGCCGGCTGACCGGGGCCGAGCCTTGCGGCGGGGTGCTGCTGGCCTGCAGCCACTGGCGGGCGGGCCAGTTGAGCTGCTGGCCCTGCTCCAGCAAGTCTTGCAGCCAGCGGCCCGAGCGGGTGTCGCCGGCCACGGCAAAGCCTTGCAGGGCGCGCAGGCCCCGGGCATCGGGCCTGCTGAGCAGCAGGGCGCGCAGCTGGTCGCGCTCGCTGTCCAGGTAGCGCAGGGTGTCCGCTGTGTCCAGACCGAGCAGGCCCAGCACCAGTTGCTGCAGGGCCGGTGAACAGGCCTTGGCCGAGGTGGCGCGCAGCAGCAGGCCGGTGCGCGGCGACTGTTCGGTCAGCTCGGCGGCCGGATCGGCAAAAGGCACCAGGCTGGCGAAGTCAAACTGGGTCAGGTGCTGCTGCAGCGCGCGGCGTGCCTGCCAGACGCGATCTGCGGGCAGCCAGGCCATGGCCACGAGGGACCACATGCCTTTCTCGGGCACGGGTGTGATCTGCACGGCCGCGTGCTTGAGTTCAGGCTGTTTGGAGCTGGGACAGAAGCTGGAGGTGGTGAGCACGTTCACGCCGAGCCCCGGCTGGCTTTGTGCGTCGCGGCCGCTGAGCACCTCGGGGCCACAGTGCATGGCGATGAAGGCCTGCAGCGGCGCCACCTGTTCGCTGGCTTGCACCGGCAGCACCAGGCTGCCGCGCTTGCTGCGCACCTGCGCCAGCTCGCCGTCTTTCAGGCCGAGGCGCTGCAGGTCCTGGGGATGCAGCTGCACGCAGGGTTCGGGGCTGTGGGCGAACAGGCGGCCGGCGTTGCCGGTGCGGGTCATGCCGTGCCACTGGTCGCGCAGGCGGCCGGTGGTGAGCGAGAAGGGGAACTGCGAGACCCGTTCTTCGGCCACGGGTTCCCAGCGCACGGCGGCAAAGCGTGCACGGCCGTCGGGCGTGGCAAAGCGGCCGTCGGTGTACAGGCGTGACTGGCTTTGCGTGGCGCCTTCGGGCATGGGCCACTGGGCCGGGGCCTCTTCCAGCTGGCTGTAGTTCAGGCCGGTGATGTCGAGGTCGCGCCCGCGCGTGCTCTCGCGGTGCTCGTTCCAGATGGACTCGGGGCTGGCGTAGTCCAGCAGGCGCGCGTCTTGTGGGCGATCCAGTGCCGTGGCCAGTCGCTGGCCGATGGCGCAGGCGATCTGCCAGTCGTGGCGGGCCTGACCCGCAGGCGGCACGGCGGCGCGCACGCGCGTGATGCGGCGTTCGCTGTTGGTCACGGTGCCTTCTTTTTCGCCCCAGGTGGTGGCGGGCAGCAGCAGGTCGGCCAGATCGCAGGTGGCGGCGGTGGCAAAGGCTTCCTGCACGATGACGAACTCGGCGCGCTCGAAAGCGCGGCGCACCGTCTTCTGGTCGGGCATGGACTGGGCCGGGTTGGTGCAGGCGATCCACAAGGCCTTGAGCTGACCATCGGCGGCGGCTTCGAACATTTCCACCGCCGTCAGGCCGGGCTGGGCTGCCACCTCGGGCACGCCCCACAAGGCTGCGACTTCTGCGCGGTGCTGCGGGTTGGCCAAGTCGCGGTGCGCCGAGAGCAGGTTGGCCATGCCACCGACTTCGCGCCCACCCATGGCATTGGGCTGGCCGGTGAGCGAGAGCGGGCCGGCACCGGGTTTGCCGATCTGCGCGGTGGCCAGGTGCAGGTTGATCAGGGCCGCGTTCTTGGCGGTGCCGTTGCTCGACTGGTTCAGGCCCTGGCAATACAGGCTCAGCGTGGCAGCAGGATGGACAGGGTCGCCGCTGGCTCCGGTGGCAAACCAGCGTGCGGCCGTGAGCAGGTCATCCATGGCAATGCCGCAGATCTGTGCCACATGCTCGGGCGTGTGCTCGGCCACCAGCGCCAGCAGGGCTTCAAAGCCGCTGGTGTGCCCGGCGATGTAGGCCGGCTGCGTCCAGCCTTCGCGCATCATGATGTGCAGCAGGCCGTGGAACAGCATCACATCGGTGCCGGGCTGGATCTGCAGGTGCAGGTCGGCCATGTCGGCGGTGGCGGTGCGGCGCGGGTCCACCACGACCATTTTCAGATCAGGGTTGGCGCGGCGGGCGTCTTCGATGCGGCGAAACAGGATGGGATGTGCCCAGGCCGCGTTGCTGCCGGCGATGAAGAGGCACTGTGCCTGCGCAATGTCCTCGTAGCAGGCAGGTGGCGCATCGGCGCCCAGCGTCAACTTGTAGCCGGCCACCGCGCTGCTCATGCACAGGCGCGAATTGCTGTCGATGTTGTTGGTGCCGAGCAGGCCTTTGGCCAGCTTGTTGAAGACGTAATAGTCCTCGGTCAGCAGCTGGCCCGAGATGTACAGGCCTACGGCGTTGGGACCGTGCTCGCGCACGATGGCGGCCAGCCGCGCGGCGGCCATGTCGGTGGCGGCTTCCCAATCCAGCACCTGCGGTGCCTGACCGCGCACCGGGCGCCACTGAGGCGTGACCAGCCGGGTTTGCTGGGTGACCTGTGGGGCCGCCGTCAGATGCAGCGACTGGCCCTTGGTGCACAGGCGTCCGAAGTTGGCGGGGTGGTCGGGGTCGCCGCGCACGCCCGTGATCTGCGTGCCGCGCGATTCGATGATGACGCCGCAGCCTACACCGCAGTAGGGGCAGGTGGAGCGGGTTTCCTGTGCGGCGA
>JAYRQF010000152.1:0-4149 GCA_041910735.1 Limnohabitans sp.
CAGGTGGGCTACATCTCCACCGGCGGCGGCGCTTTCCTGGAAGTGCTGGAAGGCAAGACGCTGCCAGCCTTCGAAATTTTGGCCAAGCGCGCGGCAGACTGATGACCGCCTTCACCCTGATCACGCTGGTGCTGGTCGGGGTGTATTTTGTGTGGCTGGCCTTGTTTGGCCTGCGCAGGCACCGGCATCTGGTGCAGGGCCCGTGGCTGTTTTTCTTTCGGGCCTTCTTTCCCAACTGGAAGTTCTACCACGCGGCCGGCAAAGCGCCGCGCCTGTACGTGCGTGCGCAAGGCAGGGACGGTGCGTGGGGTGACTGGCAGCGCGTGTACGCCCGCATGCCTTGGCGCGCAGGCCATGTGCTGCACAACCCGGTGGTGAACCTGGCGCTGAACCACCAGAACCTGGTGGACCACCTCTGGAGCGACGTGCAGGACCTGCCCGAGGGTGGGGACATCCGCGAACGCGCCACTTACCAGCTCGTCACCCGTCTGGCGCACGAGGCCGTGCGCGGCGGCCGCTGGGGTGAGGTGCCCATTCTGTCTGCACCATCACCCGATGCGCCGCATTTCCAGTTCGAGCTGCGCATGGACGCGCTGCTGGAAAACGAACGCGTGCCTGCCAGCAGCGAGCTGGTGCTGCAGTCCCCGGTGCTGGCCACATGGCACTGAATCTGGCCGTTCGCGCTTTCGAGCTGCTGCTGGGCTTTTCGCTGGCGCTGCAGTGCATCGAGTATCTGCGCATCCCGGCGCTGGACCGGGTCAACGACTGGGCCATCCTGCGCAAGGAAATCCCCGAGCGTCCGCGCGGTGTGCGCGCCCTGCTGGATGTGCTGCTCACGCCGCGCAGCTACCGCATCCTGATCGTGCTGCGGCTGGCGCTGGCCATTGGTTTGATGTCGGGTGGTCTGGGCCTGAGCGGGGCCGTGTTGCTGTTTGCGATTGCACTGGTGTTGCTGCTGCGCTGGCGCGGCGCCTTCAATGGCGGCAGCGATTTCATGACGCTGGTGGGCCTGACGGGCCTGCTGATGGCACATGCCGTCGGTGCGTTCAAAGGCATGGATGTCGGCTGGCGTGCGGGGCTCTGGTACGTCACGCTGCAGTCCCTGACCTCGTACTTCATGTCCGGCTGGGTCAAGTTGCTGCACCCGTCCTGGCGCAGTGGACGCGCGCTGCCACAGTTTCTGGACACGGGTATTTACGGGCCACTGGCCCCCGACAGCGCTTACCGCAAGCCTTGGCTTGCGCGCGGCATCAGCTGGACTTTCACCGTCTGGGAAGGCCTGTTCCCGCTGGCCCTGCTCGATGTGCGGCTGGCGGCCCTGTTTTGCGCGGTGGCCAGCGTTTTCCACTTTCTGGTGTTCCGCCATTTCGGGCTCAACCGCTTTTTCTGGGCCTGGATGACGACCTACCCGGCCATCCTCTGGTGCGCCAGCCAGCCACTGGGCTGATCAGCGCCCCGTGAACACCGGCTGGCGCCGCGCGGCAAAGGCGGCCCGGCCTTCGGCAAAGTCGGCGCTGGCGCAGCTCATGTGCTCGCGTTCGCGCAGGCGCTGCTCGTTGTAGTCGCCGCTGGCGATCTCATTGAGCGAGCGTTTGGTTTCCTGCACCGCCAGCGGGGCCAGCGCCAGCACGTCCTGCACCAGCGCGTTCAGGGTTGTGTCCCAGCCGGCGGCATCGCTCACCGCCTCAAACAAGCCGAGCGCCTGCAGCTGCGCCATGCTGAAGGGCCGCGCCGTCAGAAAGGCGCGTTTGGCCGCCAGCACGCCAAAGCGGCTCACATAGCGCTGCAGGCCGCTGGGGTAGTAGTGCAGGCCCAGCGCCGTGGCGGGCATGCGCCATTCGATGCCATCCAGCCCCACACGCAGGTCGCAGGCCAGCACGATGTCGGTGGCGCCGCCGTACACGCTGCCGTTGAGCGCGCAGACCGTCACCGGGCGCAGACCGGCCAGCCTGTCCGGGATCTGCTCGAAGAAGGTCGAGCCGTGTCCGTTTTCGTCAAAGCCGCCAATGTCGAAACCGGCGCAGAACACCGGTTTGGGCTGGCCCGCGGTGTTGGCGGTCAGCACCAGCACGCGCACGCTGGCGTCGCGCTCCACGGCGTCAAAGTGCTCCAGCAGCTGTTGCAGGTCGCCGTTTTCGAGCTTGTTGCGTTGGGCCGGGCGGTTGAGGGTGAGGGTGGCCACGCCATCCGCAATCTGCAGGACCGGGGCGCTGGGTTGGACAAAAACGTCGGACATGGGTGAGCAGCAAAAGAAAAAGGCGTCCGAAGACGCCTTTGGGTTCAGGGCGACGCCGACATTGTCGGCGCACACCATCTGAATTACTTGGCCTTGGCAGCCTTCAGGGTCGATTTGACAGCGGCTTCGGCCTGGGCAGAAGCGGCCTTCAGGTTGGCCTGAGCGGTTTCAGCGGCTTGCTTGGCCACTTTTTGCAGGGTTTCGGCAGCGGTTTGGCTGGCTTCGTAAGCGGTCTTGAAAGCGGACACGGCGGCGTCGGAACCGGCGGGGGCGTTCTTCAGGTTGGCTTCCACCACGTTCTTCACAGCGGCCTGGCCTTCGGCGACCTTGACTTCCACGGCCTTGCTCAGTTCAGCGCTGGTCGAAGAAGCGATGTCGTACAGGTGGCGGCCATAGGACACCGACTTTTCGAAAGCGGGCTGCACCAGAGCGGCTTGAGCGGCCAGCAGTTCCTGGGGGGTCTTGGCAGACAGCAGGGTCTGGGCGTTGGCGAAAGACTCGCTCACGGCGGCTTTGCCGGCGGCCAGGTTCAGTTCGACCACGCGCTCGAAACCGGCGAAAGCGGTTTGCGACAGGCCGGCGACGGCGTCCAGGTTGGCTTTGCTGGCAGCGGCGAATTGTTCAGCGTTGAAGTTGTTCATGGTGGTTTCCTTGGAGAAATGGAAGTTTGTTGCAGTGCAGCAATTGCACCACGACCGTGCACCCATGACAAGGGAAAACCCGCACTTTAGAGGCGGCACTCCAAAACCGCAGCGGCCGCGGGACTGAATACACTTCAGGGCATGGCCCACCCACCGTTTTGGCAGGGCTGACACTTTTATCTGTTTACCGCCTTGGATACCCTCGAAATCCTCAGCCTGCTGGCCGTAGCCGGTTTTGCCCTGCACTGGGCCAACAACCAGAGCCGGCGTGCGCGTACCGCTTTGCTGGCCAGCCACCTGCAGCCCTTCCAGATCGAGCGGCTGATGCAGCAGCTCACCGAGGCCTACATGCGCGCACTGGGTGAAAGCGATCCGGTGCGGCAGGAACAGGTCTGGCAACTGCAGCAGGCCGCCGAGGAACAGCTGGCCCGGCAGTTCCAGGACCTGGCCCGATCTTTCGCGCAGGTGCCCGCTCCGCAGGCGCGCACCCTCAAGTGGGCACTGCCCGTCATCGACAGGGTGCTGCCGCAATCGACCTTCGACACCCGCCGTGTCCTGCAGATCCATGCCGATGGCATCGACCGTGTGGTGCGCAATGAAGCCGGCCTCTCGCCGCGCGACAAGGCTTTTGTCCTGATGGCCGAGATGTTCCTGATGCAGCACAGCTGCCACTGGTTTTGCCGCAGTAAAACCATCGCGTCGGCGCGCATGCTGGCCCAGCACAAGACCCGCTACGAGCAGGCGCTCGAAGGCGTGAGCGCGCAGACACGCGACGCTTACCTCGCAGCGATCAACGGGCCGGCGCTGGGCTGAGCTGCTGGCGCAAAAATGCGCCCACCTGGTGTTTGGCCGTGCGCTGCAGCGCCATGAGCAGCGCGGCGTCCACAGCCGGGCAGTCATGGCGTTTTTCCAGATCGCGTTGCATGCGCGCCAGCAGGTGCGCGGCCACCTCGGCGTCCGCCAGAGCCCGGTGAGCGCGACCGCTCACCGGCAAGTCAAACCATTGCGCCAGCGTGCCCAGCTTGTGGTTGGGTGCGTCGGGGTAGAGCCGGCGCGAGAGCAGCAGCGTGCAGGCAAAGTCGTTGCTTGCTGTCAGACCGCAGTGCGCCAGCTCGCTGCGCCAGAACTGCCGGTCAAAGGCCGCGTTGTGCGCCACCATTGTGCGTGGGCCGACGAAGGCGGCGGCCTGGATCTTCTCGCCGAGGTGGCCCTTGAACAGGGACGCGAGGAGAAGGATGCCGATGAAGACGGCGGCGAAGACGGCGATGCCGA
>JAYRQF010000153.1:0-3855 GCA_041910735.1 Limnohabitans sp.
GAGCGCTGCAGCTGTGCCGCTACCATCCGGGCATGAGCGAGCAGCCCTCCGTCACCCCCGCCAGCACCTTCTGGGTCTGCCCGCCGCTGGGCGCCAACATGCCCGGCTTGCCTTTGACGCAGGTGACGGCTTTGCTGGAGAAGCTGGGCCTGTCTGACCGCCACGCCGTGGCCGAAGAAGTGCTGCGCCTGCTGGGGCCGCTGGTGCCCTTGGCGCAGTGCACCATTTTTTCATTCGAAGGCACGGGGCGGCCACGCACAGTGGCCGTGGGCGACCGCGCGCGCACGCGTGAACTGCCCGACATTTCGCAGGCCTATGTGCAGCGCTTTTACAGGCTCGACGGCGCGCAGCAAGCCATGCAGGCGCACGAAGCCGCTGCCCGCCTTGCGCCGCCGCAGCGCCCGCACATCGTGCTGCACCGGCAGGCCGCCAGCGACGTGCAGCACCCCGAGTACCGCCAGACCTGCTACACCTTGCCGCAGGTGAGCGAGCGGCTGGCGGTTTTGTCACTGCACGAGGGTCGGCGCTGGCTGTCGGTCAACCTGTACCGTGGGCTGGAGCATGGCCTGTTCAGCGAGCGGGAACTCGCCACCGTGCAGGCGCTGGCGCCGCTGATCGTGCAGGCGGTGCGCCTGCACTACACCGGTCAGGTGCTGGGCAGCGACCTGATGGCGCTGATGATGGACCGGCTGGCGCTGCGCGGCCCTGCCAGTGCCGCCAGCCTGACGGCGCGCGACGAAGACGTGGTGCGCGGCCTGCTGCAGGGTTTGTCCACCGCCGCTCTGGCCGAACGTCTGGGCCTGACCGCGGCCAGCGCCCAGACCTACACCAAACGCCTGTACCGCAAACTCGGTGTGTCGGGACACAAGGAGCTGGTGGCCTGGCTGCTGGGTGGTACAGACCGCTGAACGGACCGGGTGCCGCTCAACGCAGCGAGAAACCCACCCGGCTGCCGCCGGCGTCGGGCGATCCGCCAGAGGCCGTGGTTGTCCTGACCGGCAACAGAAATATCCGCCCCGGCGGCACTTGGCCCTGTTCCACCAGCCAGTTTTGCGCCGCCTGCGCCCGGGCCGTGGCCAGCGCGCGCAGCTCGTCTTCGGTGACGGACTGGTTTGTCAGCATCAGTTTTTCCATTTCCTGAAGCGGCAAATCCTTGGGCAGGCCGATCAGGTTGCGGGGCTTGGGAAAGCGGGCCTGCTGCCAGGAACGCTTCAGGTAGGTGGCGTATTCGCTGTCGGTGATCTTGAGGTCCTGCTCCGACAGGCTCTCGCGCGTGCGGCCGCTCAGGTCCTTGCGCTTTTCGGCCTGCATGGCCTGCTCCAGCGCAGCCCGCCGCAGCCCTTCTTCATCGCTGGCCCGGTCGGCGCTGCCGGTGATCTCCAGCTTCAGGCTTTCGCGCTCGCGCATCGCTTTGGCCAGCACCTCCAGCTTTTGCAGGGCGGCCGGCTCCAGACTGGACCGCCCCGGCTCGAAGGTGATGTTGGACAACTCTTCGCCGTGGCCAAAGATCGAGCCCAGTACTGCAAACGGGGCGGTGATGGCCTTGACGAACAGGTTGGCGATGGCCTTGAAGATCAGGCCGCCAATCGAGAACTGCGGATCGTCGAGCGAGCCGGAGATGGGCAGGTGCAGGTCCATTTCACCGCGGTTGTTCTTGAGCAGTGCGATCGCCAGATGGACCGGCAGCTGGGTGGCATCCGGGCTTTCGACCTTCTCGCCAAAGGTCAGCTGGTCGATGAAGACACGGTTTTCGGCCGTCAGCTGGCGGTCTTGCAGTTTGTAGCTGGCGTTCAGGGACAGCTTGCCCTTGTCAATTTTGTAGCCGGCGTATTTGCCGGAATAGGGCGAGAAATCGACCAGATCGACGCTGGAGACCTCGGCTTGCAGGTCGAGGAATTTCTTTTGCGCCAAGGGGTTGAGTCGGGCGGAGATGTGCACCGGGGCGTTGCCGGCGTAGCTGCCGCGCAGGTCCAGATCGGCCACGCTGTCTGCGGCCGATGACAGGTTCTCGACACGGCCGCCGAGGCGGGTGATGTTGGCTGTGTAGTTGGGGCGCACAAAGCGGTCCGAGAAATTCACCTGACCGTTTTGCAGTGTGACTTTGGCGATCTGGATGGGCATGGGCGGCGTGCTGCCGGCACCAGGTTGCTCAGGGCTGGCCGGGGTGCGGATGATGTCGGCCAGATTGAGCCGGCCTTGCGGGCTCAGGATCAACCGGGCATAAAAGTCGGAGAGGGCCGTTTCTCCGATGTTCAGCCGGGCAGGGGCGGACTGAAAGTCAATGCCGCCGATGTACAGGGACTTCCACTTCAGGAAATCGGGGTTGCCTGCCGGGTCGGCGGCGCTGAACTGGCCCAGCGTGAGGCTTCCTTTGTAGCCGGCGGCGATGGCGCCATGGGGATGGCGGATGTCCAGCGCTCCCGCGCCCGAAAGCAGGCCCTGCACCATGGTGGCATTCAGGTAGGGGCTGAGGTAACCCTGCAGGGGCGACACGGGCAAGGCCCGGGCATCGAGTTGGAGCTGCAAGGCCAGCGGCTGCAGCTGCAGTGTCCCCCGGGCCTGAAGCGCGCCAGACCCGTTGACAGCGGCGGCCAGCGTGAAAGCGTTGGGGTGCCCGGGTGAGCTGTCCAGATTGTCCACGCCCAGGCTGAGCGGCCCGATGTCCTGCACCGCAGCGGGCGAGATGCTGCGGTCTTCGAAATGCAGGCTGGAGGCTTCGAGCGCCAGACGGCCGACCCTTGCCACCCACGCTGTACCGTCCGCTGACGCATTGGACAGCCTCGAAGCGGACGAAGCGGCTTGGGGCCAGTTGATCCATGTGAGCTGACCTTGCGGTGAGCGCACAAGGCGGGCATGCGCGCCCGTGGCCTGCACCGCTTCGGCGTCCACGCGCCGTTTGGGCAGGTCGATCTGGACCTTCCTGACCAGCAACTGGTCGATCTTCAGTGGCGAACCTGTCTTGCTCTGGCCCGTGCTCAAGCCCCCAAGGTCGATCTGCCCGATTTGCCAGAGCCCTTGGCGCGGGTCCGTAGGGTCCAGTGCCAGCTCCAGCCGGTCCAGCGCCAGCCATGGCGCGCCCGAAGCTTCGGTCAGTGCCAGCCCCGACAGCTGCGCGGTGCCGCTCAGGCCGATGGTGGGCGAGGCATCTGCGTTCCGGGTCAAGTCCAATTTCAGGGCCGTGGCGAGCTGGCCAGCTTTGAGGTGAACAGGGACGCTGGCGGGCATGTAAGGCTGCAGCCCAGACAGGTCCAGATTCTGCAGCTGCAGTTCGAGCGAACTGGCGTGTGAGGCGGCAAAAGGCTTGGCCTGTCCCCGCAGCGTGACTTTGGCGCCGTCCACCACGGCCGAAAAGGCCGGTTGCACAAACATATCCATCTTCCCGGGCAGGCTGGAGATGAAGGGCAGGCTGAAATTGACCGATTCAGCTGTGTGCCTCACGCCTTTGGGGCGGTCGTCCAGCACGAACTGGCCGCCGCTGATCTGGATGTTGTTCAGCGAAAAGCGCGGCAGGGACGAGGTGCTTTTCCCGCTGTCCGTCAGCCAGCTGTCCAGCAGGTCCGACACGTCAAAGCGACCGTCCCCCAGATGGGTGACCGCGATGCGGGGCGATTGCAGGCGGATCCCGTCGACCACGATGGCAGCCTGGGCGATCGACAGGGCCGAGAAATTGACGTCCAGCTGCCCAAAGCCCATCTGCTCGCCGCCCGCACGGTCTTTCACCGACAGGCCGTCGATGCGGGTCGACAGGCTCAGGGGCGAGATGCTGACCTTGTCGATCGATACCTCGCGGCCCAGCACCCGGGTCAGCTGTTCGCTGAGGAAGGACTTGGCCAGCGTGGGCGCCAGCAAGCCGCC
>JAYRQF010000154.1:0-14544 GCA_041910735.1 Limnohabitans sp.
CTGGCGCCCGGCACGCGTCTTGCTGGGGGCTTACCTGTTCGGGGGCGTGACCATGCTGCAGTTCCATCTGCAGGGCGCCGGCGTCGAGGTGCCCAGCGAGGCTTTGTCGGCCTTGCCCTATGTTGCCACCATCGTGGTGCTGGCGCTGATCTCGCGCAACCCGACCTGGATCCGGGTGAACATGCCGGCCTCGCTGGGGCGGGCGTTTCATCCGGGCTCATAATGCTTTTTTCTTCAACCCTCTTGTTCACTCGCAAAGGAACTGACATGACAGATTTCTCCAAGCGTTCGGTCATCAAGCTGGCGGCCCTGACCGCTGTGGCCGCAGCAGCCCTGGTTGGCTGTGGCAAAAAGGAAGAGCCCAAGGCCGAAGCGCCTGCGGCCGCACCGGCGAAGGCGGAGCCCCTGAAGATCGCATTTGCCTACGTCGGCCCCGTGGGTGACGGTGGCTGGACTTTTGCGCACGACAACGGACGCAAGGCGGTGGAGAAAGAGTTTGGCGACAAGGTGGTGACATCGTTTGTGGAGAAGGTGCCCGAAAGTGCCGACGCCGAGCGCGTGATCCGCGACATGGCTGGTCAGGGCAACAAGCTGATCTTCGGCACCACCTTTGGCTACATGGAGCCCATGCTCAAGGTCGCAGCCGACATGAAGGATGTGAAGTTTGAACACGCCACCGGCTACAAAACCGCCGACAACATGCGCACCTACGACAGCCGCACTTACGAAGGTGCCTACATGGCCGGTGTCGTGGCCGGCAAGATGACCAAGAGCAACACGCTGGGCGTGGTGGCCTCGATCCCGATCCCCGAGGTGATCCGCAACATCAACAGCTTCACGCTGGGCGCCCAGTCGGTCAATCCCAAGGTCAAGACCAGGGTGGTGTGGGTGAACGACTGGTTCAACCCGCCAAAGGAAACCGAAGCCGCCACCGCCCTGATCAACGGTGGTGCCGACGTGCTGATGCAGAACACCGATTCCAGCGCCGTGCTGCAGACCGCCGAGAAACTGGGCAAGCGCGCTTTCGGCTGGGACAGCGACATGACCGCCTACGGCCCCAAAGCCCACCTGGGTTCGGCAGTGATCAACTGGGGCCCCTACTACATCAAGGCCGTGCGTGACGCGCTCGAAGGCAAGTGGAGCACCGGCCAGAGCTGGTGGGGCGTGAAAGAAGGCGCCATCGATTTCGTGTCCGTGGCCGCTGACGTGCCCGAAGACGCCAGGAAGAAGCTTGACGACGTCAAGGCCGGTCTGAAAGACGGCAGCTTCGTGATCTGGAAAGGCCCGATCGTGGGTCAGGACGGCAAGGAAGTGCTGGCCAAAGATGCTGTCGCCGACGACAAGTTCCTGGGCGGCATCAGCTTCTATGTCAAGGGCGTGGAAGGCAAGATCCCCAGCGGCAAGTGATGTCCGTCTGACGGATGCAAAAGGGCTGCGTCAGGCAGCCCTTTTGCATGGCTGTCGGCGTAACATGCCAGTCACGACTTCAGGAGCGCATGATGTTCAAGGTCCACGCCGTCGCCCCGCATCGCATGCCCGAGCTGCTGCGGACCATGCCCAAGGCCGAGTTGCACATCCACATCGAGGGCTCGCTCGAACCCGAAATGATCTTCGCGCTGGCCCGGCGCAACGGTGTCGAGTTGCCCTACGCCAGTGTCGAGGCCCTGCGAGCGGCCTATGCCTTCACCAACCTGCAGAGTTTTCTGGACCTGTATTACGCCGGCGCCAGCGTGCTGCAGACCGACAGGGATTTTTACGACATGGCCTGGGCCTGGTTTGAAAAAGCCAAGGCCGATGGTGTGGTGCGGGCCGAAGTCTTCTTTGACCCGCAGACCCACACCGCCCGGGGTGTGCCGATGCAGGCCGTGATGGAAGGGCTGAGTTGGGCCTGTGCAGATGCACGCACCAAACTGGGCGTCAGCGCCGACCTGATCCTGTGCTTCTTGCGGCACCTGTCCGAAGAGGACGCGCTGGCCACGCTGGAAGAGGCCATGCCCTGGCGGGAGCAATTCATTGGCGTCGGGCTAGATTCGAGTGAAGTCGGGCACCCGCCCGAGAAGTTTTCCCGCGTGTTCGCACGTGCCCGGGCGATGGGGCTGCACGCGGTGGCCCACGCAGGCGAGGAGGGGCCGCCGGCCTACATCTGGAGCGCGCTGGACGAACTCAGGGTCGAGCGCATCGACCACGGCGTGCAGGCTATCCACGACGCGGTGTTGATGAAGCGGCTGGTCGACACGCAAATGCCGCTCACGGTCTGTCCGCTGTCCAACCTCAAGCTCTGTGTCTTCAGGGATCTGGCGCAGCACAACCTTGCCCAGATGCTGGATGCCGGTGTGCGCGTGACGATCAACTCCGACGATCCGGCTTACTTCGGTGGCTACCTGCTCGACAACTACCTGCAGACCTTTGCGGCGCTGCATCTGAATGCGCAGCACGCCTGGCGGCTGGCCGCCAACAGCATCGAGGCCAGCTTTGCGCCCGAACTGGACAAACACCGCTGGATGCACGAGCTCAAGCAGGTGTTTGGGCGCTTCACCGAACACGACTGATGCGCCTCCGTTAAAATCACGCAAAACCCGCGCCCCGGCGGGTTTTGTTTTGTTCAATGTCCGGGGCCATGTAGAGGAACACCATGTACAAAAACCTCGCAGCCGCGCTCGCGGCCGCCTGTTTTTTTTCTCCCATTTCTTTCGCACAATCCACGCCGGTCAAGGCGGGGTTTGTCTATGTGTCGCCGATCACCGAGGCGGGCTGGACGAAGCAGCATGACGAAGGCCGTAAAGCCGTCGAGGCTGCGCTGGGCGACAAGGTCAAGACGACTTTTGTGGCCGATGTGGCCGAAGGCGCTGACGCCGAGCGCGTGATCCGCGACCTGGCCAGCCAGGGCAACCAGATCATCTTCACCCCCAGCTTTGGTTACATGGAGCCCACGCTCAAGGTGGCCAGGGAATTTCCGAATGTGAAATTCGAATCGGTCACGGGCTACAAGACAGCAGCCAACGTCTCGGCATCCAATGCCCGCTACTACGAGGGCCGTTACCTGGCCGGTGTGGCCGCCGGCCGCATGACGCAGACGAACGTGGCCGGTTATGTGGCCGGTTTCCCGATCCCCGAGGTGCTGCAGGGCATCAACGCCTTCACGCTGGGCATGCGCTCGGTCAACCCCAAAGCCACCGTCAAAGTGGTCTGGCTGAACGCCTGGTTCGATCCGCCGCGTGAGCGCGAGGCGGCGATGACCCTGTTCAACCAGGACGTGGACGTGGTGGCTTTCCACACCGGCTCCACCGCCGTGATGGCCGCAGCGCAAGAGCGCGGCAAGATGGCCGTGGCCTACCACTCGGACATGCGCAAGGTCGGCCCGGACGCGCAGATCATCGCCGTGACGCACCAGTGGGGCGATTACTACACCCGCCGCGTCAAGGCAGTGCTGGACGGCAGCTGGAAAAGCGGCAGCGTCTGGGGTGGCGTGAAGGAGGGCATGATCCGCGTAGGCGATTTCGGCCCCAAAGTGCCGAAAAAGGTGCAGGACGAGGTGTTGGGTCTGCAAAAAGCCGTTGGCAGCGGCAAGCTGGTGCCGTTTGCCGGTCCGATCACCGACAACGAGGGCAGGGAAGTGTTGCCCAAGGGCCAGCACCTGAGCGACGAGCAGATCCTGAATATGAACTGGCTGGTGCAGGGCGTGGTGGGCAAGATTTCGCGCTGACTTCTGCAATGAGGGGCGCCCACTAGAATCGGGGCAAACATCAGAGGACGCACGATGAGCATCAAGAGCGACAAGTGGATTCGCCGCATGGCCGAGCAGCACGGCATGATCGAGCCTTTCGAGCCGGGCCAGATCCGTCAGAACGCCGCCGGCCAGAAGATCGTGAGCTATGGCACCAGCAGCTACGGTTACGACATCCGCTGTGCGCCCGAGTTCAAGGTGTTCACCAACATCTACAGCACGGTGGTGGACCCGAAGAACTTCGACGAGAAGAGCTTTGTGGACATCCACAGCGATGTCTGCATCATCCCTCCCAACAGTTTTGCCCTGGCGCGCACGGTCGAGTACTTCCGCATCCCGCGCAATGTGCTGACCGTGTGTCTGGGCAAGAGCACCTATGCCCGCTGCGGGATCATCGTGAACGTGACGCCTTTCGAGCCCGAGTGGGAAGGCTATGTGACGCTCGAATTCAGCAACACCACGCCGCTACCGGCCAAGATCTACGCCGGTGAGGGTTGCGCGCAGGTGCTGTTCTTTGAGAGCGATGAGGTTTGCGAGACCAGCTACAAGGACCGGGGTGGCAAGTACCAGGGTCAGGTTGGGGTGACTTTGCCCAAGACCTGAGTTATCGGGTCCACTTTGTTGGCTTCGTTTGGCACCGGCCGGTGTTCACCTTTCATGTCATTCCCCGGCTCGACCGGGGAATCCATGGATCCCAAGGTCAGGCCTTGGGATGACGAACGAGCGAGGGCAGGGGGCTCAGTCGATCCTGCCCCGAAGGGGCCAAAAACGCCTTGCAAGTCCAAAATGCGACAATAGAGGGCAATGACCATCCCGTACTCTCAATTGGAGCTGGCCCCCACGCTGGCCAAAGCCGTGGCCGAAATGGGCTACGAAAACATGACGCCCATCCAGGCACAGGCCATTCCGGTCGTGCTGACCGGCAAGGACGTCATGGGCGCGGCCCAGACCGGCACCGGTAAAACTGCCGCCTTCTCGCTGCCGCTTCTGCAGCGCCTGCTCAAGCACGAAAACCCCTCCACCTCACCGGCCCGCCACCCCGTGCGTGCCCTCGTGCTGCTGCCGACGCGCGAACTGGCCGACCAGGTGGCACAGCAGATCAAACTCTACGCCAAATACACCCAGCTGCGCAGCACCGTGGTTTTTGGCGGCATGGACATGAAGCCGCAGACGGCTGAGCTGAAAAAAGGCGTCGAGGTGCTGGTCGCCACGCCCGGCCGCCTGCTGGACCACATCGAGGCCAAGAACGTTGTCCTCAACCAGGTCGAATACGTCGTGCTCGACGAGGCCGACCGCATGCTGGACATCGGCTTTCTGCCGGACCTGCAGCGCATCCTGAGTTACCTGCCCAAGCAGCGGACCACGCTGCTGTTCTCGGCCACCTTCTCGCCCGAAATCAAGCGACTGGCCGGCAGCTACCTGCAGGACCCGGTCACCATCGAGGTGGCCCGACCCAACGAAACCGCCTCGACCGTCGAGCAGCGTTTCTTTGCCGCGGCCGACGACGACAACCGCCGCGTGATCCGCAAGGTGCTGAACGACCGCGGTCTGCAGCAGGCCTTCATCTTCACCAACAGCAAACTCGGCTGCGCCCGCCTGGCGCGCAGTCTGGAGCGCGACGGTTTCAAGACCGGTGCGCTGCACGGGGACAAGAGCCAGGACGAGCGCCTGAAAGCGCTCGAAGCCTTCAAGAAGGGCGAAGTCAACCTGCTGGTCTGCACCGATGTGGCGGCCCGTGGCCTGGACATCAAGGACGTGCCGGCGGTGTTCAACTTCGATGTGCCGTTCAACGCCGAAGACTATGTGCACCGCATTGGCCGCACCGGCCGTGCCGGCGCCTCGGGTCTGGCCGTGACGCTGGTGGCACCCAGCGACAACCGCCTGGTGGCCGACATCGAGAAGCTGATCAAGAAAAAGATCGAGGTCGAGCCGGTCGAGCTGGACGCCGAGCGTCCGCGTGGCCGTTACAACGACGGTTCGCGCGGTCGCCGCGACGAAGACCCGCGTGATGTGCTGGACACCCCGCGTGAACAGCGCGAGCCCCGCGAGCGCCGTGGTTTCCGCCCGGCTTCCGTCCCGCGTGACCCCTTCTTCGACAAACCCTACGAGCCTTCCAGTTCGGAGGCGCCTCCGGTCTGGGAGAGCCAGCGCCCTGCCACCCGCCCGGGCGTGTCGGCCAACATCAAGACCAAACGCAAGGTCGCAGCCCTGTTCAAACCGGGCGAGTGAGTGGCTGCCCGGGCTCTTTACCCGGGCTACAAACTCGCCGGTCGCCGCGCTGTCAAAATCGGGGCATGTCCAACGCCCTGAACCTGTCACCACTTCCTTTGGTCCGTGCCTGCCTCGTGGCGGGCCTCTTGCCATCCAGTCTTCCGCTCTGGGCGCAGACCGCTCCCGGCGTAACCGATCTGGGTCGCATCGAAATCCGCAGCAACCGCGACAACGACACCGAAGTGCGGCGCGAGTCCACGGCCAGCAAAATCGTCATTGGCCGCGATGAGATTGAAAAGCAGGGCGACGCCACCATCGCCGATGTACTCAAGCGCCTGCCCGGCGTGACCATGGGGGGCGCCCCCGGACGCGGTGGCGCGATTCGCATGCGCGGCTTGGGCAATGGCTACACCCAGATCCTGCTCGATGGCGAACGCATGCCGCCCGGTTTCTCGATCGACCAGCTCACACCCGAACAGGTCGAACGCATCGAAATCCTGCGTGCGCCCACGGCCGAAACCGGTGCCCGCGCCATTGCCGGCACCATCAACATCGTGTTGCGCGAAGGACGCCGGGGTGTGCCCGACGACCTCAAGCTCACGGCCAGCTCCGAGTACGGCCACACTTCCAGCCAGGTCAACTGGGTGCACAACCTCAAGACCGAGGCGGTCACCGGCAGTTTCACGCTGTCGGTCATGGACAACTACCGGCCGGAGGAGAGCACCACGGTCACCGATTTCAGCCCCGACGATTCAGTTCGTCCGGACCGCGTGCGTGAAGCCAGCAGCCTGGGCCACCGCCGCGCTGTGCATGCCAACGCGCGGCTGCAGTGGAAAGGCGAAGAGGGACGCAGCCTGGTGCTCATGCCTTTTCTGGTCTATTCAGAGTACGACAACCAGGGGCGGATCAATGTGCGCACAACCAGCGGTCCGGCCTTGTCCGACAGCGCCAGCACCCGCAGCGACAGCCGGTTTGCCATGGCACGTTTGAACGGCCAGTGGGCGCAGCGTCTGTCGGCCGATGACCGGCTTGAAGCACGCTTTGGTCTGGGGCGCTCGAATTACGACTACCGCATGGACCAGACCGGGGCGGCCCAGGACTGCGCCGTGGCGCGTGGTTTGCTGTGCAACGGTTTTGAAACCCAAAATTTTGTCGACACCAGCAGCAACCTCACGGGCAAGTGGACGCGCGCACTGGACAGTGGTCACCAGATCGTCAGCGGCCTGGAATTCGAACAGGTGCGTCGCAACGAAGAAGGCAATGCCGCGGTGTCCGACGAGGGCGGTAACCTGCAGGCCAGTACCCGACGCTGGGCGATCTACAGCCAGGACGAGTTCAAAATCAGTTCGCAATGGTCTGCCTACGGAGGGCTTCGCTACGAAAACCTGCAGACCGAAGGCACGGTGAACGGCGTTCTCAAACAAAACGACAGCGGTGTCTGGACACCGTTGATCCATGCGGTGTTCAAACCCAATCCGCAAAAGCGTGACCAGATCCGCATGGGCCTGACGCGCAGCTACAAGACACCTTCCCTGTACCAGCTGGTGGCGCGTTATGTGCCGTCTCTGGGGGACAACACCTGGACCCAGCCCGACCGCACGGGCAATCCGGACCTCCGGCCGGAACTGGCCACCGGCATTGACATCGCGTTCGAGCGTTACCTGGAGCAGGGTGGGGTGCTCAGCGCCAATGTGTTCCGCCGCAACATCAGCAACCTGATCCGCTACATCACCAAACCAGTGAGTGGCCGTTACGTTGCTTCACCTGAAAACGTGGGTGATGCCGTCACCCAGGGCGTGGAGCTCGAAGCCAAGTTCCGCCTGAACCAGTGGGTTGCAGAGGCCTGGCCGATCGATGTGCGCAGCAACGTCAGCTTTTTCCGTTCCGATGTGAAGGATGTGCCCGGCCCCAACAACCGGCTGGACCAGCAGCCCAGCTCCACCGGCAACCTGGGCGGCGACTACCGCCTGCGCAGTCTGCCACTCACGGTGGGCGGCAACTTCAACTGGAACCCGGCCTACGACACGCGCCGCACGGTGGAGCAATGGGCTTACCAGGGCGCCAAGCGGGTGCTGGACGTGTACGGCCTCTGGCGCCTGACGCCCTCCGCTGGCCTGCGCCTGACGGTGAGCAACCTGACGCCGCTGGACTATGTGACGGGTTCGACTTTCAGCGCCAACGGCCAGACCGAATCGGCCCGCACCACCGCCCGCAACTGGCAGAACATCCAGCTGCGGCTGGAGCTGAAGATTTAAGCCATGCCGTTGCGCCGGGCCAGTTCGACGAACAGGCCCGAGTGGTCCAGATCGGCCAGACCGTGGTCGATGGCCTCGCTGTAAAGGCGTTCAAACAGCTCGGTGATCGGCGCCTGAAAGCCCAGGGTAGCGGCCGTGTCGAGCGCGTTGCGCATGTCCTTGCGCTGCACCGTCATGGTGGCGCGGGGCGCGAAGTCGCGGTCCACCATGCGCTGGCCGTGCAGTTCCAGAATCCGGCTTCTGGCGAAACCGCCGCCAATCGCTTGGCGCACCTTGGCCATGTCGGCGCCGCCCTTGACGCACATCAGCAGGGCTTCGGAGACGGCGCCGATGGTGATGCCCACGATCATCTGGTTCGCCAGCTTGGCCAGCTGGCCGGCCCCGTGCGGGCCCACATGCGTTGTGGTGCCCAGGTGCTGCAGCACCGGCAGGGCCTGGGCCAGATCGTCGGCGTCACCGCCGGCCATGATGGCCAGTGTGCCGGCTTCGGCGGCCACGGTTCCGCCCGACACCGGCGCATCCACATGGCGCAGGCCCATGGTCGCCAGACGCGCCGCATGGTCGCGCGCCTCGGCCGGTTTGATGGAGGCCATGTCCACCACCAGGGTGCCAGGCCGCATGGCCTGTACGGTGCCCAAACCGAACAGCACATCTTCCACCACTGCGCCGTTCTCCAGCATGCTGATGACGATATCGGCCTGGCGCACGGCATCGGGGGCGTGGTCATGCACCGTGGCACCCAACGCGGCCAGAGGTTCGGCCTTGGCGCGGTTGCGGTTCCAGGCGTGGACAGTGAGGCCGGCTTGGCAGAGGCGGCTGGCCATGGGCAGGCCCATGCGGCCAATGCCAAGGATGGCGACGGTGGGGGGGGTGGTGACGGTGTTCATGGTGATGGGGCTTTCAGGTGCCGGCCATTGTCGCGGGTTTGGCATGTCCAGCGGTCTGGCTGTGACAAGATGTGCGGTACCACCGACACTCAGGAGACAACATGGCCACCCGCGACGCTGCCTGGCATGACCGCATGTACAACAACCGGGCCCTGGTGCCCGACTTCGCCAACCACTTTGAGCGCTGGAAAGGCGGCTCGGAGCAAGCCCGTCAACAGCGCCGCTGTGTGCTGGATGTGGCGTATGGCGATGGCCCCAATGAAACGCTGGACATCTTCCCGGCCAGCCGACCGGACGCACCGGTGGTGGTCTTCATCCACGGCGGTTACTGGCGCAGCCTGGACAAGGCCGATCATTCCTTTGTCGCGCCGCCCCTGCTGGACATGGGCGCCTGCGTGGTGGTGGTCAACTACGCCTTGTGTCCTGGCACCGACACCGCGCCGGTGACGATCCCGGACATTGCGCTGCAGATGGGCCGTGCGCTGGCCTGGGTCTGGCGCCACATCGGTGCGCACGGCGGCAACCGCCAGAACATTTCAGTCATCGGCCATTCCGCAGGTGGGCACCTGGCGGCCATGCTGCTGGGCTGTCACTGGAAACAGGTGGGTGCAGACCTGCCTTCTGACCTGGTGCGCAAGGCCATGTCGATCTCCGGCCTCTACGACCTGGAGCCCATCCGCAAGACGCCCTTTGTGCAGGGCGATTTGCGCATCACGCCCGCGCAGGTGAAAAAAGCCAGCCCGGCGCTGTGGCCTGCACCCAGGGGGCGGGTGCTCTACACGGTGGTGGGTGGGGACGAAAGCCCCGAGTTCCTGCGCCACAACGAACTGATCCACCAGGTCTGGGGTGGGCGTGTGGTGCCGGTGTGCGCGGCGCTGCCCGGGCTCAACCACTTCAGTGTGGTCACCGCACTCACCGAGCCCGGGCACCGCCTGCATGCATTGGCCAGGCAATTGATTGCGCTGACCTGAACCCCCGCGTGCTCAATCCTTGAGGAAACGCTCCACCAGCAAGGACCAGTAAGCCGAGCCAATCGCCACGTTCCTGTCGTTGAAGTCGTAGCCCGGGTTGTGCACCATGCAGGCGCCGTGGCCGTCGCTTTCGCTGTCACCGTTGCCGATCAGCAGGTAGCAGCCCGGCACTTCTTCGAGGAAGAAAGCAAAGTCTTCGCTGCCCGTGAGCGCGCGGCCTTGACGGGTGACGCGTTCGGTGCCTACCAGTTCCTCGGCCACATCGCGGGCGAAGTCGGTTTCGCGCAGGTGGTTGACCAGCACCGGATAGCCGCGTTGGTAGTCAACATGCGCCTGCACGCCGTAGCTCTGCGCCTGGGCGTGAACAAGATCTGTGATGCGTTTTTCGAGCAGTTCGCGCACTGTCGGGTTGAGTGCACGTACGCTCATGCTGAGCGTGGCCTGCTGCGGGATCACATTGTTCGCCACGCCAGCGTGGAAGGCACCCACCGTGATGACAGCCGTCTCCTGGGGGTCGACATTGCGGGCCACGATACTTTGCAGGCCCAGCACAATGGCCGAGCCGGCCACCACCGGGTCGGCTGCCCGGTGGGGCAAGGCGCCATGGCCACCCGTGCCTTCCAGGGTGACGGTCACATAGTCGGACGAGGCCATCATCGGGCCGTCACGCAGTACCAGATGACCCTGCGGGTGCCCGGGCATGTTGTGCATGCCAAACACCGCTTCGCAGGGGAACTGCGTGAACAGGCCGTCTTCCATCATCTTTTTGGCGCCGCCCAGACCTTCTTCTGCCGGCTGGAAAATCAGGTTGAGCGTGCCCGAGAACTGCACGTTCTGCGCGATGTGTTTGGCCGCGGCCAGCAGCATGGCGGTGTGCCCGTCGTGGCCGCAGGCATGCATGATGCCCACGTTGCAGCTGGCATAAGGCAGGCCGGTGGCTTCGTTGATGGGCAGCGCGTCCATGTCGGCGCGCAGGCCCAGTGTGCGGCTGCCACTGCCACGTTTGAGCTGTCCCACCACGCCAGTGCCACCCAGGCCGCGGGTGACCTGGTAGCCCCACTTTTCGAGCTGTTCGGCCACGAGGTCGCTGGTGCGGTATTCCTTGTAACCCATCTCGGGGTGCTGGTGGATGTCGCGGCGCACTGCGATGAATTCGTCGGCCTGCGCCTGCAGGGCTTCGATCATCTTGTGGGCAAAAGCTTCGCGGGGGGCGTTCATGACGGGCCTTTCAGTCTTCACTGGGGTTGCAGGTTGATGCTGCGGGCAATGCCGCGGTAACGCTCGATTTCGGCGTTGTAGATGCGGGCGAGTTCGGCCGGTGTGCGGGCGGCCAGGACCGCGTTGCCGCTGCCTTCGAGGGCCTTGCGTGTGTCTGGCGCTTCGGCAGCCGCATAGAAGACCTTGTTCAGGGTGTTGACCACGGCCTCAGGGGTGTTTTTGTGTACCTGAACGCCAGCCCAGATGTCAAATTCCATGGCTTCCAGACCTTTCATGGTGGCCATCGGCGGAAACTGTTTGAACAGCGGATGCGGTGTTTTGGCTGTCACCGCCAACCCCTGGACCTTGCCATCAGACAGGCTTTGCGGGATGGAGCCGGCCAGTGGCAGGAAGGCAATGTCGATCTGGCCGCCCATGAGGTCGGTCAGCAGCGGAGCAATCCCCTTGTAGGGCACATGGAGCATGTCCACCTTGGTCAGTTGCGAGAATTTCTCGCCGATCAGGTGGTAGAGCGAGCCTGCGCCCACGCTGCCGTAGCTCAGGGGGGTGCCTGGGTTCTTGCGGGCCAGTGCGAGCAGTTCGTCCACGGTCTTGACGTTGAGCGAGTTGCGTACGGCCAGAACCGTGGTGGTGCTGGCAAACTGTGCCACCAGCCTGAAGTCTTCTGGTTTGTATTTCACACCCTGGATTGCCATGGGCGCCAGTACCAGCTCCATCGGGCTGCCCAGGGCCAGCAGGTGGCCGTCGGCGGGTGCGTTGATCAGCCGGCTCAGACCGATCGAGCCACCGGCGCCGCCAATGTTCTCAATGATCATGGTCTGGCCCAGCCTGGCCGCGGCATCGGGTTGCAGTTTGCGTGCGAAAAAGTCCGACGGACCGCCGGCCGGGTAGGGGACGATGAGGCTGACCGGTTTGCTGGGCCAGTTTTGTGCCCATGCGGTGCCGATTGTGCTGGCTGCCATGAGCAGGCCACCCAAAAAGGTTTTGAAGTTCATGAAGGTCTCCTTGATATGGTGTTGTGGATCAGAACGATCGTGGCATCGTAGAAAGCGAATTTTCATGTGTCCAATGACTTATTTCTATGATTTTCATTCTTAAAATGAATGGATGAACCTCAGGCACCTGGAACATTGGCTGGCGCTGGCCGACACCGGCTCATTCAGTCGGGCGGCCGAAAAGCTGCATATCACCCAGTCTGCGCTCAGCCGCAGCATCCAGTCACTCGAAGAAGAGCTGGGTGGAGCGCTGGTAGACCGCATTGGCAAACGCAATGAACTGACACCACTGGGCCAGTCGGTGCTGGAACGGGCGCGGCGCATCGTGCATGAGGCGTCCGAGCTCAAGCAGGGGGCCGCGCTCCTGCAACAAGGCCATATGGGCAGCCTCCGCGTCGGGCTGGGTTCGGGACCGGGGGCCATGCTGATGACGCCGTGGCTGGTTTACATGGCGGATCACCACCCCGGCGTGAAGGTGTCGGTCACGCGCGGGCCAACCGAGCTGCAGCTGCAGCAGTTGCGCGATCGCACGCTTGACGCCCTGGTGGTGGATGTGCGCCGGGTGGTGCCTGCCGCAGACCTGCGCATCGGTCCGACCTTTGACATGCCCGCCGGCATGATCTGCCGCGCCGGCCATCCCTTGCTGGCGCAGTACCCCGACGGGGTGCCTTTCAAGGCTTTGCGGTCCTGGCCGGTGGCTTCGATCCCCCTGTCAGAAGAGGTGGCCCGGATACTGGTGGCCCGCTACGGTGCCATGGCCGACCCGGGCGAGTTGACCACCCTGCAGTGCGAAGAAATTCCCAGTCTGTTGCAAACCGTGCAGCAGACAGACGCGATTTACCTGGGCATTCTGGGGGCCGCACGCCAGGAGCTGTTGCGGGGTGAGCTGGTGCAGCTTTCGGTTTTGCCCCGTCTGGATGCGGGCGCTGTGCTGGGCATGGTCACGCTGGCCGGACGCACCGAGCCGCCCGTGATGCGGATCTTTCGCGATTTTGTGGTCCGCATGCTCGGCCAAAGTGACGGCTCTGGCCCGGAGCTGGCGTCATGACCGGGCTGTTGCCTGCCCTGCTGACGGTGGTCACCGGTTACACCGTGCTGGGTCTGACGGGCTTTGGTTCGGCGTTGGTCATCGTCCCCCTGCTGGTATGGCAATGGCCCTTGCCCGAGGTGGTTGCACTGACCTTGATGCTCGATCTGCCGGCATCGCTCATGCACAGCGGTCTGAACTGGCGGCAGGTGCAATGGCCCGAGCTGAGACGGCTGTTCCCGGGCATGGTCACCGGCACCTTGCTGGGTCTGTGGCTCACTCACCAGCTGAACAGCCGCTGGCCCTTGCTGGCTCTGGGCGTGTACGTGGCGGTGGTTGGCCTGCGCGCCTTGCACACAAGGCAGACACACCGGCCTTTTCATGAACACTGGGCTGTGGTCTATGGCACAGGTATTGGCGTGGTCGAAATGCTGTTTGGCACCGCCGGACCGGTGGTTGTGGCATGGCTTGCGCGGCGTCTGCCCGACCCGCATCAGGTGCGCGCCACCATCCCGATGGTGATGGCTGTGGCCGTGCTCACGGTGTTGGCGGGTATGGCCAGTGACGGACGGCTCTCCGGGCCCGCACTGTGGCAGCGCTGGTGGATGTTGATCACGCCAGCTTTGGCCGGTGTCTGGTTGGGCCACCAACTGGCCCACCGCGTCCCGGTGACGCGTTTGCGGCAGATCATTTGCGCTTTGCTCGTGGTGAGCGGCAGCGTGCTGGCCGCCAAAGCACTGGCCTGAATGAAAAAAAGCCTGCGATCTGTCACCAGATGCAGGCTTGATACATCACAACCGCAGCGGCTTACATCAGCAGGTGCTCGCCCGCGTTGTCGCCGCCCAGGATCACGTAGTTCACCTTGCGGATGTCCATCAGCTTCTTGCCGCCGGCATAGCTGATCGAGCTTTGCACGTCCTGCTCCATCTCGATGAGCGTGTTGGCCAGCTTGCCCTTGATGGGTTCGAGAATGCGCTTGCCTTCGACGTGCTTGTACTCGCCCTTGTTGAAGTCCGAGGCCGAGCCGTAGTACTCCTTGAACATCTCGCCATCGACCTCGACGGTCTTGCCCGGCGACTCTTCGTGGCCGGCAAACAGCGAGCCGATCATCACCATGCTGGCGCCAAAGCGGATGCTTTTGGCGATGTCGCCGTGGCTGCGGATGCCGCCGTCGGCAATGATGGGCTTGGTCGCCACGCGGGCGCACCACTTGAGGGCTGAGAGCTGCCAGCCGCCCGTGCCAAAGCCCGTCTTGA